>DATGKF010000029.1:0-56042 GCA_035294785.1 Caulobacteraceae bacterium | reverse complement strand
TGCGCCACTGGGACTTGGTCTTACACACCTGCTGGCGGCCCAGACGGCTGCCGAGCTCTTCTTCCCACTCGCAGATGACCGGGTCGCTCGTCTTCGGCGCGGTGGCCGCAGGCGTCGCGCCGGCGGGCGTCGCGCCTGGCGCTGCGGCGCCGCTCGGCGGCTGATCGGCATAGGCGGCGCCGGCGAGCGCAACGGCGCCGGCGGCGAGGCTGAAGGCGATGACGCGGCGCATGGCGTTGAGTCCCCGAGGGATCGTTTGACGCCGACCCTCCGCCCCTGGACCGCTGCGGTCAAGCGACCCGTCGGAGCTGTTCAGGAGGCTGGCGGGTGGGAGCGCTGGAGCTTATTCGTCTGCGGTTGCGTTTCTGATCGGACATCCGGAGGCGTCGCCCATGCCGCTCGTGAAATACCGCCTGCATCGCCCTGGGACCGAGCCCAGGATGACCGAGGTGCCGGTGCCCGGATGGGGCGGCGAGCCGGCGCCCCGAGCGGACGGCGCGCACCAGCAGGTGTGGCACTGCACGCCGTTCCAGGAGGGCGCCAAGTACGGGATGGAGCTGGTCTATCCTTTCGATACGGAGCTGCGCGTCACCACCTTCCGCGGCAAGGTGCGGCTGCAGGCCGACTGGGGCCCGCCGCCGGACGAGAGCGGGCTGATGTGGCCGCCGTTCCGCCCCTTTGGCGAGCACTACTACTCGCACCAGACCGTGCTCGATCTGAAGGTTCCGCCGGGGTTCGCGGTGCGCTTCGAGACACACCCGCGCTATTACGCCGAGGCCGGCGACGACGTCCCGCTGGCGGTGCCGGCGCTGATCCGCACCACCTGGTGGCCGATGGTCTTCTTCATGATCTTCAAGGCGCCGCCGAAGGGCGTGACGCACGTCTTCCGCAAGGGCGAGCCGATGGCGCACGTCCTGGTCATCCCCGAAGAGCCGGGGCTCGAGCTGGAAGAAATGGGCGAGGAAGAGTCGGCCGAGCGCGAGTTGCAGGCCCGGCGCATCCACGCCAGCCGCGACACGCTGGGCCTTAGCACGCGCTGGACGTCTTCGACGAAGACGGTCTTCGACGGCACCTATCGCCACATGCTGCGCGCCGCCAAAGCGAGAGACCGCGGGGCCTGACGACGCGTCAGAACCCCGCAGCAGTCGTCACCACTAGTGATTGTTGTGGTTGTGGTCGTGGCCGTTGTTGTAGTTGTTATGGTTATGGTTGTGGCCGTTGTTGTAGTTGTTATGGCTGTGGTTGTTGTAGTTGTTGTGGTGGTGGCTGCGATGGTGGCGATAGAACCACGCCCACCAGGCGCGGCTGTGGCTGTGGTGATGGTCGGCCTTGTAGAGCCGGAACTGGCCCGACTGCGCGAGTTGCGCATCCGACAGCTTCAGCGCTTCCGTGGCGTTGGGGATCGGCCGCAGCAGGTCGGCGTAGCTGGTCGGCGGGGCCGCGGACGCCGCCCCAGCGCCCGTCAGCGCCGCGGCGGCGCCAACCGCACCCAGCAGCGCGAGTTTCTTCTTGTCCATATCGTTCCTCCGTTTGTGGCGCCGAAATGCGCCGGCTCCGCGTGCGAAGCTAACGCCCAAGCTGGCTACGCGATCCCACCTGGCGAGCAGGAATCTGGCGAAGCCGGGCGCATGGCACGCTCGGCCCGTGCGAGTGAACCCAGCCTGAACGGCGTTCAGGCGAGCGTGACCTGGCCGGTCAGGCGGATGTCGTTCGCCGAGGCGCCCAGCCGGAGCGCGTAGGCGCCGGGGTCGATCACCCAGTCGCCGGCCGCTTCGTCATAGCGGGCGAACGCGCGGGCGTTCAACGTCAGCGTCACCGTCCGCCGCTCACCGGGCTTCAGTTCGACCTTGGCGAAGCCCTTCAGCGCCTTGGGCGGCGTCGGGACCTTGGGCGCGAGCGGGCCGACGTAGAGCTGCGCCACCTCGGCGGCGGTCCGCTGGCCGGTGTTGGCGAGTGTGAAGCGGACGGTGACGTCGTCGCCGGCGCGCGCGCTCTGCGGCGCGGCCAGGTCGGCGTAGTCGAAGGTCGAGTAGGTCAGCCCGTGGCCGAACGGGAAGAGGGGCTCGATCCCCTTGAGGTCATAGTGGCGATAGCCGACGCCCAGCCCCTCGCCGTAGGCGACGCTGTCGCCGCCGGGATAGAAGCCGTAGGCCGGATTGTCCTCGAGCCGCTTGGGGAAGGTGACCGGCAGACGCCCCGATGGCGAGACCTCGCCGAGCAGGATGCGGGCGAGCGCTTCGGGGCCCTCCTCGCCAGGCAGCCACGTCTGGACGACCGCTTTCACCGCGTCGATCCAGGGCATGGCCATGGCCGCGCCGGCGTTGACGACGACGATCGTGCGCGGATTGGCGGCGGCCACCTCGCGCACCAGGAGGTTCTGTTCGCCGGGCAGGTCGATGGTCTTGCGGTCGTAGCCCTCGGACTCGGTGGTCGAGGCCGAGCCGACGACGAGCACGACGGCGTCGGCTTCGCGCGCCGCGGCGATGGCGGCCTCGATGGCGCCCGGCGGCTGGCGGACGCCAAGCGCCATAGTCTCGAAGGCCGCGCCGGGGCGCGCGTCGCACCACTCGTACTCGAGCACGAAGCGGTAGGGCCGCCCCGCCTCGAGCTCGGTTGCGCCCGTGCGGCGGAGCGCCGCCGAGCTGGTCGGGTCCATGAGATCTTCGTGACCGGCGTCGCCGAAGTCGATCAGCGTCTGGTCGCCGACGATGACCCGCGTGCGGCCATCGCCGCGGACCGAGACCTCGTGCGCGCCAGTCATCTCGGGCCAGAAGAAGCCGCTCCAGCGCAAAGCCTTGAACCGGTTGGCCGCGTGCCGCGGGCCGCGCGTCGAGATCCAGCGCAGCAGCCGCCGCTCGTGGCTGGTGCGCATGGGCTGGCCGGAGAAGTCGGCATGCTCGAAGTATTCGGCCACAAGGCCCGGCGCCTCGCGCGTCTCGGTGGGCGAGAACATGCGCGGTTGGGCCTGGGGCGGCACCGGTTCGGAATCGACGCCTTGGGCGTAGACGACGTGGGTCTGCGGCAGCGCCGCGGCCAGGGTCTCGATCGGGGTCGGCCAGCGGTCGGTCGAGACGCGGCTGGAGCCGTCGCCCTGCAGGCGAATGAAGTTGGCGTTCGGGCCGATGATGGCCAGCGTCTTGAGGCTGCCGGCGACGAGCGGCAGAAGGCCGTCGTTCTTCAGGAGCACGATGCCTTCCTCGGCGGCGCGGCGCGCGATCTCGCGATGGCGCGGGGTGCGGAGCTCGCCGCCTTCCCGGGGCGTCCCGTCGAGCAGGCCGGCGCGCAGGATCAGGCGGATGAGCCGCCTGGCCGCATCCTCGATGCGCGCCTCGGCGACCTCGCCGGCCTTCACCGCGGCGACCAGCTTGTCGCCGAAGTAGCGCGGCGGGCCGGGCATCTCGAGGTCGAGGCCGCCGGCCGCAGAGGGCGCGGTCGAGTGCACGGCGCCCCAGTCGGAGACGACGACGCCGTCGTAGCCCCACTCGCCCTTGAGGATGTCTTCCAAAAGGTGCGGATTGGCGCTGGCGAAGATCCCGCGCAGCTTGTTGTAGGAGGCCATGACCGTCCAGGGCTTGGCGGCCGCCACCACCCGTTCGAAGGCCGACAGGTAGATTTCGCGCAAGGTGCGCTCGTCCACCTCGACGCTGACGTCCATGCGCCGCTCTTCCTGGTTGTTAGCGGCGTAGTGTTTGAGCGAGGCGCCGACGCCTTCGCTCTGCAGCCCCTCGACGTAAGTCACGCCCAGTTCGCCGGCGAGATAGGGGTCTTCCGAGAAGGTCTCGAAGTTGCGGCCCCAGAGCGGCGTGCGGACGATGTTGATGGTCGGCGCCAGCACCACGTTCTCGCCCAGCGCCTTGGCCTCGCGGGCGATGGCGGCGGCGACCTCGCCAGTGAGGCCGGGGTTGAAGGTCGCCGCCAGCGCGACGGCGACGGGGAAGACGGTGGCCATCTGGCCGGTGTTGGAGCGCACGCCTGTCGGCCCGTCGCTCATGCCGAGCTGCGACACGCCCAGCCGCTCGACGCCCTCGAGCTTGAAGGCGGCCTGGCCGGCCATCAGGGCGACCTTTTCCTCCAGCGTCAGCCGGCCGAGCAGGTCCTCGACCCGGGCTTCGATCCCGGCTGCGTGGTCCTGGTACAGCGGCGTATCGGCGGCAGCCTCCGACGCCATCGCGCGGCCTCCTTAGATGCTCTGATCGGCGAAAAACCTAGCTAGCCCGCCGCGCGGATCGCGTCCATCAACGCCATGTTGCCGATGGCGTCGTCGCCGCCGGTGAGCGGCTGGGCCTCGCCGCGCATGACCTGGACCAGGTGCTCGAGCTGGGCCTCGTAGGTGGTGGGGCCCTCGGTCGGCTCGCGCCGCTCCTCGCCGCCGACGGTGACGCGGAACGAGCAGCCCATCTGCGGGCCGAGGTAGTTGCGGATGACCATGCGCCCGCGCTCCCCCTCCAGCGTGAGCGTGGCGTCGAAGCCGTCCGGGACCATCGAGCAGCGCATCGAGCCCGGGACGCCGCCGGGGAAGCGCAGCTCGGCGGACGTGGCGGCATCGACGCCGTGGCGCATCTCGATCCTGGCCGAGACCACCTCCGGCTGGCCGGCGAGCGTGCGCAGGGCATGGCAGGGATAGCTGCCGAGGTCGCCCAGCGCGCCGCCGCCCTGGTCGGCGCGCCAGCGGATCTCGTTCGGATCGTAGGCGATCGGCGCATCGAAGGTGGCGTCGGCGCGCTGCAGCGGGCCAAGCTCGCCCGACTGCACGATGGCCTCGGCCCGGCGCATGACGTTGTGGAAGCGGTAGTGGAAGGCTTCGAGGAGAGGGCGGCCCGCGGCCCGGCCGGCGGCGACCATGGCGCGCGCCTCGTCCGCGTTCAGGCAGAAGGCCTTTTCGCAGAGCACCGCCTTGCCGGCCTGGAGCGCCTTGATCGTCCACTCGGCGTGGCCGGCGATCGGATTGCCGACGTAGATCACGTCGACGTCGTCGCGGGCGAGCAGCGCGTCGTAACTCTCGGCCGCGGCCGGGATGGCGTGGGTCTCGGCGTAGGCCTTGGCGCGGGCGGCATCGCGGGCGGCCACCGCGGTGACCTCGACATCGTCGCGGGCCTTTGCGGGCGCGAGCACGGCGCCCACGGCGATCTTGGAGGCGGCCAGCAGGCCGATGCGCAGCGCGCTCACGCGGCCGGCCCGGTCGGGAAGACGCCGATCTTGGCCGCGCCGCGGAAGGGGCGGCTCTCCAGATAGCCGTCCGGCCAGGGCGCCGGCTCGGGAAGGCGGCCGCCCGGCAACGGCCAGGCGATGGGCGTCGCGCGGCTGTCGATCGGCGCGCCGATGGGAATCGCCTCGCGGTCGAGCGAGGGGTGGGCGCCCTTTTCGGCGCGCGTGCAGCCGTCGGCGAAGTAGATGGCGGTGTAGGCCTTGCGCGTGCGCTCCGACCGGTTCGGCTTGGCCAGGTGCACGGTCAGCCCGTGGTGGAAGAGGACGTCGCCGGGCGCGGCGGGCGTGAAGACCGGCGCCGCGGACTGCTTGGCCAGCAGGGCTTCGCCCGAGCCGGGTTCGGTGAAGATGTTGGTGAACTCCATCTCGCCCCGGTGCGAGCCGGGCACATAGCCCATGCAGCCGGTCTCGTGGTCGACCTCGACGAGCGGGATCCACGCGGTGAGGGTCTTTCGCTCGTTGATCGGCCAGTAGGGATGGTCCTGGTGGGCGTCGGTCTCGCGCCCGCCCGCCTCCTTGTAGAGCGCCTGGTCGTGCCAGAGCCGCATCGCCTCGGCGCCGATCAGCGCCGCCGCCGGGCCGACCACCGCAGGGTGGAAGGTGAGCGGGCGGACATCCGGGAAGTCCTCCCAGAGATACTGGCACTGGATGAACGACTGCTCGTAGGGCGTCTTTTCGGCCAGCGAGCGCGGATCGTTGCGATTGCGCCGCTCGACGGCCGCATCCATCGCCACGCGGAAGCGCTCGACCTCGGCCGCATCGAGCAGGCCGCGCAGATGCACAAAGCCGTCACGGCGGAAGGCGTCGATAGCGGCGGGGTCGACGACGGATTGAGCGGGCATGGGCATCTCGGCCCTCAGGTTTCAGGCCCGGCGGGTGCGGCTGTCAACCGCCCCCGCCGCCGCGAGGCGGCTCAGAAGTCGCGCGAGACCCGGATGCCGTACTCGGCCGGAGGCGCCGCCTGGCGCAGGACGCCAAAGCCCACCCCGACGCCAGGGGCGATCGGTGGCGCGCTCTGTCCGGTTTCGTAGAAGTATTTGTCGTTCAGGATGTTGGTGCCGAACAGAGTCACGTGGGTGTGCGCCTTGTCCCAGGTGATCTGAGCGTTCAACAGGTTCACCGGCGCCAGGTGATAGGCGTACCGCTCCAGGGCCGCGAAGGCGCTTGGCAGCGTCAGGTCCCGCCCCTCGAACGGACTCGCCCACTGATCGCCGATGTAGGAGTAGTCGAACCTCGGCGTCAGGGTCGATCCGTCGCCCATGTGGAAGACGTACTGGGCGCCCACATCGAACGTCCATTGCGGCGCGTAGACCATCCGGTTGCCGCCGATCAGCTCGGGAAAGCCGCTGGGGTCGCCCAGCCGCTGGGCGCCGCCGCCCAGGCGCGTGTTGAGATAGTCGGCGGCCACGTCGAACGAGAAATCGCCGAACACGCCCTGGGCCTGCGCCTCGAGGCCCCAGATGACAGTCGTGCCCGGCACGTTGCGGATGATCGACTGTCCGGGTGCGCCGCCCCCGCCGCCCACGGCGGTGGCGAAGCTCAGCTGGAACTTCTGGTAGGTCGTATAGAAGGCGTCGAACTGGCCGCGGAGATGGCCGTCGAAGAAGGTCGGCTTCCAACCGATCTCGTAGTCGGTCAGGTCTTCCGGCTGGAAGGGAACGACCGGAAACGCCGCCGGCCCGAACGGCACCGGCGTGGTGTTGATGCCGCCCGGCTTATGGCCGGTGGCGATGAAGGCGTAGACGAAGTTGGTGTCGTTGATCTTCCAGTTCAGGTCGATCTTGCCGGTGACCTTGTCGTCGTTCTGCACCGCGTGGGCCGTCTCGGGCGGCAGGCCGAAAATCGCGCCCGGCAAGCCGAACAGCAGCAGCGAGGTCGTGTCGCTGAGCGTGAACTGGGAGTGGGTGTAGCGCGCGCCGGCGACCAGCTGCAGGCGGTCGGTCAGGTCGAACGTCGCCTGCCCGAACACCGCCTCGGTCGTCTTGGGCGTCGTATAGTGCAGGAGGATGTCCAACGGCGGGGTGTGGATGTCGAACCCGGTGAGCCCGAACGGGATGCGAACCACGTCGTCCTGGTAGTAGGCGCCCACCACCCACTTGAACCGGCCGGTGTTGGGAGAGATCAGGTTCACCTCTTCCGAGGCGATGTTTTCAGCCGCCTTCACCGGGAAGGAGTCGCCGTTCAGGTTGCCGTCGATCGAGGCTTGCGAGGCGATGTACCCAGCCTGGTAGCCGGTGATCGACTTCAGCACCGTGCCGTTCGAGAAGGTGTAGCCGACGTTCAGGACCGAACGGTTCCAGTAGGAAATACCGAGTGAGTGGACGTCGTCGACGGTGTTGAAGAGGCCGTTCGAGATTGCATAGGTCGGGTAGTTGGGCGCTGGCGGCAGCGGCAGGACGGAGGCCGTCAGCCCGCCGTTGTCATAGTAGACGCTGTCGTTGCTGAGCGCGATCCGCCACTGGGGCGTCGGCGTCCACACGAGGCTGATGCGGCCGTCGAAGTCCTGCAGCCGCCCGGGATCGCCAGTGAACGGACCGCTGACCTTGTAGTAGCTGTCCTCATGCTCGGCGTGCACGGCGATGCGGATGGCGAAGTTGTCGTTCACCGGCATGTTCAGCCAACCGCGGAGGCGAACGTCGTTGTAGTTGCCGTACTGCGCCTCGATGAAGGCGTGGGCCGCCGAGGTGCTCGCCTGGTTCTCCGTGATGAAGATGGCGCCGCCCGAGGCGTTCTGGCCGGCGAAGGTGCCTTGCGGGCCGCGCAGCACTTCGACGCTGGCGAGGTCGAAGTAGGGCTCCTGGGTGAAGAAGCCGGGGAAGGTGGCGACCCCGTCGCGGTAGGTGACGACGCCTGACGGCGTCTGGACGTTCGTCTCTTCCTTGCCGATGCCGCGGATGTTGAAGTCTTCGCCCAGCCCGTAGTTGGTCACTGTCAGCGAGGGCGTCAGGAACTGGAGCTGGTCGACGTTGTAGACACCCATCTTCTGCAGCTGGGCGCCGGAGAGCACCGTCGCCGCCAGCGGCGCGGTCTGCAGGTTGACCGTTCGCCGCTCGGCGGTGACCGTCACCTCCGGCGAGCTGGACGATGTCGTGGCCGCCGCGGGCGTCGGCTGAGACTGCGTTTGCGCCGCGGCGGGATGCGCGATCGCGGCGAAAGCCGTCGCCAGCGCCAAGCCTGAAGCCGAAGCGCCAAGGCGCGCCAATCCGATGCGTCCGGTCATGTTGGTCGTTTCCCCTTGCGCAGCCGCGCGCACGACGCGGCTGTCGAGCCCCTTCGTTCTGTCAGTGAGTACACAATATCAATCAGGCGTCAAAGCGCTTGTGCGCGATCCTGAGCACGATTGAGCGAGCGCGATGCAAGGCTGTGACAGCCGCTGATCCGAACGCCGGAGGCTAGAGGCGGAAAACCTCGGTCAGGGGCGTCGTCAGCGGCTCGAGATCGGGCGCCGTCGGCATGATGTCGGCCATCATCGCCCACCAGCGGCGCATGACCGGCAGGGCGGGCAGCGCGTCCATCGTGTGGTCGATTCGGCGCTTGAGCACGGCGAAGAGGTGGTGGGTCTCAGGGTCGAGGAAGATGCGGTACTCGATCACGCCCGCGGCCTTCAGCGCCTCGGCCAGCTCCGGCCAGATGGCGTCGTGGCGGCGCTTGTATTCGGCCCCCTGGCCCGGATCGAGCGTCATGCGGACGGCGACGGTCTCGGTCTCCGCAGTCAAGTCTAGCGCGCCTTCAGGACGTCGAGCGCCGCGCGCAGGATGGCGCTATTGCGCGGGTCGCCGAACGGGCTGCCCTCGAGCTGGTTCATGACGTAGGCGAGCGTCATCCGCGCCTCGGGCGCGACCACGATCAGCGAGCCGCCTGAGCCGCCCCAGAAGCAGACCTTGCGGTCGTCGAAGCGCATGCCGAAGAGGCTGAGCGCATAGCCGAGGCCCCAGCGCACCGGCGCGAGAAAGCCGAGATCGGGCCCGTCGGACTGCTGGTAGAACACCCGGGCCGCGCCCTCGCTCGACATCAGCCGCCGCCCATTCGAGACGCCGTCGCAGGCGAGCAGCGTCGAGATGCGCGCCACGCCGCGGGCGTTGGCGAAGCCGTTGCCGGCCGGAATCTCGGCGCGCAGCCAGGCCGTCTCGCCCCAGCGTTCGCGCGGCAGCGGCGGGTTGTTGTGGATGCGCATCGTGATGCTGCCGGGCGTCGTCTGCGCCGGTTCCTCAGGCACGGCCGGCGGGATCGACTCGGCGATCAGCGCGTCGAACCGGGGCTGAACGCCAATGTGGAATTCGGCGCCCAGGGGCTCGGCGATTTCCTCGCGAAAGAAGGTCCCGACCGTGCGGCCGGTGATCCGGCGGATCACCTCGCCGACGAGATAGCCTTGCGTGACGGCGTGGTAGCCGGAGGCGGTTCCCGGCTCCCACCAGGGCGCCTGGGCGGCAAGCAGGCTGGTGCATTTTTCCCAGTCGTAGAGGTCGTCCATGGCGAGCCGCGCGTCCCAGCCGGGCAGGCCGGCGGTGTGGCCAAGACAGTGGCGGACGAGCACGCCCGCCTTCCCGTTCGCCGCGAACTCCGGCCAGTAGCGGGCGACCGGCGCGTCGACGTCGAGCTCGCCGCGGTCGGCCAGCAGCAGCGCCGATAGCGCCGTCGCGGTCTTGGTGGTCGAGGCGACGGCGGCGATGGTGTCGCGCTCCCAGGGCCGCGAACGGGCCGCATCGCGGGCGCCGCCCCAGAGGTCGACGACCGCCTCGCCGTCGATGGTGATGCAGACGGAGGCGCCGATGTCCGCGCCGCGATCGAAATTCGCCTGAAACGCCGCCCGCACCGGCTCGAAGGCGGCGTCGCACTCGCCCTGAACAGGAAAGGCGTCGGTTGTTGCGCTCATGCTGGTGTTGGTCCTCGGCGCCGGCTTTGCGTGCGTCTTAACATCGCGGATGGGCGCCGGCGATGCTTCTTGCATCATTCTGCGCGATCATGATTGAAGGCGCGGTCTGCTTGGGATAGCGAGCCGGCGACCGCGCGCTTGGGAGTTGTATGATCGTCGCATGGATGGCCAGACCGACACGGTAGAGGCCGAGACGCTGGCCAGCCTCTGGGACGACGCGCACGCGGCGACGCTCACGCCGGAGGCGCGGCTCGTCTATCGCTCCAACCTCCTGGGCGCCGACAGGCGCATCACCAACTTCGGCGGCGGCAACACCTCGTCGAAGCTCACCGCCCCCGATCCGCTCACCGGCCGGCCAACGCAGGTGTTGTGGGTGAAGGGCTCCGGCGGGGACCTGGGCTCGATCGCCGCCGACGGATTCGCGACGCTCTGCCTCGACCGGCTGCAGGGGCTGCGCCGCCTCTATCGCGGGGCGGAGCACGAGGACGAGATGGTGGGCCTCTACCCGCACACCGCCTTCGGCCTGAACCCGCGCGCGCCGTCGATCGACACCCCGCTGCACGGGCTGGTCGACAAGCCGTGCATCGACCACATGCACCCGGACGCGGTGATCGCCATCGCCGCGGCGGCCGACGGCGAGGCGCTGGCGCGCGAGATCTATGGCGATGCGATCGGCTGGCTGCCGTGGATCCGGCCGGGGTTCGAGCTCGGCGTGCGCCTGGCCGACTTCGCCGCCGCCCACCCCGAAGCGAAGGGCGTGATCCTGGCGGCGCACGGCCTTTTCACCTGGGGCGAGAGCGACCGCGAGGTCTACGAGACCACGCTCGACGTGATCAACCGGGCGATCGCCTGGCTGGCGCGCCGCAACCCGCGCGCCGAGCCGTTCGGCCGCCTCGTCACGCCGCCGCTGCCCTTAGCCGGGCGACGCGCGATCGCCGCCGCGCTGATGCCGCGCCTGCGCGGACTGATTTCGGGCGGCGGCCACAGGATCGGCCACTTCGACGACAGCGCCGCAGTGCTGGCGTTCGTCGGCTCGGAGAAGCTCGAGCCGCTGGCGGCGCTCGGCACCTCGTGTCCGGACCACTTCCTGCGCACCAAGATCTGGCCGCTGGTGCTGCCGTTCGATCCCGCGACCGACGACGCCGCGGCGCTCGCCGCCCGCGCCGGACCGGCGATCGAGGCCTATCGGGCGCGTTACGCCGCCTACTACGACCGCTGCCGGCGGCCGGACTCGCCGGCCATGCGCGATGCAAGCCCGGTCGTCTACCTGGTCCCCGGCGTCGGGATGATCACCTTCGCCGCCGACAAGCCGGCGGCGCGCATCGCGGCCGAGTTCTACACCAACGCCATCAACGTCATGCGCGAGGCCGAGCGGGTCTCGACCTATCGGGGCCTCTCCGAACAGGCGGCGTTCGACGTCGAATACTGGGCGCTGGAGGAGGCAAAGCTGAAGCGGGCGCCGCCGCCGAAGCCGCTGGCGGGCCGCATCGCCATCGTCACCGGCGGCGCCGGTGGAATCGGGGCGGCGACGGCGCGGCGGCTCCTGGCGGACGGCGCGGCGGTGGTCATCTGCGACGTGGACCGGGACGCGCTGGCCAAGGCGCGGGCCGCGCTCGAGGGCGAGTTCGGCGAGGATGCGGTGCGCGCGCTCTGGGCCGACGTCACCGACGAAGCGGCCATCGCCGCCCTCTATATGGAGACGGCGCTCGCCTACGGCGGGCTCGACATCTGCGTCTCCAACGCCGGCATCGCCTCGGCCGCGCCGATCGAAGACACCACGATGGAGATCTGGCGGCGCAACATCGACATTTTGGCGACCGGCTACTTCCTGGTCAGCCGCGACGCGGTCCGCCTCTTCAAGCCCCAGGGCATGGGCGGATCGCTGATCTTCGTCGGCTCGAAGAACGCGCTGGCCGCCTCGCCGGGCGCCTCGGCCTATGGCGCCGCGAAAGCGTCGGAGCTGCACCTGGCGCGCCTCTTGGCGGTCGAGTGCGCCCCGCTTGGCGTTCGCGTGAACGTGGTGAACCCGGACGCCGTGCTGCAGGGCTCGCGCATCTGGCAGGGCGAGTGGCGCAAGGAGCGGGCCCAGCAGCACAAGGCGGCGCCGGACGAGCTGGAGGCCGTCTACCGTGAGCGCAGCCTCTTAAAGCGCAGCGTCTATCCCGAGGATGTCGCCGAGGCGGTCGCCTGGTTCGCCTCCGACCGCTCGTCGAAATCGACCGGCAACATCATCAACGTCGACGCGGGGAACGCCGGAGCGTTCACCCGCTAACGACGCCGCGCGGCCCGGACTAACGGCGGCCGTGGTCGCCGCGATCGCCGCGGAAGTCGCCGCGATCCCCGCGGTCGCCCCGGAAGTCGCCGCGATCACGATCGCGGAAGCGGAAATCGTCGCGATCGCCGAAGCCGAAGAAGACGCTCGGACCGCCATAGTAGTAGCCGTAGTTCGGGACGCAGCGGTTCCAGTAGTTCAGATGCCAACCCGGACCGCAGGGCCAGTTGGCCTTGATGGTCTGCACATAGACGGGCGCGGCCTGCGCGGGTATGGCTGGCGCGGCAGCCGACACCAGACCCAGCGCGCCGATAGCGGCAAGTGCGACGGCTTTCATGACATGTACTCCTCTTTTCATCGCATGCCCCTGTCGCAACTTAAGGGCGCACGGCCTGAACCCGCGATGAACCATCGGTTTTGGCGATGGACGGTCAGGCGATTGCGCCCACGGTGTCCCGTCGCCTATGTGAGGCCGGTTTTCGGGCGGCGGGGTTTCGGGGCGACATGGGCTGGTCATTGCATCGTCAGCCTGGTCTGACCCACCACAACCGAACCTACAGCTTCAAGGGCTACACGCTGATCACGCCGATCGGCGGCGACAGCAGCTACCTGCTCGACATGGCCGGCCGCATCGTCCACCGCTGGCGGTTCGCAGACGTCCGCCCCGAGTACGGCTTTCTGACCGATCGGGGCACGCTGCTTTGCCGCACGCTGCCGCCGCCCCCGCCGGGCGAGCGCTTCCGCCCCTCGTCCGAGGACGACCCGCCCATGCCGCTGGAGCAGCGGGCGCGGACGCTGCCGTCCAACTATCGCTTCCTGATGGAGGTCGACTTCGACGGCCAGATTCTGTGGCGCCACGAAGACCCGCTGTTGCACCACGACTTCTTCGCCACACGCGACGACACCTTCCTCGTCACCCGTTTCGTGCAGATGGAGAAGGCGCTGTCGGACCGCGTCCGTGGCGCGCGGCGGGCCAGGCGCAGCCACCATCCGATGCTGACCGACGAGTTCCTGGAGGTGAACCGCGCCGGCGAGGTCGTCTGGTCGGTGCGCCTGGACGAGGTGCTGGACCCGGCCCTCGATCCGCTGGGCGTGCTCGAGCGGCGCATCGAGTGGACGCACACGAACGCCATTTGCCAGAGCGACGACGGGACCCAGGTGCTGTTTTCGTGCAAGAACGCCAACCGGGTCGGCATCATCGACAAGGCGACGAAAAAGCTCGTCTGGCGCTTCGGCCATCCGGTCACGTCCGGCCAGCATCACGCCCGCTGGCTGCCGAACGGCAACATCCACATCTTCGACAACGGCACGCGCCGCGAGGGCCTGCCCTATTCGCGCGTGATCGAGGTGGATCCGAAGACCGACGCCATCGTCTGGGAGTACCAGGCGAACCCGCCGTTCTCCTTCTTCAGCCCCAACGTCTCGTCCGCCGAGCGGCTGGCGAACGGCAACACCTTCATCTGCGAGGGGCTGTCGGGGCGCATCTTCGAGGTGACGCGCACCGGCGAGGTGGTGTGGGAGTGGCAGAACCCGTTCAACCACACCATCCGCGGGACCCAGGTGAGCTTCATGCTCTGGCGCGCGCATCGGTACGGCGCCGACCACCCGGCCCTGGCCGGCCGCGACCTCGATCCGGCGCGCCACCGCGCCCTGAACCAACGCTACGGGCTGATCGCGGCCTGAGCTTCTGCAACGCTGGACACGGCGGCGCGCCGGCGCCCTAGCGACCGGAGGGCGGATCGTCCTTCGGCGACAGCACCACCACGCTGCCGGTGCCGCCGTTGACGATGTCGTTGACGAGGCCCGCAGGTGTGGCGTTGGGGTTCACCGTCACGGCCGGCGTCGATGATGGAGCCGGCGGCCAGGCTGACTGATCCTGCATAATCCGCACGCAGGTGGCGGTGTCGGCGCCGGCTCCGGCGGCCGGGTCGCAGCGATCGCGCCCTTTGACCTGCGGTAGTGCGAGGTTTCGGCCCTGCTGACGAGCCGACAGGTCCGCCGGCGCGTCGGCGCGGCGCGCGGGCCTGGTCAGCTGGGCCGGCGGCGTCGCCGCATCGCCTGCGCCGGTGGTGATCTCGCCGGCGCCCACATCGGCCTTTCCCGCCGGCGTCGAGATTTGCGCTGTGTCGGCGATCGGCGCGATCGGCTGTGCGGCGGCGGCGGAGCCGAGAAAGAGCGCCAGGCCCAGGACCGTTAGCCGCACCTCAGTGGCCGCCGAACGGCGACCCTGTCTGAATGATCGTGATGCTCATGCCGCCGCTCTGTCTGATCGCCAGGTCGGGCAGGTTGTTGCCGATCTGCGAATAGGCGGCAAAGTTGTTGTCGCCGTTCTGGACGAGGCTCTGGGCGTCGCCGTCGCCAATCTGGGTCTGCAAGGCGGTGTTGTCGTCGCCGGTCTGCGCCAGCGAGGCGGAATTGCCCGCCCCGGCCTGCCCGATCAAGGCGACGTTGCCGCCGCCGGGCGCGGAGGTCTGCTGCAGAGACGCCTGATTGCCGGTCCCGCTCTGGCCGAGAACCAGGGTGTTGGAGCCGCCGCTCTGGACCAGGTTGGCGACGTTCGCCGCGCCGTCCTGGCCGATCGTCGCGTGGCCGAAGCCGGAGCCGGACTGGGTCACGTCGGCGCTGTTGCCGGCGCCGTTCTGGTCAAGCGTTGCGTCGCCACTGCCATTCGACTGGTCGATGCTCGCGTGATTGCCGGTTCCATTCTGTTGAATGACGGCCAGCGAGCCGATCTGGTCGATGGCGACCTGCGGAGCGCCAGCCGCGCAAGCGACGCTGGCGACAGCCAGCACCGCGAAGGCGATCAGTGGAGCGAGGGTTAAGGTCATGCGCGCCTGTGAGTCGAGAAGGCGGCGACCGGCGCACGTGCGCCGGCCGCCGGAGACGTGGACTATTGGTGGACCACGGCGGTGTTGAAGCTGCCGCCTTGCGTGATCGTCGACGTCGAATTGGCGCCGGACTGAGTCACGAGGCCGGTATCCTCGCTTCCTGTTTGCTGGAGGTGAGACGAGTCGCCGCCGCCGGACTGATCGACCGAGGCGTAGTCGCTGGTGACGGGTGTTCCCGGAGTGGGAACAGCGTTGCCGTAGGTCCCGAGGCCGCTAGCCCCTTGCTCGATCACGGAGGAGTTCGAACCGTGGCTTTGGGTCGTATAGGCCTGGTTGGAATTGCCGATCTGCCATGCGATCGAATAGTCGGGCCCGCTTCCCGACTGATTGATTGAAGCGATGTTGTTCTGCCCGTCCTGGTACGTCACGGCATCGGAGAACATGACGCTGCTGGACTGGCTGATGCTTGCGATGTTGTTGGCGCTGCCATCCTGATTGCCCTGCGACACGTCGGCGAAGTTGTCCAGGCCACGCTGATTGATCGCACCGGAGTTGTTGAACCCCTGCTGGTCGACGATCGCGCCGACCGGACCGTAGTCCGTCGACCCCGTGATTGCGCCGGCGAGCACCGAATCGGAGGGCACGTTTTCGTTCCGCCAGAGGTCGGGACCCGCGCGGACCGCGCCGCTCTGCGGCCCATTCGCACCGTCGCCGGTCCCATGCTGCACGATCGAAGCGGAATTGCCTGTGCCTTCCTCCTGATTCACCACGGCGAACTCGCTCGAGCCCGCCTGGCTGATCGTCGAGCTGTTGAAGTTGTTGGACTGGCCTACGAGCGCGATCTCATTGCTGGAGCCATCCAGTTGGCTGATGGACGAGCTGTTGTTGCCGACCTGGATGACAGAGAGACTGCCGTTCTCGCCCTCTTGGTCCGAGTTGGAGATGTTGCTCGGATTGCGTTGCGCGCCAAAAGCGCCCTGGCTTTGAACGACCGTCGCTTGGTTGTCCGACCCGCCCTGTGTGACTGACGCGGAGTTGTAAGAGTCGATCTGGCTGATCGTCGCCGAGTTGTCGTTGCCGGCGAAAGCTGCGCCCGCCATCAAGAGCGCCCCTGCGGACACTGAAGCCAATATGATCTTCTTCATAATCGTTCCCTTTTTGTCCGACGCGCCCCATTGGAACGTCGCGCTTTCGATGACGTGCTGCTTAGTGAGTAAGAGACGACGCGACTGACGCCGTTTGAGATCCCGCAAGGAGAGCGGCGGGAGAGTCGGTGTTTGTCGTAATCAGGCCGCCGATGCGATCCTGGCCGGTCGCCGCAGGGGTGGGCTGACCCGCCGCCGGGGCGACGGTCGCCGCCGCGATGGGCGCGGCCGGCGGTGATGGCGGCGGCGCCTGGGTCGCGGCCAGGACCGGCGGCGACGGTGTGCGCGCGTTCGCCGCCGCCGGACCGGGCGCCGCGGGCGGCGGAGGCGGCGGGGGTTCGTCGGCCGAGGCGGGCGCCCCGCGCCGGCCGGCGTGGGCGCGGCGGTCGGCGTTGGCGACCTGCTCGGCGGTGAGCCGGCCGTCCCGCTCCTGATTGTAGCGCCAGAGCGCCGGCCACCCCGCCGCGGGGTCGGCGAAGTTCCACAGCTTGAGGTCGACGCCTTCCATCACCAGGCCATAGGTCGCCTTGTCGATCGCCTGTTGCAGGGCGAGCAGGCCCGGCTCGTTTGTGGTGAATCCGCCCTCGGTCTCGAGGAGCGATGTCGAGCCGACATAGCGGAAGACGTTGGCGTCGACGGCGTAGGAGGTGATGGTCTTGGACGCGGTGATCGACGTCAGCACCTCGCCGGTCTTCACCGAGACGGCGCGCAGATAGACGGTGACGGTGTCCTGCTGATACTTGGCGTCGGCGCCGATGCCGAGCAGGCTCGCCCCGACGCCGCCGGTGACGGTGTTCGTGTCGTAGCCGACCACGCCGCCTTCAAGGAGGACCCCGGCGAAGAGCAACGCCGGCAGCGCTTGCGGGTTGACCGCCTTCTCCCCGAGATACTGCGCGCGCATGTCGCGGATGAGCTGGCGCTCGTTGAGAAGGTCCTTGAGCTGCTCGCGCTCCACCACGGTGAACCAGGTGCGGTTTCCCGTTTCCTGCAGCGAGTGCACGAGCATCGCGCTGCCGCCCTGGCTGATGGCGCGCGACAGGGTCTGGCCGGTGGTGACCAGCTTGAATTGGCCGGTCTCGTCGTTGAAGCCATAGACGGCGACCGCAATCGGACGCTCCGGCGGCGGCAGGTCGTTCAGCATCGACTGGCTGGTGGTCGCGGCCGGATAGACCGGCAACTTGGACATGACCGCGGGTCCGGGCATGTCAGCGCAGGCCGAGAGGGCTACGGCCACCGCCACAGATGCCGACGAGAGGAGGAAACGCACCTCAGCCCCCGGGAGTGCTGGGTGTTGTCGGCAGCTGGATCGTGGTCTGAGCGCCGGTCGGATCGGTTATGGTGACCGTGATTTCGCCGAGGTTGCGGACGAACGTCACCGTCTCGCCGCCGAACGCGAAGGTGCCGTGGTCCTGGGCGTTCGGCCCGAAGATCGCGTTCGAGACCTGGTTCGCCAAGTCGCCCAGCAACTGAGATTGCAACTCGGAAGCGAACAACTGCGCCTGGGTCTCTGGCCGCGTCGCGCCGCTGTTCCGATACTGGTTTTGCGCGTTGGCGTCGGCTTCAAGCTGGGTTGAATTGAACGGGTTGCCGCCGAACGCCGGGTTGATCGGCGTGTAGACCAACTGCTGCGCCAGAGCTGGCCCAGCGGCGCACAGCGCCATGCCGGTCAGCATCCCTAGGAGTAGTGAAAGTCTCATCGGCTACCCGCGCGCAAGCTGATGACGACTTCTGCCCGCACGCGGATTGCTCGCGCGCAGCTAGAAGGCGCCCCCGGCCCTATAATTTACGATGTGTTAAACACTTAGGTATGGAGGCCAGCAAAAGGTCAACTGAATTCTACACGTCGGGAAATAAAGCCAACAATATTCTCTCCATGAGGTAGGGCGAAATCGTTTCAGAATAAGAGAAATACTCGTGCAATGAGAAGTATACCCGTCGAGCTTGTTTGCTGCGTCCGCTGGGACGTTGCGGCGGGCGTGAAGGCCGCCGCAGCGGCATCAGGCGACGAAGGCCTAGCTCACGGTCTGCCTGAGCTCGAAACCGTTTCCGTCCGGATCGAGGAAGACGCCCAGGCGCACGGGCACGTTCGCCTCCGGCTCGCGGATATCGACGAGCTTGCCGCCGGCGCCGACCGCGCGGACGATGGCGGCGTCCAGGTCGTCGACCTCGAGGTTCAGGCCGGCGTAACCGACCGGACGCTCGCTCACGCCCGAGTAAATGGCGTGCAGCCCCACGATCGCATCACCGCAGCCCAGCATGGACCAGCCGGCGGACTCGGCGATCGGGGCGAGCCCGAGGCCGTCGCGATGGAAGGCATAGGCGCGGGCCATGTCGTGCACGTAGCGCACGATCATCAGGTTGCCCGGCGAAGCCATGGCGGTCCCCCCGTTCGGGGAGCAAGATTGCCGGGCCTGGCGTTAGGCGGTCAAGGCGGGGGCCTACGGAGGTTTGCATGGCCGCAGTGCAGGTGCGCTACATCGTTGACGACGTCGACGCGGCGATCGCGTTCTACGTCGAGCGGCTGGGGTTTGCGCTGCAGATGCACCCGGCGCCGGCCTTCGCCATGCTCACGCGGGGCGACCTTCGGCTGGCCCTGAGCGCGCCGAACCCGCAGGGCGGCGGCGGGCAGGCGATGCCCGACGGGACGCAGCCGAAGCCGGGCGGCTGGAACCGGTTCGCCATCGAGGTCGAGGACCTGGAGGCGATGGTGGCCGAGCTGAAAGCCGCCGGGGCGCGGTTCAGGAACGACATCGTCACCGGCGTCGGCGGCAAACAGATCCTGCTCGAAGATCCCGCCGGCAACCCGATCGAACTCTTCCAGCCGCTCCGTGCGGAGGCCCGGCTCGGCGGTTAGACGATCCCCGCCTGGCCCGTGGCGACGGGCTTGCGCTCCTGCGCCTTGCGGGCGCGCCACTCGCTGGCGCGGTAGGCGGCGATCGGGTCGATGGCGCCGCCGAGTTCGTAGCGGGCCATGGCCAGGATGGGCGTCACGTCCGTGTCGTAGGCGCGGCGGAGCGTGTTGAAGCCCATGATCACGTCGTTCGCCCGCTGGTGCTCGGCGAGCGCCTCGCGGTCGACGCAGAGGGCGCGGGCGTGGGCGGCGGCGACCGCGGCGGCGCTGTTGAGCAGGCTCTCGATCGGGTCGGTGACGTTGTGCGACTGGTCCAGCATGTAGGCGGGCCGAAAGCCCTCCGGATCGCGCCGCTCGGCCTCCACCAGCTCGTTGAACACCAGGAAGAGCTGGTGCGGGTTGATCGAGCCGGAATCCAGGTCGTCGTCGCCGTACTTGGAGTCGTTGAAGTGGAAGCCGCCGAGCTTCCCAAAGCGGGCCAGGCGAGCGACGATCTGTTCGATATTGACGTTCGGCGCGTGGTGGCCGAGGTCCACCAGGCATTGGGCCTTCTCGCCCAGCTCCTGCGCGCACATCAGGTTCGTGCCCCAGTCGGAGATCACGGTCGAATAGAAGGCCGGCTCGTAGAGCTTGTGCTCGATGAACATGCGCCAGTCGTCCGGCAGGGCCGCGTAGATGCGCGCCATGGACTCCAGATAGCGGTCGAGCGCGCCGGTCAGGTCCGACTGGCCGGGGAAGTTGGACCCGTCGGCGATCCAGACGGTGATGGCGTCCGAGCCCAGCCTCTCGCCGATCTCGATGCACTCGATGTTGTGCGCCACCGCCTGGTCGCGCACGGCCGCGTCGGCGTGCGTCAGCGACCCGTACTTGTAGGAGAGCGCCTGTCCGGGCTGGTCCTGGAAGGTGTTGGAATTGACCGCGTCGAAGGCGACGCCGAGGCCGTCGGCCTTCTCCTTCAGCGCGCCGTAGTCGGCGACCTTGTCCCAGGGAAAGTGGCAGGAGACGGTGGGCGTGCTGCGCCCCAGCGCCTGAACGACGGCGCAGTCCTCCAGCTTCTCGAAGATGTTGGTCGGCTCGCCGGGAATGGGGAACTTGGCGAAGCGCGTGCCGCCGACGCCGACCCCCCAGCTGGGGATGGCGACGCCGAAGCGCTTCAGCGCGTCCTTGACCCCATCGATGCTGACGCCGCGCCGGTCGAGGGCGCGGCCGAGGCTCTCGTATTCGTCGCTCAACGCATCGAAGCGGCGCGCGTTTTCCCGCTCGATCAGCTCCTCGGCGATGACCGCTTCGCCCATGCCGGCGCTCCCTGGAAGGCGGCGAAACGCTAGCGCGGGGGATGGCCGCAAACAATCAAATTGCGTTAAGTTCGATCACAAGCGTGAAGGGGAGTGTGCGCGTTGGACGAGGCGGTCTGCGTCCTCGACGTCGGCAAGACGCACGCCAAGCTGAGCCTCGTCGGCCGGGACGGACGCGTGCGCGGCGCGCGCCGACGCGCCAACGCCGCCGTGGTCGCCGAGGGCCGCGCGGTGCTCGACGCGGACGGGACCGAGGCCTGGGCGCTGGCGTCGCTCGCGGACGCCGCGCGCGAGGCGGACATCCGCGCCATCGTTCCGGTCGGCCATGGCGCCGCCGCCGCGCTGGTCGAGGGGGACCGCCTGGCCGCGCCGGTGATGGACTATGAGGTCACGCCGCCGGCCGAGGTCGCCGGCGCCTACGCGCGCGAGCGCGACGACTTCGCCGTCACCGGCTCGCCGCGCCTGCCGGCCGGACTGAACCTGGGCGTCCAGCTCTTCTGGCAGGAGCGGCTCTATCCGGGCCTCTGGCCGAAGCGGGCGATGGCGCTGCCGTGGGCGCAATACTGGGCGATGCGGCTCTCAGGCGAAGCGGCGTCTGAGGCGACCAGCCTGGGTTGCCACACCGACCTTTGGCGGCCGCACGCCGGCGGCTGGTCGGCGCTGGCGGAACGTCGCGGGTGGGCGGCGCGGTTCCCTGCCCTCCAACGCGCGGACGCGGCGCTGGGGCCGGCGCGCGCGCTGGGCGCGCCGGTGCTTGCCGGCCTGCACGATTCCAACGCTTCGCTGAACGCCGCGCGCGCCTTTCCGGAGGTCGCCGGCGCTCCCTTCAGCCTCATCTCCACCGGCACCTGGTTCGTGACCTTCCAGTGTGGCGGCGGCGCTGAGGTCGCGCTCGATCCGGCGCGCGACGTGCTGATCAACGTCGACGTCGAGGGCCGGCCGGTTCCGTCGGCGCGGTTCATGGGCGGACGCGAATACGCCGCCATCACCGGCGAGGCGCTGGGCGAGGCCACGACATTCGAGGCGATGACGCAGCTGGTCGCGGCCGGCGTGCGCACGCGGCCGTCGTTCGCTCCGGGCGGGCCGTTCCAGGGCGGCCAGGGCGCCGTCGTCGGCCGCGTCGGCGGCCCCGCCGAACGGGCGGCGCTTGCCGCGCTGCATCTGGCGCTGATGAGCGACGTCGACCTCGGCCTCGTGGGGGCGATCGGGCCGATCGTTATCGAAGGCCGCTTCGCCGCCGATCCCATCTTTGCGGCCGTGCTCGCGGCGCTGCGGCCGGACCGCGCGGTCTACGCCTGTCCGGACGGCGGCGACGCTGTCGCACTCGGCGCCGCGCGGCTGGTCTGGCCGGCCCTCGCCCCCGCCGCGCCGCTCAGGCGCGTCGCGCCGGCGCCCATCGAGCTCGCCGCCTACGCCGCCCGCTGGCGCGCCGAGGCGCTGGAAACATCCAATGTCAGGCCGCTAAAGTCGGCTTCCGCGAAAGGTTAGAGACGATGCCCTACCCCACCGCCTCGGCGGCCGAGATCAGCTTCTTCCGCGAACACGGGTGGATCGTCGTCAAGGACGCCATCCCGCAAGCCGACCTCGATGAGATCGAGGAGCGCTGCGAGAAGCTGCTCAACGAGAAGGAGCGCTTCGCCCGCGACTGGGCCTGGGACAAGAACGAGACGCTGGAGGAACGATCGTTCCGCATTGTGCAGTCTTCGCCCTCATTCGTCTGGCGCGAGATCAAGGAGCAGCCGTACCGCAAGTGGCTGGTCGCTTACGGCTCGGCGTTGCTCGGGAAGGATGTCGAGTTCTGGTACGATCAGTTCCTGGCCAAGCCGCCACAAAAGAGCGTGCCGACCTATTGGCACCAGGACGAGGCCTACTGGGGCCGGAACCTGGACGAGAAGGGGATCACCGGCTGGATCCCGCTCCTGGACGTGGACGCGAAGAACGGCTGCATGCACTTCATCGACCGCGGCCACAAGCTGGGGGTGCTGCCGCACCACGACGTCGAGGGCATGCAGAGCGACCTGATCACTTGCGACGTGGACGAGACGAACATGGTCGTCTGCCCGATCTCGAGGGGCGACGTGACCTTCCACCACTCGAAGACGCCGCACATGACCACGGCCAACACGAGCCAAGGCTGGCGCAAGGCGATCTCCAACCACATGCAGACGCCGGGCGCCGGCGGCGAAGGCGACCACTATCCGTGGAAGAAGACGGTGCTGCAGCAGTTCGAAAACGCGCGGCCGGCGAAGGCCGACACCTGATCGCCGCCGAGGGGGACGACATCGGATGACCGAGTTCAACGGCCTGGGGCTGAACCTGGGCAACCTGGCGCGCCTGTCGAAGGCCAAGACGCGCTCGATCAGCCCGGAGAACTTCACCGGCGGAAAGGGCAAGGGCGGGATGTCGACAGACGGCCCGGCGGCGAACGCCGCGCGGGGCCTCGGGCAGGGCTGGAAGGTCTCGCCCTATGTGATCATCCAGCCGGGCGATGTCTTCACGCTGGCCGACATCGAAGGCGCCGGCGCGATCCAGCAAATCTGGATGACGCTGGCGGCCGGCAAGTGGCGACACACCATCCTGCGCGCCTACTGGGACGGCCAGGAGCAGCCGTCGATCGAGTGCCCGGCGGGGGATTTCTTCGCCTGCGGCTGGGAGACCTTCGCCCAGGTGACCTCGCTGCCGGTGTGCGTCAACCCGGGGCGTGCGTTCAACTGCTACTGGGAGATGCCGTTCCGCACACGGGCCAGGTTCACGATGCAGAACCTCTCGGACGAGGCGATCTACGTCTACTACCAGATCAACTACACCCTGACCGACGTGCCCGATGACGTCGCCTATTTCCACGCCCAGTTCCGGCGCACCAACCCCCTGCCCTACAAGGACGTCTACACCATCGTCGAGGGCGTGAAGGGCCGTGGCCAGTACGTCGGCACCTACATGGCCTGGGGGGTGAACAACGCCGGCTGGTGGGGCGAGGGCGAGATCAAGTTCTTCATGGATGGGGACAAAGAGTTCCCCACCATCTGCGGCACCGGCACCGAGGACTACTTCTGCGGCGCCTACAACTTCGACGTCGGCTCCATCGCCCGCGATCGCGCCATCACGCCCAACTATGTCGAGTTCACCGGCCCCTACGCGGGCCTCCCGCAGGTGATCCGTCCCGACGGCCTCTACAAGTCGCAGCAGCGCTTCGGCATGTACCGCTGGCACATCACCGATCCCGTCCGCTTCGAGGAGGACCTGCGGGTGACCATCCAGGCGCTCGGCTGGCGCACGCACCGCGACCGCCAGTACCTGCCGCTGCAGGACGACATCGCCTCGGTGGCCTTCTGGTACCAGACGCTGCCCACCGCGCCGTTCCCCGCGCTCCCTGACCGGGACGATCTGGAAGTGATCTGAGCCGGCGCGCGGCGGCGCGTCCGAAAACGAGGGGACACCGTCATTGCGGCCATCGGGACGCCGCGACTAGGTAGGACGCAACCCTGGGAGGAGCCGTCCATGTCCGCGACCCGTATCAGTCCCGTCCTCGCCGCGTTGGCGCTGGCGGCCTGCGCCAGCCAGCCGCCCGACCTGCACCTTGCGCCGGGCCAGTGGCGCGCGGACCTCAAGACGTTCGCTACCGAGCTGCCGGCGCGGCACATGAACGCCTTCCATTTCACCAGCCAGGCGGCGTTTCAGGCCGCGGTCGCCGATCTCGACCGGCGGCTGGACGGGCTCGACGGCGACCAGAGCTCCGTCGGGCTCGAACAGCTGGCGCGGATGATCGGCGACGGCCACACCGGCTTCCACACGCCCGAGGCGTTTGAGGCGCAACTGCCGATCAAGGTCCAGCACTTCGGCGACGAGGTGCGCATCGTCGAGGCCGCGCCGGGCGCCGAGCCGTTGCTGGGCCAGCGCCTGGTCGCCATCAACGGCGCGCCCATCGCCGAGGTGAACCGGCGGCTCCTGACCGTGACGCCGGCGGACGAAGGCATGGGCGTGCGTCAGGGCGTCGCCGACCGGCGGATGACGCTCGGCCTCTACCTGCATGGCCTCGGGATCACGCCAACGCGCGGGAGCGCGCGGCTGACGGTCGCCGGTGACGACGGACGGACGTCCGAGGTCGACCTGGTTCCAACCATCGCCCGCGCCGGCGAGGCGTGGACCTCCGTCCAGGCGACGACGCCGCTGATGCGCCAGCATGAGAACGATCCGATGTGGTG
The DNA here is from genome assembly GCA_035294785.1 of Caulobacteraceae bacterium. GTDB lineage: Bacteria > Pseudomonadota > Alphaproteobacteria > Caulobacterales > Caulobacteraceae > Poindextera. The sequence continues at coordinate 31,371 of DATGKF010000029.1, read as the reverse complement.
CGCGACCCCTGCGCCGGGCGTGCTCTACTGCGACTTCCGCAGCTATCAGGGCCTCGCCGGCCCGGCCGCGACGATGCGGGCCGAGATCGCCCGCACCCACCCCGACAAGCTCGTCATCGACATGCGCCAGAACGGCGGCGGAGACTTCAACGTCGGCCTGCGCAACGTCGTCGATCCAATCCGCGACGACCCGACGGTCAACCGCAAGGGCCATCTTTTCGTGCTCATCGGTCCGATGACGTTCTCGGCCGGCATGTCGAACAGCGCCCATTTCCGCCAGCGCACGGCCGCGATCCTGGTCGGCGAGCCGATCGGCGAGCGGCCGAACAGCTATCAGGAGAACCGCGAGCTGACCCTGCCCAACTCGCACCTGGTGCTCAGCTACTCGACGCGGTTCTACGAGTCGGCGCCAGGCGACCCGGCCAACGAGATCCGCCCCGACGTCGAGGTTCCAACGCCCTGGGACGCCTACAAGGCGGGCCGCGACCCGGTGCTGGAATGGGTGATCGCTCAGCCCTAAGCTGCGGCATGACCGTCCGAACCGCGCGCTGCGAATGCGGCCAGCTCAACATCGAGGTCGAGGGGGAGCCGCGCGGCGTCGGCATCTGCAACTGCCTCGCCTGCCAGCGCCGCACCGGCAGCGTGTTCGCCGCGCTGGCCGGCTTTCGAGCGCCATACACGGTGACCGGCCGCGCGACCGAATACGTCCGCACCGGCGACCGCGAGGGCGCGCGGTTCCGATTCCGCTTCTGTCCGGTCTGCGGCACGAACCTCTTCCACACCGAGGAAGGCGTCGACGGCGGGGTCAGCGTCGCCGTGGGCGCGTTCGGCGATCCGAGCTTTCCGCCGCCGAAGGTCTCCGTCTACGACAGCCGCCGCCACCCGTGGGTCGTGCTGCCGCCGGGGACGCGGGCCTTCGACACCGACCCTGACTAGGCCTCGAGGGCGGAAGGGGCTTTAGCGGGTCGTCACGCGGCCAGCCGGACCGTCGCGCCTTCGTGGGCGAGGAGCCAGCGTTTGCGATCGAGGCCGCCGCCGTAGCCGGTGAGCGAGCCGTCGGCGCCGATCACCCGGTGGCAGGGCACGACGATGCTGATCGGGTTCGATCCGTTCGCCAGGCCGACGGCGCGCACCGCGGTCGGATGGCCGATGCGGGCGGCAAGCTGGCCATAGCTCTCGGTGCGGCCGGCGGGGATGTCCCTGAGCGCCGCCCAGACCTTGCGCTGGAACGGCGTTCCGGCGGTCTCGCAGGCAAGATCGTCGAGCGCGCGGAGATCGCCCGCGAAGTAGGCGTCGAGCGCGGCGGCAAGCGCCGCCGGGACGGCGGCCTCCGTCGGCTGAACCGGGCCGTAGTGACGGGCGAGCAGGACGCGCATGCGCGGCTCGTGGTCGCTCCAGTCGAAGGCGCGCAGGCGCGCGGCCGCGTCCCAGACCAGAACCGCTTCGCCGATCGGCGTGGCGCGGCGGCCGATGAAGAGGGGTTCAGGCGGCTTGCTGGCGGGCATCGGATGGCTCCTTGGTCGGTTTGGCGGCCGCCGGGTCGGCGGCCCAGAGGTGTTGGGCGGCGTAGGCGCGCCATGGGCGCCAGCGTTCGGCGCGGGCGAGCAGCGCGCGGGCGTCGGGACGGACGCCGTCGGCGCTGGCCATAGCGCGCATCAGACCGATATCGGCGGCCGGGAAGGCGTCCGGCTCGCGCAGCTGGCGCATGGCGATGTACTGCGCGGTCCATTCGCCGATGCCGGGCAGCGCCGTCAGGCGGGTGATGGCGGTTTCGAGATCGCCGCGCGGGCCGAACAGGTCCGGATCGGCGGCCGCCGCGGCGGCCAGCGCCTCCAGCGCCTTGGAGCGCGCGCGCGGCATCGGCAGCCCCGAAAGGTCGACGCCGGCGAGCCGTTCGGCGCTCGGGAAGGCGTGGGCGATGCTCTCGAAGCCCGGCAGCGGCTCGGGGATCGGGCCGCCGTACTCGCGCGCGACACGGCCGGCGAGCGCGATGGCGGCGCTGACGGTGATCTGCTGGCCGAGCACGGCGCGAACGGCCATTTCGAAGCCGTCCCACGCGCCGGGCACGCGCAGGCCCGGTCGGGCGGCGACGAGCGGCGCGAGCTCCGGGTCTTCCGCAAGATGCGCGCCGATCGTCAGCGGATCGGCGGCCAGGTCGAACACGCGCCGAAGGCGGGCGATGATCGCCGGCAAGAGGTCGAGGCGCGGGAAGTTGATCGCAACGGCGAGACGGCTTTCGCCAACCGCTGGCGCGACGCGGAGCGCGCCGCGAACGCCGTCGAGCTCGATCGCCCTGGCGTACACCCCGTCCCTGACGACCTCGACGCCGGGGATCGCGCGAGCGGCGAGGAAGGCGAGCATGGCCTGCCAATCGTATGGGGCGCGATAGGCGAGCTTCAGCGTCACCGCGCCGGCGGTCGGCTCGTCCGGCGCGCTCGAGCGGCGAAGCGCGCGCGGCGGTCGGTCGTAGAGCTGCTGGAACGTCTCGTTGAAGCGGCGCACGCTGCCGAAGCCGGCGGCCATCGCGACCTGCACCATCGGCAGCAGCGTTTCGTGGATGAGCTGCTTGGCGAGCAGCACCCGCCGAGTCTGCGCGACGGCGATCGGCGAGGCGCCGAGATGGACCTTGAACAGCCGGCGCAGTTGCCGTTCGCCGACGCCGAGGCGGCCGGCGAGCGCATCGACGTCGGCCGCATCGAGCGCGCCGGCCTCGATCAGGCGAAGCGCGCGCGAGACGGTGTTCGACGAGCCGCGCCAGGCGCCGAGGTCGGGCGAGGTCTCCGGCCGGCAGCGCAGGCAGGGGCGAAAGCCGGCTTCCTGAGCCGCGGCGGCGGTCGGGTAGAAGTTGACGTTCTCGCGCTTGGGCGTGCGCGCCGGACAGACAGGCCGGCAGTAGATGCCGGTGGTCTTCACCCCGGTGAACAGGCGGCCGTCGAAGCGGGCGTCGCGGGTCTGGATGGCGCGGTAGCAGGCGTCGTGATCGAGGTCCATGAGCGGGAAGATGGGCGCGCGCGCCGTCAAAGTCTCGCGGTTTTCGGACATCGATGGATCGGCGACGCGGTTAGCGGTCGGTCAACCATGCGGATGCAAAATGCGCCGCATGGACGTCTATCGCACCTTTTCCGCGCTCGGCCGGCGGACGAACGATCTCCGCAGCGGCGGGCCGCCGCGCTACGTCGGCGCAGAGCGCCGCTCCGGGCTCGCGCGCCGCTCCGGCATGCGCGCCCGCGCGCTCCTGACCGGCAAGCTCGTCGTCGGCGACGGCGAGATGAGCCTCGACTGCGTGATCCGCAACCTCTCGTCGCGCGGCGCGCGGATCGTCCTGTCGCGCGCGGTCGACCTGCCGAACAGGGTGAGCCTGATCATCCTGCGCGAGGCGCTGCTTTGCGATGCGAGGGTCAGCTGGCGCAGCGGCGACCTGACCGGCCTGACGTTCACCGCCCGCCACGACCTGCAAACCGACACCGACCCGCACCGCCGCGGCATCCGCGCCCTCTGGCAGGCCCTCGCGCCCTAGAACGGGAGCGGGCTACCAGGCGGTCCAGCCGCCATCGACCACGAGGGTGTGCCCGGTCACGTAGGACGACGCGTCGCTGGTCAGGAACAGGAGCGCGCCGTCCAGTTCGTGGATGGCGCCGGGCCGTTGCATCAGCGTTCGGCGCTCAATGCGGGCGACGAGGTCAGGGTTCGACAGCATCGCGGTCAACTCGGTGGGAAAAAACCCGGGGGCGATCGCGTTCACTCTGATGCCCCGGGTCGCCCACTGCGCTGCGAGGTCACGCGTGTGATTGATGACGGCGCCCTTGGTCGCGGCGTAGCCGGTCATCGGTCGATCGCCCGGCGCGACGAGCCCGAACATCGACGCGACATTGACGATGACGCCGCTTGCCTGCGCCAGCATGCGCCGGCCGACCGCCTGATTGAGCGCGATGACGGCGGTCAGATTCACCGCGATCATGCGCCGGATGTCGTCGATCGGCTCGTCTTCGAGCGGCGTCTGTTCGGCGAGGCCCGCGCAGTTGACCAGAATGTCGATCCGTCCGTGCCGGTCCACCGTCTGCTCGACCAGCGCGTGAATGTGGCTGTCGTCGGTGACGTCGCCGGCGACCCATAGGGCCCCGCCCAGTTCGTCGGAGAGCGCGGCGAGGCGGTCGCTGCGCCGCGCGGTGAGCACCACGCTGGCGCCCGCCGACGACATCACGCGGGCGAACCGCGCGCCCAGCCCAGACGATGCGCCCGTCACGATGGCGATCCGGCCGTCGAGCCGAAACATCCGCGCAGGGTCCGACGGGACCTCTTCAGCGCTCATTCGCCAGCCCTCTTGGCGACGTCGGCGTCAGGCGGCCGGTTCGATGTTCTGGTTGACGCGAAAGAGGTTCGCCCGGTCGTACTTGCTCTTCACCGCGGCCAATCGGGCGTAGTTGTCGCCGTAGGTCGCCTTGAGCCGCGCCTGGCCTTCGTCGTCCATCATGAAGTTCGGATAGGCGCCGCCGAGATCGAACGGATGCACCGCATCCCAGTAGCTTTTGGCCCAGCGCGAGATCGGCCCCGCCTTCTGCGGATCGGGGTCGATGCCGGCGATGACCATCGACCAGGTCGCGTCGCGGCAGTTCCAGGCGGTGTCGCCGGCGCCGACGCGATGGACGGCGCCGTCGATCGGATAGAGGTGCATGAGCGAGAGTTCGCTGGGCGACTGCTCGGCCTGCGCAAGATGCGCGTCGATCGCCTCGTCCGGCAGCGTGCGGACGAAGTCGCCGCGCCAGTACCACTGCATGCCCTTCGGGTAGAGCCCATCGAACATGCTCTGCACCGCCGGATAGGGCATCATGCCCATCCAGTTGAACCAGGGCTCCGGCAGCCCGTCGAGCAGCGGCGCGAGCGCCTTGGCGCCGGCCTCCTCCGACCCGTCGTAGCAGCACATCAGAAGACACATCCGCTTTCCCCACAGCTCCTCGGGGAACGGCGGGCTGGAGAGGACGGTCTTCAGGCCGAGGAAGACGCCGAGTTCCTCCGGCGCGGCGGGGAGGACATCGCGATAGCGCTGCATGATCGTCCGCGCATGCTTGTAGTCGAACGCGATCGGACCGCCGAAGACCATCGAAACCGGATGCAGGCGGAACACGAACGAGGTGACGACGCCGAAGTTGCCGCCGCCGCCCCGCAGCGCCCAGAAGAGGTCGGGGTCGCGGTCCTTGTCGACCGTGACGAAGCTGCCGTCGGCGAGCACGACGTCGGCTTCGATGAGGTTGTCGATGGTCAGACCGTACTTGCGCGACAGGTAGCCGTGGCCGCCGCTGAGCGTGAGGCCCGCGATGCCGGTGGTCGAGATGATGCCGGCCGGCGTGGCCAGTCCGAACGCATGGGTCGCGTGGTCCAGGTCGCCCTGGGTGCAGCCCGGCCCGACGCGCGCGGTGCGCGCCGCGGGATCGACCCGCACGCCCTTCATCATCGACATGTCGATCACGAGCCCATCGTTGACGCTGCCGAGACCGGGACCGTTGTGACCGCCGCCGCGGATGGCGATGCGCAGGTCGTTGTCGCGTCCGAAGTTGACCGCCGCGATCACGTCGGCGACGTCGGCGCAGCGCGCAATCAGCGCGGGTCGCTTGTCGATCATGCCGTTGTAGAGCTTGCGCGCCTCGTCATAGTCCGCCTCGCCGCGCGCGATCAGCGTCCCGCGCAGGGTTTCGCGCAATTTCGTCGTGGCTTCGCCGTCCATCTCGCCCTCCTGAGGCCGTTCAGGACGCCAACATGCCGGCCCGCCGCCCGCGCCGCATCACCCGATCGATGGAGGTCGCGCCGGGCCCGTGTTACGGTCGGGAAAGGTCGTTTGGCTGGGAGCCATCGGCATGCGCGAAGCGGAGGATTTCTCCCGCGTCGTCGGCGACGTCTACGACGCATCGCTCGATCCGGCGCTGTGGCCGAACGCCATCGAGAGCGTCTGCGGCTATATCGGCGCCGCGTCCGCGAGCCTGCATTCGCAGGACTCCGTCAGCCGGGCCACCGACGCGCTGTACTGGTGGGGCCGCGCCGACAGCGCGCCGCACTATTTCCAGACCTACCTGGACGGGTACGGACGGATCAACCCAATCTTTCCCGGCGTGATCTTCTTCGACGTCGAGACGCCGGTCGCCGTTCCGGACGTGATCTCGTGCGACGAATTCGTGCAGACCCGGTTCTTCCGCGAGTGGCTGGCCCCGCAGAGGCTGTTGGACGGGCTGTTCTCCAATCTGGAGAAGAACGCCACCAGCTGCGCCCTGTTCACCGCCATGCGGCACGCCAAGGAGGGCCCGGTCGACGACCGCATGCGCCAGCGCTTCGAGCTGATCACGCCGCATGTGCGGCGCGCCATGCTCATCGGCAAGGTGATCGACCTGCACAAGGTGGAGGCGGCGGCGCTCGCCGACACGCTCGATGAGCTCGCCTCGGCCGTGTTCATCGTCGATGCGCGCGGCCGCATCATCCAGGCCAACGTCTCCGCGCACCGGCTGGTGAGCGAGGGCGACGTGCTGCGCGCCGCGGGCGGCCGGGTCGCCGCACTCGATCCGGAGAGCAATCGTGTGCTGCACGATGTGTTCGCAGCCGCGGAGAACGGCGATGCGGCCGTCGGCAAGCGCGGCATCGCCGCGCCCCTAACGGCGCGCAGCGGCGAGCGCTACGTGGCCCACCTGCTGCCGCTGACGTCCGGGGCGCGGCGCAAGGCCGGCGTCTCCTATGCCGCGACCACCGCGATGTTCGTTCGCAAGGTCGGGCTCGATCTGCCGTCGCCTCCGGAAGCGATCGCCAGCGAGTTCAAGCTGACGCCGGCGGAGCTTCGGGTCCTGTTCGCCATCGTCGAACTCGGCGGCGTGCCGGACGTGGCCCCGGTGCTCGGCATCGCGGACCAGACGGTCAAGAGCCACCTGCACCGGATCTACGAGAAGACCGAAACCCGACGCCAGGCGGACCTGGTGAAGCTCGTGGCGGGGTACGGCGTCGGCCCGTAAGCGGGCTGGCGCGGCTCGCTTAGCGGTCTTCGCCCGGGGTCCCGGCCCTCTTGGTCCTTCACGAAAGCGCGCCTTGGTGACTTACTGGCGCGCGCCTTGTCGCGCCTACGGGAGAGACGCCATGACGGACCAGACGACCGAAACCGTCACCGCCGACGCTGAGCGGCAGGCCACCCAGCCGGGGCCGGAGGTGCGGGGGCTGCGGGTGGAAAAGGTGGCCGAAGGGGCGACCGAGGTCCTAGCGCCCATGCGCGATCGGGTGAAGCTGGCTGGCAACCTCTACCTGCCGGAGGGCGATGGGCCGTTCCCCTCGATCGTGACTCGGACGCCGTATGGCAAGGACACGATGGAGCTGTTCTCCAATCCGCGCGCGGCGCGGAAATACACCAGGGCGGGCTATGCGTACCTCGTGCAGGACACGCGCGGGAAGGGACGCTCGGAAGGGCACTACGGCGGCTTCACCGACGATCGCAACGACGGCTACGACACCATCGAATGGATGGCGCGGCAGAGCTGGTGCAACGGCAAGATCGGCATCACCGGCGCTTCGGCGATGGGGATCACGACCAACATGGCGGCGATCGCCAATCCGCCGCACCTGGTCTGCGCCTTCGTCATCGTGGCCGGGAACGACACCGCCTTCGTCGGCGGCGCCTTCAAGCAGCGGGACATGGGCGACTGGAACCGCGGCCAGGGCGTCGCCGAAGAGCGCATCCGCTCGAGCGCCGCCTCTTACGTGGCGACCGCGCTTTCGGTGACCGGCGACGTGCTGCACAACGCGCGCTTCATCCATATCCCGATGTACAATTACGGCGGCTGGTACGACCTCTTCAGCGTCGGCAACGTGCGCAACTTCCAGGCGCTGCAGAACCACGGCAGCCGCGGGGCGCGCGGCAATCAGAAGCTGGAGATGGGCCCGTTCGGCCACGGGGAGATGGCCGGCGATCTCGCCTACCCGAACGGCTCGGAGCTGCTCAGCGGCCAGACCGACGAGATCCGCTGGTTCGACCACTGGCTGAAGGGCGAAGAGAACGGGATCATGGAGGAGCCGCCGGTGCGGGTCTACATGATGGCCTCGGCGCGCAAGGGCGCGCTGTCGCCCAAGAACCGCTGGATCCAGTTCGCCAACTGGCCCCCGGCGCCGCAGATCGTCGACCATTTCCTGCATGAGGACGGAAGCCTGTCGCGCAAGGCGCCGACGCAGGCGTCAGCGTCGCTGGCCTACGACTTCGATCCCGCCGACCCGGTCCCGACGCAGGGCGGCTCGAACCTCACGTTCGAGAAGGGGCCGATGGACCAGCGAGCGATCGGCGAGCGGCCGGACTACCTGCGCTTCCAGACGGCCGTGCTCGAGAAGGACGTCGTCATCGCCGGGCCGGTCAGCATGGACCTGTGGGCGTCGACCGACGGGCCGGACACCGACTTCATGGTCAAGCTCGTCGACGTCTATCCCGACGGCTACGAGGCGATCGTGCTCGATAGCGCGCTGCGCACGCGCTACCGCCATGGCCGCCACCGCGACGACGTGGTGATGATGACGCCGGGCGCGCCGGAGAAGCTCACGCTCGATCTCTGGGATACCGCGATCACGTTCGAGGCCGGCCACCGCATCGCGGTGCACGTGACGAGCTCGAATTCACCGCGCTTCGACGTCAACCCGAACACCGGCGAGCTGCCCGGCCGCGAGGTGGTCACGCGCGTCGCCCGCAACGTGATTTATGTCGACGCCGCCCACCCGAGCGCCATTCGCCTGCCGGTCATCTATCTGGAGGTCTAGGCGCGGGCCGTCCGGCGGGTTCGTCGCGGAGCGCGCGGGCTCTCCGCGGCCGTCTTCTGGGCCATGGCCGTTTCAAGCGCTTCAAAGAGCCGGCTGACTTCGATCGGCTTGGCGACGAAGCCGTCCATGCCGGCGTCGAGGTACTGGCTGACCTGGTGGGTCATGGCGTTGGCGGTCAGGGCGACGATCGGCGTGCGCGCGCGACCCTGGGCCAGCTCGCGTTCGCGGATGAAACGCGTCGCCGTCGGGCCGTCCATGCGCGGCATCTGCACATCCATCAGGATCACGTCCCACGGTTCGGCTTCCCACGCCGCCACCGCGTCGACGCCATCGCCGACGATCACCGGCTCGATGCCCACGTGCGAGAGCAGCGTGCGCAGCACCAGCTGGTTGATCTCGTTGTCCTCCGCCGCCAATACGCGCAGCGTGGAGGGCGCGCGCTCGGCGTCCGGCCGCGCGGGGACGGGAACGGTCGCGGCGCCGGCGGCGCGTGGCAGCGGCAGGAGAACAGTGAAGGTCGAGCCCTCGCCCTCGGCGCTGGCCACCTCGATGCGGCCGCCCATGAGGTCGGCGAGTTCGCGACAGATCGCCAAGCCGAGCCCGGTGCCGCCAAACCGGCGCGTGGTCGAGGCGTCGGCCTGTTCGAACTTGCGGAACAGCGCCGCCCGCTGGCTTGGGGAGATGCCGACGCCGGTGTCGCTGACCGTGAGCGCGAGCGCGCCGCCCCGGCGCCCGACGGTCACGTCCACGCGGCCGGTCTCGGTGAACTTCAGCGCGTTGGAGACGAGATTGCCCAGGAGCTGACGCACGCGGGTCGCGTCGCCGCGGTAGGCGCCGCGCGCCGCGCGGGTGATGCGAAGCTCGAAGCGAAGGCCCTTCTGGGCGGCGACGGCGGAGAAGGCGGCGTGGGCGCTCTTGGCCACCTCGCCGATATCGAAATCGACCTCCTCCAGCTCCAGCTTGCCGGCCTCGATCTTGGAGAGGTCGAGGACGTCGTTCAGCACCGCGAGCAGCGTCTCGCCCGACTGGCGAATCACGTCGAGCCGCTCGCGCTGACCGGGCTCGAGGGGCCCGGCCGCCATCGCCTGGGCCATGCCGAGGACGCCGTTCAACGGCGTGCGGATCTCGTGGCTCATGGTGGCGAGAAAGGCGCTCTTGGCGTGGTTGGCGGCCTCGGCGCCCTCCTTGGCCTGGATCAGCGCCTGTTCGGCCTGCTTGCGCGCCGTGACATCCTGCGATGCGCCGATCACGCGAACGATGCGGCCCTTCTTGTCGCGGGTGGCCTGCATCACCTCGGCGACCCAGAATTCCGAGCCGTCCGGACGCAGCGTGCGGTATTCCTCCATGAACGGGTCTCCCGCCTCGAAGCGTCGGGTCGCCTCGGCGATCCGCTCCCGGTCGCGCGGGTCGGTGTAGCGTTCGCCGCCGTCGGTGAACACCGAATCGACGACCGCTTTCCGGTTCTTATCGTTGATCTGATAGATGTTTTTTCCGGCCGTCTCGATGCGGCGGCGGCGGTAGTCGATGTCGTAGACGTAGATGTTGGCCATTTCGGTGGCCAGCTGCAGCCGTTGCTGGGTGCGCTCGGACTTGCGCATCGCCTCGACCGTCTCGGTGACGTCGTGCGCGGCGCTGATCACGCCGGCGATGTCGCCGGCCTCGTCGCGCCACGGGGTCATCTCCAGGTCGATCCAGCCTTCGCGGGCCTTGTGGCTGATGCGCAGGCGATCGCGCCGGACCGGCTCGCCGGCGAGGCAGCGGCTGAAGTCGTCCTCGAAGACCTGGAAGGCCTCAGGGGCGAGGTCGCGCAGCGGGCGGCCGAACGTCTCGGACTCGGTCAGGCCGAACCGTTCCAGCCAACGCGGCGTCGCCGTCAGCACGCGCAGGTCGCGGTCGGTCATCACCGCCTCGATCGGCACCGACGCGACGAACGCCGCCATCACCTTGCGCGCCTCGGCCAGCTCGTGGTCGCGCAACCGGGCCTGCTCGGCGGCGAAGGCGCGCTCGCACTCGTCGCCGATGCTGTCGGCGAGATCCTGCAGCCGATCGGCGAGCGCCGCATCGTGGGCCAGCGGCGCCGCGCCATAGACCGTGAGCGCGCCCGCTGCGGTTCCATTGGCCAGGAGCACGGGCGCGGCGGCGTAGAACCTGGGAAGGCCGTAGGCCGCGTGGGCCTCGGCGTTCATGCCCGGTTCGGCGGTGAGATCCTCGACCCAGAGCGGCTTGCGGTTGTCGATGACGAACCTGGCGCCTTCGGCCGGCGCGCTGGTGCCGACGAAGCGCCCGGCGCTGCGCCAGATCCGGTCGCCGTCGACCAGCACCACGCTCGCCTCGACGTCGCCGAACAACGCCACGGCGATGCGCGTCGCCCGGTCGAAGGCCGGCAGGACGGGGCTCATGCCAAAGGGCGGAACGTTCGCGAAGTCGGCCATGTGAGTGGGCCTCCTCACGTCATTGTGGCGCGGCGGGCTGAAACTTAAGTTAAGTGCTCAGCTTGCGACGAATGGGCGCGCTCGCCCGCGGCGCTCCCGGGTTGCGAGGCGAGAGGGCGTGGGGGGTTTCAGACGATGAGCGCCGCCGACATCCGCGCCCGCCTGGGCCTGCGTCCGATCATCAACGTTTCCGGGACGATGACGGCCCTCGGCGCCTGCATCGCGGCGCCGGAGGTGGTGGAGGCGGTCAGCGCCATCCTCGGCGAGTTCGTCGAGATCGACGACCTGCAGCGCAAGGCGAGCGCCGTGATCGCCCGCCTTTGCGGCGCCGAGGCCGGGTTCGTCACCGCCTCATGCAGCGCCGCGATCACGCTGGGTGTGGCCGGCGCCATGACAGGCGGCGACCTCGCCGCCATCGAGCGCCTGCCCGACGCGAGCGGCCTGAAGGACGAGGTCGTAATCCTCGTCGGCCACATGGTCTCGTACGGCGCCCCGGTCGAACAGGCCATCCGCCTCGCCGGCGCGCGGGTGGTCCCCGTCGGTCAGGCGACCTCGGCCCACGCCTACCAGCTGGCCGGCGCGATCACCGAGCGCACGGCGGCGGCGGTCTATGTCGTGTCGCACCACACCGTGCAGTACGGCATGCTGGCGCTGGCCGAATTCGCGGAGATCACGCACGCAAAGGGCGTTCCCGTTATCGTCGACGCCGCATCGGAATACGACCTGACAGGCATGATCGCGGCGGGCGCCGACCTGGCGCTCTACTCCGCGCACAAGTTCCTCGGCGGCCCGACCGGCGGCATCGTCGCCGGCCGTCGCGAGCTCGTTCGCGCCGCCTTCCTGCAGAACAGCGGCATCGGCCGCGGCATGAAGGTGGGCAAGGAAGGCATCGCCGGCGCCATCGCCGCGCTGGAAGCCTGGGAGCGGCGCGACCACGCCGCCGTCCGCGCGCGCGAGACCGAGGCGCTGAATCTGTGGCGAGACACGCTCGAGGGGCGGCCCGGCGTGACCGCCGCCGTCGTCCCGGACCCGACCGCGAACCCCCTCGAGCGGCTGCATGTGGCCATCGATCCCGATGCGGCGCACATCACCGCCTGGGACCTGGCCGACCGGCTTGCGGCCGGCGGGCAGCCGGTGATCGTGCGCGACCACGAGATCGAGCACGGCCACTTCCTCATGGACCCCTGCAACCTGCATCCGGGCGAGGAAACCATCGTCGCCGGGCGGCTGGTCGAGGAACTGGAGCGGGCCCTCGCCTCGAACGAGATCATCGCCACCTCCGTCGCCGCCCGCCGCGCCCGGCGCGCGCGCGCCCGCCTGGCTTGGCCCGACTAAACGGCGGTCTCCCGGACGGCGACTGGCCGGTCTATGATCTCGGCCTCGCCAGCGGCGGGAGAGATGATGCGTCCTCGAGGTGACGTGACAACGTCGGCCACGGCCCGCCGGGTCGAAGCGATCTGGCGCAGGGCCAGAGGCGGCGACCGGCGCCGGGCGACGGGCGCCGACCGCACCCTCGACCGCATCGCCCTGAACACGCTGGGCGTCGCGACCGAAGAGCTGCGCGAAGTCCTGCCCCGCTTCGAGGCGATGGACGACCTTCTGGCCTGGTCCGACGAGCGCGCCGGCGGCCTCGACGAGGAGGCGCTCGACCGGTTCGAGGCGGTGCTGGCGGGCGCGCCGACGCCACCGTCGGTGCGGCGGCGCATCGAAGCCCTCGAAGCGGCCCCGCCGGTGCTGGACGACGCGGCGCTGAGCGCGTGGGAAGAGGACGGTTACGTGATCGTGCCGGCGGTCATCACGCCGGGCGAGGTGCAGGCTCTGGCCGACGTGGTCTGGGCCATCGTCGGCGCCGACCCCGACGATCCGGCGACCTGGCGGCTCACCGACCACGGCATCATGGTCCAACTCTTCCAGCACCCGGCGCTGACGCCGGCCCGGACCTCGCCGCGGCTCTTGAAGGCGTTCGCGCAGATCTGGGGAACGGCCGACCTCTGGACCAGCCTCGACCGGGTGAGCTTCAATCCGCCGGTCCGCCCGGGCGTCGAGTTCCCCGGCCCGCGCCTCCACTGGGACATCAGCCTCGTGCCGCCGGTGACGTTCCAGGTGCAAGGGATGATCTACCTCACCGACACGAGCGCCGAGCAGGGCGCGTTCGAGGCGGTCCCGGGTTTCCACACGCGCATCGATGCGTGGCTGGCGGGACTGGGCGAGGACGTCGATCCCCGGCGCGTCGATCTCTCGGCGCAAGCGCGGCGCGTCGCCGCGAACGCCGGCGACCTCATCATCTGGCACTCGGCGCTGCCGCACGGCGCCTCGCCCAACACCGGCGACCGCCCCAGGCTGGCGCAGTACGTGACCCAATACCCGGCCAGCCTCCACCCGGCCGACCGCTGGCGGTGACTGAACGATGTCGCGCGGCCGGCGGCTGGGCTCAGGCAAGCCTACTTGCCGGCCTCTTTGCCTCGATCACGGGCCGAACAGGACGAGTTCTGTGAAGGACAGATCGTTCAGGCGCGGAGGGTTTGGGCCGCGGAAGTAGCGCGGCGTCTTGTCGGCGAAGAAGCGTCCGGCCAGCCCGGCGATCGGGGCGGTGGAGTCGCAGATCACGCAGATCGCCCCAACCAACAGCAACTGGCGCCCAAGCGCGCCGGCGCAGCGCACCAAGTCATCGGTGTCGCGGCAATAGACCAGCTGCACGACGCCGAACGGCGCCATCTCCAGACGGCGGCGCACGAAGAGGAAGGGCGCCGGGCCCGCTTCGCTCTCGCAGACGATCCCGACACAGCCGGCCTCGACGTGGGCGCGCATGAGGTCGTACTCGGGGAGCGCACGGTCCGGACCGTCTTCGGCGAAACGGCGGGCGCGGACCCGGCCGACGCTCCGGCTCAGCAGCGGGACCGCGACGAACTGGCCGTCCGAGTAGCGGCTGTAGCCCTGCGCCTTCAGGATCGGCCAGGTGTGCTGGGCCGCCGAAATGTTCACGTAGCTGACGTGCTTGAGCTTCATCGCAGCCGAGACGAGCGCCGCGCCGTAGGTGCGGTAGCTGGGGTCGACATACCAGCTCGAGACATTGCAACGGATCGGCGCCGCGGCGCCGGAACCAGCCCGCGAGAAGATCAGCAGCAGAACGCCGACCGGAAGACCCTCGGCGTCAAGCATGTAGCCGAATCGGGGACAGCCTTCGGGCACCGCGCGGGTGGCCAGCCGCTCAAGGGCGTTGGCCCAGTACTGCCGGGGCCGGGCTGGAAATCCACGCGCGAGCAGGTTCGCGACCGCGTCGAGATCGCCGCTCTCGATCGGGCGGCAGCGGACTTTCGGCAGCGATGACATCGGCTTTGGGATGGTGAGCGCGCTCGATCGGCCAGGCCAAACCGGCCCACGCGGCTCGAAGCAAGATTCATGCGCAGCACCCGGCCCCAGAAGGGGCGCGGGGCCTAAGCCAGGCCGCGGGCGGCCAGGGACCGCATCAGGGCGCGCGTTCCGAATGTCCAGGCCGGAGCCGCATCGGACAGGGTGACGCGGTTGGTGAGCGCGCCCAGTTTCGGCGAGGCGATGGTGACGCGGTCGCCGGACTTGTGGGTGAAACCTTCGCCGGGCGCGTCGCGGTCCTGCACCGGCGCGAACAGAGTGCCGAGGAAGAGCATCAGGCCGTCGGGATACTGATGGCACCGGTTCAGAGTCTGGGCGACGAGGTCGAGGGGGTCGCGGCTGATTTCCGCCATCGAGCTGAGGCCCTCCAGGCGGAAGTTGTCCTCGCCCTCGACGGTCAGCGTCACCTCGGCGGTGCGAACGTCGTCCAGCGAGAAGCTCGCGTCGAACAGGCGCACGAACGGGCCGATGGCGCAGGAGGCGTTGTTGTCCTTGGCCTTCGAGAGGAGCAGCGCGCTCCGGCCCTCGAAATCGCGGAGGTTGACGTCGTTGCCGAGGCTCGCGCCGACGATCTCGCCCCGCGACGAACACGCCAGCACGATCTCCGGCTCCGGGTTATTCCACACCGACTTCGGGTGCAGCCCGATCAGCGCGCCATGGCCGACCGCCGACATCGGCTGGGCCTTGGTGAACACTTCGGCGTCCGGCCCGATGCCAACCTCGAGATACTGCGACCACAGGCCCTCGCGCTGGAGCAGCGCCTTGGCCTGCGCGGCTTCCGGCGAGCCGGGGACGAGCCCGCGGATGTCGCCGAGCAGGCCGGCGAGTTCGGCGCGCACCTTGGCGGCGGCGGCGGGGTCGCCCTTCGCCCGCTCCTCGATCACCCGCTCGACGAGGCTGGCGGCGAAGGTGACGCCGGCGGCTTTGATCGCTTGCAGGTCGCAGGGGGCCAGCAGGCGGTATTCGCCGCCGGCCGCAGACGCGGCCAGCGCGGTTTCGAGCGCGCAAAGGCGGGCTCCCTCGTGCGCCGCTGCCCGAGTCGCAGCATCGTCGAGGTCGAAGAGGTCGGCCAACGTCGGCGCAAGCGCGGAGAGGTCGAACACGCCATCGTCGCGGAATGCGGCCGTCCGCGGGCCGGGTGTTGGCCCGTCGACCCAGACGCGGCCGACGAGCACGCCGGCGCAGCCGTCGGCCGGCAGCGGCGTCACGCCCGATCGAGCCCGTAGAACACGGCCGCCGTTTGGCCGAAGATCGCCGCCCGCTCATCGTCGGACAGGCCGGCGGTCAGAGCCTCGGCCGCGCTCGCCCAGCCGGCATAGTCGCCGGCCAGATTCAGCACCGGCCAGTCGGAGCCCCACATGAGGCGGTCGGCCCCGAACGCCTCGATCAGCACCTCGACGTAAGGCTTCAGCGTCTCGATCGACCAACCCGGTCCGGCTTCGGTCGCCAGGCCCGACAGCTTGCAGGTGAGCCGCGTCTCGGCCGCCAGCGCGCGGATGGCGCGCGCCCAGCCGTCGAAGCCGCCGTCGGCGATCGCGGGCTTGGCCCCATGGTCGATGACGATGTCGAGCCCCGGATGGCGGGCGACGAATTCGCGCAGGACGGGCAGGTGGCGCGGCATCACCAGAGCATCGAAGGTCAGGCCCTCTTCGATCATCGCGTCGAGCGCCGGCGCGATGTTCGGGTTCAGCATCCAGCGATCGTCGGCAAGGTCCTGGATCATCGGGCGGAGACCGACCAGCTTTGGCCTCGCCGCCAGCGCGCCGATACGGTGGCGGGCGTCGGAGGCCTCGAAATCCATCCAGCCCACCACGCCGGCGACGAACGGTGTTCCCTCGCCGAGCGCGAGCAGGAAATCAGTCTCGGCTGTCGTCGGCGCGGCTTGCACCAGCACGGTGCGCTCGACGCCGGCAGCCGCGATCAGCGGCGCGAGATCGGCCGGCATGAAGTCGCGGTGGATGGTTCCGAGGGCCGGGGTCAGCCAGGCATAGTCGCCGCGGGCGAGGCGCCAGAAATGCTGATGGGCGTCGATGCGCGTGGTCACGACTTAAGGTCTCAGCACGCCTTTTTTCAGAATCAGGTTGCCATAGAGTCGGAGCTCGCCGGTGGCGACAACCGCAAAGGCGCCCTGCGCGCGGCGGTAGAAGTCATTCCGTTCGATCGCTTCGATGGGGCCGGCGTAGCCGTGCTCGGCGAGCGCGGCGGCGAAGTCGGCGGCGATCGGCGGCACGGCGTCGGGATCGTCGACCACCGCCATGCGGAAGGCGGCGGCGGGAACGAAGTCGTCCAGCGGCATGACGCTGGCGATCGCGCGCGCGATGCGGACCGCATCGACGCCGTCCAGTCGCACCAACCGCTTGGCGTTGGCGGCGGCGGGAAAGTTCGCATCCGCGATCACGATCTCGTCGCCGTGCCCCATGGCGCGGAGGATGGCCAGCAGGTCGGGACCAAGGAGCGGGTCAACGCCCTTGAGCATCAGGCCGGTTCCGGCGTCGGCGCATCCAGGCTCATCAAGCCGGCGGCCTTCAAGTCCCGCCAGAGCGCGGCGGGGATCTCGGCATCGAGCAGACGGGCGTTGGCGGCCACCTCATCGGGCGTCTGGCCGCCGGGGATGACCGAGACGACGGCGGGGTGCGCGAGCGGGAACTGGAGCGCCGCCGCGGCCAGCGCCACGCCGTGGCGCGCGCAGAGGGCCTCGATCTCGGCCGCGCGCTGCAGCACCTCGCGCGGCGCAGGCGCGTAATTGTAGATCGCGCCAGGCTTCGGCCCCGTGGCGAGGATGCCGCTGTTGAACGGACCGCCGACGACCACGCCGATGCCTTGCGCCTCGCAGGCCGGGAGCAGCGTCGCCAGCGCCTCCTGCTCGAGCAGGCTGTAGCGGCCGGCGACGAGGAAGATGTCGGGGTCGGCCAGCTCCATCAACCGCGCGCAGGCCTGCCACTCGTTCACGCCGGCGCCTATGGCGGCGACGTCGCCGGCCGCGCGCAGCTCGTCCAGCGCCCGCCAGCCGCCCTGGTCGATCAGCGCCTGCGTCCGCGCCTCCGCCGCCTCGCGGCTGCCGTGGGTCATCGCGTCGATGTCGTGCACGTAGAGGATGTCGACGCGATCGAGGCCGAGCCGCTCGAGGCTGTCCTCGTAAGAGCCCATCACGCCGTCGTAGGAATAGTCGAACCGCACCCTGAGCGGCGGGACGCCCTGGTAGATGCCGCCCGCCTCCGCGCCTGGCGCGCAGGGTTCGAGCAGGCGGCCGACCTTGGTCGAGAGCAGGAAGCTTTCGCGCGGCTCCCCGGCGAGCACGCGCCCGACCCGCTGCTCGGAAAGCCCGTGGCCGTAAAGAGGCGCGGTGTCGAAATAGCGGACTCCGAGGTCAACGGCCTGGCGGACCGTGGCTTCCGCTCCGGCCTCGGTCAGTGGCCGGTGCATGTTGCCAATCGGCGCGGCGCCGAAGCCCAGCGCGGTGAAGCGGAGGATGCGGCCGGCGCGGGTGGCGAGCGGGCGAACTTCGAGCGTCATGATCGTCGAGCTTAGATCGACGCCCCGGATTCGCGTCAACAACGATCACGGGCGATCAGCACCGATCATGACGTTGAATTCGCTCGCCCCCCAGCCCACAGTTGCGGCAGCGGATGGAGGCGGTTCGATGTCGGAGGTGCAGACGCGCGCGGCGCCGGCGGTGATCCGCCTGAATGCACGAGACAATGTGGTGGTGGCCGCGACCCGCATCGCCAAGGGCGCGACGCCGGCGGGGGAAAGCGTCGCGGCGCTGGACGCCATCCCCTTCGGCCACAAGCTCGCCACCCGCGCCATCGCCAAGGGCGAGCCGGTGCTGAAGTACGGCCAGGCGATCGGCAAGGCGACCGAGGACATTCCCGCCGGCGCGCACGTGCACGTCCATAACCTCGCCGTCTCCGACCTCCGTCTCGACGCGGGCGTGGCGAGATACGAACCGCGCGCGGAGCCGGCGCGCACGTTTCAGGGCTTCCGCCGGGCGGACGGCCGCGTCGGCGTGCGCAACTATGTCGGCGTGCTGACCTCGGTGAACTGCTCGGCGACGGTGGCGCGCCACATCGCCGATGCGGCCGAGCGCTCCGGCATCCTGGACGACTATCCGAACGTCGACGGCGTCATCCCGATCACCCACACCTCCGGATGCGGCATGGCCGGCGACGGCGAGGGCTTCGACATCCTCCGGCGCACGCTCTGGGGCACGGCGGCGAACGCCAACTTCGGCGCGGTGATGCTGGTCGGCCTCGGCTGTGAGGTCGTGCAGACCGGCCGCTTCGCCAAGGACTATGGCCTGGCGGCCCGCGACGACTTTCAGGCCTTCACCATCCAGGATGTCGGCGGGACGCGGAAGGCGATCGAGGCGGGGCTCGAACGGCTGAAGGACCTCCTGCCGCTGGCCAACGCCGTGCGGCGAACCGAGGTCCCGGCCAGCGAGATCGTGCTCGGCCTGCAATGCGGCGGGTCGGACGCCTGGTCGGGCGTGACCTCGAACCCGGCGCTGGGGAACGCCGCAGACCGGCTGGTGGCGCTGGGCGCGACCGTGATCCTCTCCGAGACGCCGGAGATCTATGGCGCCGAGCATCTGCTCTACGCGCGGGCGAGCTCGCCGGCCATCGCCGACAAACTGCGCGCGCGGCTGGCGTGGTGGGAGCGCTACACGGCCATCCACGGCGCGGAGATGAACAACAACCCCTCGCCCGGCAACAAGGCGGGCGGCTTGAGCACGATCCTCGAGAAGTCCCTGGGCGCGGTGGCGAAGAGCGGCGCCTCGCCGATGACCGACGTGATCGAGTACGCCCAGCCGCTGGCGACGCGCGGCCTCGTCTTCATGGACTCGCCCGGGTTCGACCCCTGCTCGGCGACCGGGCAGGTGGCGTCGGGGGCGAACATGATCGCCTTCACGACCGGCCGCGGCTCGGCGTTCGGCTTCAAGCCGTCGCCGTCGATCAAGCTGTCGTCCAACTCCGAGATCTACGCGCGGATGAGCGAGGACATCGACATCGACTGCGGCGGCATCGCCACCGGCGCCGCGAGCATCGAGGGCAAGGGCGCGGAGATCCTCGACGGCCTGCTGGCGGTCGCATCCGGCCAGGCGAGCAAGAGCGAAGCCCTTGGCTATGGCGGCTCGGAGTTCGTGCCCTGGCTGATCGGCGCGGTGATGTGAGCAAGCGCCTGACAGGACGCGACCGCCTATGCGGCGTGTGGTGATCCTCGGCTGCGCGGGCAGCGGCAAGACAACCCTCGCCCGTTCGATGGGTGAGCGGCTCTCCCTGCCGGTCGTCCATCTCGATACGTTTTTGGGGTGGGGGCCGTGCGCTCCGGACGCGTATCGCGAGAAGCTGGCGGCTGCGATCGCCGGCGACGTCTGGGTGATAGAGGGCCACCCATGGCACCTCCGCGACTTCGCCGACACTCTCGATCTCTCAGTTCCTCGTGCTGACCTGGTGCTCTTCCTCTATCAGCCGCGCTGGATGAGCCTTTGGCGCGTGATCCGGCGGTGGCTGACCGATCGCGGTCGAACCCGTCCGGATTTGCCCGAGGGGTGGCCCGAACAGCTCGACTGGCCCTCGCTGAAGTGGATATGGACCTTCGAGCGTCGTGTCCGCCCCGCTGCGGAACGGGCGTTGGCCGCTTACGCCACGCCGGTCGTCCACCTGAAAGGCGATCGCGACATCGCGGCGTTCCTGGACCATCAGGGTCGGCTCCTCTGAGTTCGCGTGTTCGTCAGCGACATAACTCCCCTCCCGGAGAGGGACAGGGTCGGGGCGCCGGCTGTGAGTCACCGGCTAGCCCGTTCTTCGGCGCTGACGCCCCCATCCCCAACCCCTTCCCCGCAGGGGGGGAAGGGGCCGTTGAGCGTCAACGCCCCCTCGCGGGCCGCAGTCGCCATCCCGGCTAGAATCTCCCGCTGGCGCTCGGCGTTGTCGGGCCGAACCCAGGGGCGGTTGATGTCCTCGACGCCGCGCCAGGCGTAGGGGTCCTCGCCGGCGATCATCACGATGTCGCGCACGTCCGGCCGCGCCCGGTTCTGGCCCAGCGTCCACGGCAGCATCGACTCCGCCGACATGTAGTGGGTGACCAACGCCCGCCGGTAGCCGCTCGCCGCCCGGTTCGGCAACGAACGGTGCAGCACGTAGCCGTTGAAGAAGGCGACGCCGCCGGCCTTCAGCTCGACCGGAACGCCGGCCTCGCGATCGTAGCCATGCCCATAAGCCTCTTCGGCGCCGTCGAAGCGATCGTCGCCGTGCGGATGGATCGGGTAGAGCACGCCTTTCGCCTGCGACCCCGGATGCATCCACATGCAGCCGTTCTCGATGGTGGCGTCGTCGAGCGCGATCCAGGCGCCGCAGAGCGAGCGATCCCGAGTGGGGATGTAGTGCTCGTCCTGGTGCCACGCCTGGCCCGGTTTGCCGGAGCGCTTGACGAACAACATCGTCTGCATGGCCTTGATGTTCGGCCCGATCAGCGCCTCGAGGATCCGGACGATGCCGGGGTGGGACATGGTCGCGCGCATCAAGGGCGAGATCTTGTGCGGCATGTGGATGGCCAGGCTGTCGTCGACGGCGGCGTCCGGCTCGGCGCCGGCGACCGCGCCGCGCTCGCCGTGCGCGATCGGCAGGATTTCCGCCTTCAGCGCGGCGACCTCACTGGGCGCCAGCACGCCCTCGACCGCGACGAAGCCATCGCGGTCGTAAACGGTCTTGAGGGCCGCCGGGTCGGCGGCTTTGATGCTTGGCTCTTCGCGCACGGTTGCTCATAGAAGATCAAATTCGATCACCTGTCACGAAGGGCCGCCATGACCCACGCCTTGCGACCCCCGTTCGTCTGGACGCCGAGGCAGGAGATCGATCCGGGGGGTGGGCGGCGGGTCTATCTGGGCGGCGGCGGGCGGCCGATGGAAAAGAATCGCTGGTTCTTCTTCCGCAAGGTCGTCGACTTGCCGGCACGGCCGGCCGCGGCGCCCATCTCGATCACCGTCGACGGGCGGTACATCCTCTACGTGAACGGCGTGCGCGTGGGCCGCGGGCCGGTGCGGGCGACGCCGCTTTACCAGCGCTACGACGACTACGACCTCGAGCCGCGCCTGGTCGCCGGCCGGAACGTTATCGCCGTGCTGGTGCACACCTACGGGACGGACACGGCCTTCTACGAGACCGTCAAGGGCATGTGGCAGCCGCTGTTTGGCGACGGCGGGCTCTGGGTGGACGGGGATGCCGACGGCGTGCCTCTCTCGACCGACGAGGGCTGGCGTTGCGTGCAGTCGAAGGCGTGGACGCAGGATGTTCCGCAGTCGAACCATTCGCTGGGCTTCATCGAGGACCTGGATGCGGCCAGACTGATCGAGGGCTGGACCGAGCCGGACTTCGACGACGCCGGCTGGGACGAGGCGCGGCCGTTGGTGTTCGGCGGCGGCGGGCCGGAAGCAGCCTACGGCGGCCTCGTCACGCGGCCGTTCCCGACGCTGTTGCCGCGCGGCATTCCGATGCTGGAGGAGCGCCTCGAAGCGGCCAAGCGCATCGTCTGGGTCAAGGGCCTCTACCCGGACCCCGACCTCGTCTTCCACCGCCGCGCCTATGACGAGCCGCTGGTCGAGGCCGCGCCGAACGCCGTCACCCGCGCCGACGATCTTCTGAAGCTGGAGGGCGGCGCGGCGGTGGTCCGGACCGCGCCCGGCCGCGACACCGCCATCCTCCTCGACTTCGGCCGCATCATGACCGGCCGGCCCCTCATCGAGATCGAGGCGCGCGGCGGGGAGATCGTCGAGGTCGCCTGCGCGGAGAGCCTGCCGCGCGAGTGGAACGCCGGCGGGCCGCCGGCGGACGCGCGCATCACGCCGAAGCCCTGGCTGGGCGAGGATGCGCACCTGGCCCGCTATCGCGCCAAGGCCGGCGTGCAGCGGTTCGAGCGCTTCGAGTGGTGCGCCATCCGCTGGATGCAGCTGGTGGTGCGGAATGCGCCGGAGGGGCTGACCATCCGCGGCCTGGGCGCGAACCTGGTCAACTATCCGGTGGAAGAGCGCGGGCGCTTCGCCTCGTCCGACCCCCTGCTCGACAAGCTCTGGGCGACAGGCGCCTACACGTTGCGCCAATGCATGCACGACGCCTGGGAGGATTGCCCCAGCCGCGAGCAGCGCCAGTGGCTGGGCGACGTGACGGTCGAGAACCTGGTCGGCCACGCCGCCTTCGGGCCGTGCGTCGCGCCGTTGACGGCGAAGTATCTGGCGCAGGTCGCCGAGAGCCAGCGGCCGGACGGGCTGACCCAGATGTTCGCGCCCGGCGACCACCGCGTGAACGGCCTTCTGATCCCCGACTGGACGCTGCAGTGGATCCTGGCGGCCGGCGACCACCTGGACCTCACGGGCGACACAGAGACCATCGAGGGCATCTTCCCCTCGGTTCTGAAAGCGCTGGGCTGGTTCGAGCGGCTGTTCGACGCCAACGGCCTCGTCGCCGACATGCCCTATTGGCACTTCATGGACTGGGCGGGCGTTGGGCGCGAAGGCGAGGCCGGCGCGCTGAACGGCCAGCTGGCGGGGGCTTTCCGCGTGGCGTCGCGGCTGGCGCGGGTGGTCGGCTGGGAGCGTGAGGCCGAACGGCTGGCCGCCCGCGCCCGCGTCATCGGCCACGCGCTGGAGCGGCGGCACTGGGACGAGCGGCGCGGGGTCTATGTCGACATCGTCGACCCGGTCACCGGCGCGCAAGACCTGCGCGTCTCCCAGCACGCCAATGCCGCCATCGCGCTCTGGGGCGAGGCGGACGGGCAGCGGCTGGCGCGGGCGCTGGACCGCATCTCCGAGAGCCGCCGGCTGACGTTCACCGCCGGCCCGCCGATCGCGCCGCGCGGCGAGGCGCTGGACCCGGAAGAGGGCGTGGTGCTGGCCAACACCTTCTATTCCCACTTCGTCTACGAGGCGCTGGGCGGCCACGGACGCTTCGCCGATGCGCTGCGGCTCATGCGCGAGCGGTTCGGGCCGATGCTGGACAAGGGCGCGACCACGCTTTGGGAGAGCTTCGCGCCGACCGCCAGCCTCTGCCACGGCTTCTCCGCTTCACCAACGCACCAGCTCTCGCGCCGGATGCTGGGCGTTGCGCCGGCGAAGCCCGGCTTCGAAGCGATCGCGATCACGCCCGATCTGGCGGGGCTCGAACACGCCGAGGGCGTCGTCCCGACCCGGCTGGGCGACGTGGACGTGCGGCTGACGCGCGACGGCGCCGGATTCACCGCGCAGGTGACGGCGCCGGCCGGCGTTCCGGCGACGCTCTTTGCCGCGCCGGGACTGAAGGCGGCGGCCGCGGCCCGATCCACCGGTCCCGGCAAGCTCGAGGCGCGCTTCATACCGGAGAGTTGAATCGCGTCCGGCGCTGGCTCATCCTGCCGCGCGAAGACGAAGACGGAGGCCGCCGGTGCCCTACGTGCAGGACCAGATCATCCACGACGCCGACTCCCACCTGATGGAGTTGCCGGACTGCCTGGATCCCTATTTCGACGCCAGGATGCTGGCGCGCTACCACGCGCTGCCGATCTACAAGCACAAGCTTGGCAAGCCCGGCTGGGCCGAGGCGGCGCGCCGCCAGCACGAGGACCCGGACTTCCGCGCCGGCGCGGAGGAAAACATCCTCCTGCGCAAGAACCAGGCGGCGCTGGGCGCGTTTCGCCGCGAGGACCGGCCGGCCGCGATCGACTACCTGGGCTTCGCGAGCCAGCTCGTCTTCACCACCTTCTGCCTCGGCAACTTCCAGCTGGAGTACGGCGACGACGTCGAGCTCGCTTATGCCGCGGCCACCGCCCACAACCGGATGATGACCGACTTCTGCTCGGTCGACCGGCGCCTCCTGGGCACCGGCTACGTGCCGCTGATGGACTTCGAGCGCTCGGCGGCCGCCGCGAAAGAGGCGATCGAACTGGGCGCCAAGGCGCTGCTCATTCCGTCCCGCTGCCCGAAGGGCCACTCGCCCAGCCACGTCGCGTTCGATGCGGTGTGGGCCCAGGCGCAGGAAGCGGGCCTGCCGATCCTCTTCCACGTCGGCGGCGAGGAGAAGCTCGCCCCCGACTACTTCGAAAACGGCATGCCGCGGGTGAAGGACTTCCATGGCGGGGAGGAGAACTTCACCTCCGTCTCCTTCATGCCGATCCCCAACTCGGTGATGCAGACGCTGGCCTGCCTGATCATCGATGGGGTGATGGACCGGTTCCCGAAGCTGAAGTTCGGGGCCATCGAGTTGGGCGCCTCATGGGTTCCGAGCTGGATGCGGTTCATGGATTCGGCCCACGCCGCCTTCTACAAGAACGAGGAGCGGCTGCACCGGCTCTCGGGCCCGCCCAGCGAGATCGTCCGCCGGCAGGTGCGCGCCACACCCTATCCGCACGAGCAGACCGGATGGATCATCGCCAATTCCGGGCCGGAGATCTGCCTCTTCTCCTCCGACTTCCCGCACGTCGAAGGCGGCCGCAACCCGCTGAAGCGTTTCAACGACGCGCTGGAGGGAACGCCCAAGGACCAGGTCGACCGCTTCTACCGCGAGAACTTCATCGACCTGATGGGCGAGGGCTTGGCTCCAGAACTCCGACGGCCGAAACGCCTAGCGGCCGCGTAGCGACGCACCTCTCCCAGAAGAGAGGGGGCTAGCCGTGGCTCCCACCATGCGAGTGTGATATACGTCACAGATTGTATATCAGGGAGCGCTCATGCAAGTTTCCAAATGGGGCAACAGTCTCGCGATCCGTCTGCCCAGAGCGGTCGTCAAGACGCTATCCTTGAAGGAAGGCGACGAAATCGAGGTTCACGTGCGAGACCGCCGGCGCTTCGACGTCGATCGCGCCTTCAGTCGGGAGGAGGCCCTGGAGCGTATTCGCGCGCTCCGCTGGCGCTTCCCGGACGGGTTCGCCTTCGACCGAGACGAAGCGAATGAACGATGAAGCGTTCCTCGACACCAATGTCCTGATCTACGCCTTCAACAGAGCCGACGGGCGCGCGGTCATCGCCGATCAACTTCTCGCGTCTGGCGGCGTGGTGAGCGTCCAAGTCCTCAACGAGTTCGTCGCGGTGGCTCGACGCAAGTTGCGGGCGCCCTGGCCGGAGGTCGTCGAGGCGCTCGCCATGATCCGCAGGCTCTGTGGCGACCCTCTGCCGCTGACGGTCGCCGCGCACGAAGCCGCCGTCGAGATCGCGAGCCGGCACGGATATGGAATCTACGACGCCATGATCGTCGCAACCGCACTCCAGCACGGCTGTCGAACGTTGTACTCGGAAGATATGCAGGATGGTCGCCGGTTCGACCTTCGCCTCGATATCAAGAACCCGTTCACGAGCGTCAGGTGAGTGACACGCTCGGCGAGTTCGACTTCGTCGTCGTCGGGGCCGGGTCGGCCGGGTGCGTGCTGGCGAACCGGCTGAGCGCCGATCCGCGGCATCGGGTGCTGTTGTTGGAAGCCGGCGGGCATGACCGGCTGTTCTGGGTTCATGTGCCGATCGGCTACCTCTACACCCAGGGCAAGCCGCGGACGGACTGGTGCTTTTCGACCGCGGAGGAGCCGGGGCTTGGCGGGCGGGCGCTGAAATACCCGCGCGGCAAGCTGCTCGGCGGCTCGTCGTCGATCAACGGCATGATCTACATGCGCGGTCAGGCGGCCGACTACGATCACTGGCGCCAGCTCGGCCTGACGGGATGGGGCTGGTCGGACGTGCTGCCGTATTTCCGCAAGTCCGAGGACCACTTCGGGGGCGCGAGCGACATGCATGGCGCGGGCGGGCCGCTGAAGGTCGCCACCCAGCGGCTGAGCTGGCCGATCCTGGAGGCCTTCCGCGACGCGGCCGAGCAGTGCGGCGTTCCGCGAACCGCCGACTTCAACACCGGCGACAACTTCGGCAGTGCGCTCTTCGAGGTGAACCAAAGCGGCGGCCTGCGCTGGAGCGCGGCGCGCGGCTTCCTCAAGCCCGTAATGAAGCGCCAGAACCTGCGCGTGGTCACCGGGGCGCATGTCGAGGGGTTGCTGTTCGACGGAAGCCGCGCGGCCGGCGTGCGGCTGCGGGTGAAGGGCCGGCCGACCGAAGCGCGCGCGCGCGGCGAGGTGCTCCTGGCCGCAGGCGCCATCGGCTCGCCGCACATCCTGCAGCTGAGCGGGATCGGCGCCGGTGGTCTGTTGCAGCAGCACGGCATTCCGGTCGTCAGGGACGCGCCGGGCGTGGGCGCCAACCTGCAGGACCATCTGCAGATCCGCGCGGTCTGGAAGGTGTCGCACGGCACGCTCAACAGCCGCGCGGGAAGCCTGCTCGGCCAGGCGGCGATCGCGGCCGAGTACGCCCTGCGCCGCACCGGGCCGATGTCGATGGCGCCAAGCCAGCTCGGCATGTTCGCCTATTCGTCCGACCGCCAGGCGACGCCGAACCTCGAGTACCACGTGCAGCCGCTGAGCCTGGACGCGTTCGGAGAGCCGCTGCACCGGTTCGACGCGCTGACCGCCTCGGTCTGCAACATCCGCCCGGCCAGCCGTGGCGAGGTGACGCTGGCGAGCCCCGATCCGGCCGCGCCGCCGGTCATCCGGCCGAACTACCTGGCCGAGCCCGCCGATCGCGAGGTGGCGCTGGAGGCGATCGCGCTCACCCGCCGCATCATGGCCGCGCCGGGCCTCGCCGCCTACGCGCCCGAGGAGCACCGGCCGGGCGCCGGGATCACCGGACCGGACGCCCTGCTCGCCGCCATCGGGCGCATCGCCACCACCATCTTCCACCCGGTCGGGACCTGCCGCATGGGCGTCGGCGAGGACTCGGTGGCCGACGGCGCGCTGCGCGTGCGCGGGATCGAGGGCCTGCGCGTGGCGGACGCCTCAGTGATGCCAACCATCACCTCCGGCAACACCAACGCGCCGACGGTCATGATCGCGGAAAGAGCCGCAGACATGGTCCTGGAGGCGGCCGCGCGCGTCTAAACGACGTTCAGTTAGGCCTTGCGAGGCGGCGTCCTGGGCGGCATCTTTCGGAAAGCAGACCCAGGAGCGAGCGATGGCCGACGGCAACATCACCAAGGACAAGATGTACGGCGCGGTGGCGCCGGACGACTTCGAGTCCATGCTGGAGCTCGACCGCTACCACGCGCGCACGACCGCCTTCGACAAGATCATCTCGGCGACCCACGACCACTTCTGGGACCCGCTCGACAAGACGTACATCGACTTCGACACGCCGTTCGACATGGAAAACGAGCCCATGACGCCGGTCGAGATGAACCCGATGCTTAACCTGCCGTACGTGGCGGAGACCTTGAAGGACCACAAGGAAAAGGTCCGCTTCATCAACCTGATGCAGCTCTACAACTTCTCCTCGATCCTGCATGGCGAACAGGGGGCGCTGAACCTCTCGGCCTCGCTGTGCCACGTCCTCTGGGACCAGGGGGCGCAGGAGTACGCCGCCAACCAGACGCGCGAGGAAGCCCGCCACGTCACGGCGTTCGCGAAATACATCAAGGCCCGCTGGGGCCGGCCCGTGGAGTGCGGCGCGGCGCTGAAGCGCCTCCTGGTCGAGATCATCGAGGCGCCCGAGGTCTACAAGAAGATCATCGGCATGCAGATGCTGGTCGAGGGGCTGGCCATGGGCGCCTTCTCCAACGGCTACAAGAACAACCGCGACCCCTTGGCCAAGCGGCTCTTCCAGCTGGTGATGACCGACGAGGCCTTCCACCACAAGTTCGGGAAGATCTGGGCCGACCGCACCGTGCCGCAGCTGACCGAGCAGGAGCGCAACACGGTCGAGGACTGGGCCGCCCACTGCGCCCAATCGCTGTTGTTCGACCGCGGATCGCCGGCGCAGCAGGCGGTGATCTACAGCCAGTTCAACCTCGATCCCGAGCGGGTGATCGCCGACATGGTCAAGCGCCTGGCCGAGCGCGACCAGCAGGACCCGGGGCGCCGCTTCCGCGGCGAGACCAACATCTTCCGAGTCCTGATCAAGACGCTGCTCAACTCAGGCCTGATCACCGAGCGCACGCGCGGCTTCTATGCGACCTACGTCGACATGGACGAGCTGCAGGCGGAGGGAACGCGCATGCCGGGCGACGACATCGCCGAGGAAGGCATCAAGTTCCTGCAGGAGATCAATTTCAAGGACCGCGCCGCCGTCGCCATCGCCGCCGAATAGGGCCGGGCGATGAAGACGCGGGCGGCCGTCGCCTTCGCGGCGAAGCAGCCGCTGGAGATTGTCGAACTCGACCTCGAGGGCCCGCGCGCCGGCGAGGTGCTGGTCGAGATCAAGGCGACCGGCGTCTGCCACACCGACGACTACACGCTGTCGGGCCAGGACTCCGAGGGGCTGTTCCCCTCGATCCTCGGCCACGAGGGCGCCGGCGTTGTCGTGGAGGTGGGCGCCGGCGTGACCAGTGTGGCGGCCGGCGACCATGTGATCCCGCTCTACACGCCGGAGTGCCGTCAGTGTCCGTCGTGCCTGTCGCGCAAGACCAATCTGTGCACGGCCATTCGCGCCACGCAAGGGCGGGGCGTGATGCCGGACGGGAGCTCGCGGTTTTCTTACAAGGGCGCGGTCGTTCACCACTACATGGGCTGTTCGACCTTCTCGAACTTCACGGTGCTGCCGGAGATCGCGGTGGCGAAGGTCCGCGCCGACGCCCCGTTCGACAAGATCTGCTACATCGGCTGCGGGGTCACGACCGGCGTCGGCGCGGTGATCAATACCGCCAAGGTCGAGCCGGGGGCGAAGGCCATCGTGTTCGGCCTCGGCGGCATCGGCCTGAACGTCGTCCAGGGGCTGAGGCTGGCGGGCGCCGACATGATCGTCGGCGTCGATCTGAACCCGGACCGAAAGGGCTGGGGCGAGCGCTTCGGCATGACCCACTTCGTCAACCCGAAGGCGGTCAGCGGCGATCTCGTGGCGCATCTGGTCGAGCTGACCGGCGGCGGAGCGGACTACACGTTCGACGCCACAGGCAACGTGACGGTGATGCGTCAGGCGTTGGAGGCCTGCCACCGCGGCTGGGGCGAGAGCGTCATCATCGGCGTGGCGCCGGCGGGCGCCGAGATCTCTACGCGGCCGTTCCAGCTGGTCACAGGCCGGGTGTGGCGCGGCACGGCGTTCGGCGGCGCCCGCGGGCGAACGGACGTCCCGAAGATCGTCGACTGGTACATGGGCGGGAAGATTCAGATCGACCCGATGATCACCCACACGTTGCCGCTTGAGCGCATCAACGAGGCCTTCGACCTCATGCACCGCGGCGAGAGCATCCGCTCGGTGGTGGTGTACTGAGCCCCTAGAATCCTCTCCCCGATCGCGGGGAGAGGGCAGGGTGAGGGGGCGGCCTCTCGGCGCGCGAACTGGCGCCGGCTTGCCTGCTGAACCGCCGCGGCCCCTCACCCTGCCCTCTCCCCCGCGAAGAACGTGGGAGAGGATCTGGGCTGCTAGCCCAGCCCCAGCCGTTCGAACTGGCCCGGCGGGGCGTCGAGCGACTCGAGCGCCGCGCGGAGTTTGTCGCGGTATTCGGCGGCCAGCGGACCGGCTGCCAAGTTGCGGTCTTCAGCGGGGTCGTCCGCCAGGTCGTAGAGGTGGTCGCCCGAGAAGCGGCGGCCGGCCCAGAAGGGCAGCGGGTCGCTCTCGTCCCAACGCTGATGGATCACCGGAACGCCGGAGCCGGGCATGTGGCCGAGCACCGCGCGCTGGTCCGGCAGCGGCATCGCCTGCTCGCGGGCCATCACGTGCGTCGGCATGGTCGACCAGCGGTTCGAATACATGTCGAGCGGCGCGTTCGGTCCGGCCGGGGCGCGGGCGTACTTCCGCCGCTCGTCGATCAGATGCACCTCGCGGCCCCAGACGCCGGTGAGCAGCCAGTCGCGCACGCGTGTCGCATCGCCCGTCAGCAGCGGCAGGAGCGACACGCCGTGCGTGCGCTGGCGCACCTCGCGGCCGACGCCGAACAAGTCGGTCAGCGTCGCGAAGATGTCCACGCTGGTGGTCAGCGCCTCGCGCGTCCCGGGCGCAACGCCGGGCGCGGCGACCAGCAGCGGGATGTGACCCAGCGGCTCGTAGATCGGAACGGCTGGCTTTCCCCAGATGTCCTTCTCGCCCAGATAGTGACCGTGGTCCGTGCACAGAATAACCAGCGTGTCGTCCCAGAGCCCATTGCGCTCCAGGCTGTCGAGCACGCGGCCGAGCCAGCGGTCGATCATCGTGAGCTTGCCGCCGTAGAGCGCCCTCACCTGCCGCGCCTGGCGCTCGGTCATCACGCCGCGCGCAACGCCGCCGTCGACGTAGGGCGGCCAGATCAGGTGCGCGCCCTCCCAGTCGGGGTCGTACATGCGCGCGTAGGGCTCGGGCGTGTCGAACGGCTCGTGCGGGTCGAACTCGTCGACGAACAGGAAGAAGCGCTCGTGATGGCCGGCGTTCTCCTCGATCCAGCGGGTCGCGGCGGCCATGGTCTTCGGGCCCGGGAAGTCGGCTTCGGAGCGGAACCAGCCGCGGCTGTCGTCGTAGGGCATGTGGCCGCGGCCGAACATCGGGGCGCCGGCCCAGCTGGGGTCTGCCCGGGTCTTCCAGGCGTCGCCCTCGTGGCCGCGCTGGTAGTCCCAGGCGGTGAAGTCGACGTGATAGTTCTCGCCGCCGGTCTCGAAGAGGTGCGGGTGGTCGCTGATCAGCTGGGTGACGACACCCTTCTCGCGCAGCGCGTAGGTGATGGCGTCCTCCCAGATCTCCACCGAGCCCCACGGCTTCCACAGGAAGTCGAGCGCGCCGCAGAGGATGTCGTGGCGGGCCGGCATGCAGGGCAGGGAGCCCGTGTAATGGCGCGTGAAGCGGACCGCGCCG
>DATGKF010000028.1:0-58957 GCA_035294785.1 Caulobacteraceae bacterium | reverse complement strand
CCGGCTGTCGTTCGACCACGACGTCACGGTCAAGAACTTCGAGATCACGATCCGGGTGCTCGGCGGCCTCTTGTCGGGCTACCAGCTGACCGGCGATCGCAAGCTCCTGTGGCTGGCCGACGACCTCGGCGCGCGGCTGTTGCCGGTGTTCGACTCGCCGACCGGGATGCCGTACATGTACGTCAACCTGAAGACCGGCCAGGTGTCGGGCGCGCGGAGCAACCCGGCGGAGATCGGCACGCTGCTGCTGGAGTTCGGGGCGCTGTCGAAGCTGACCCGCAAGCCGGTCTACTTCGAGAAGGCCAGGCGCGCGGTGGTGGCGCTGTACGAGCGGCGCTCGCCGATCGGGCTGGTCGGCGAGCAGATCGACGTCGAGTCGGGGCGGTGGGCCGACCCGGCGAGCCACGTCGGCGGCGCGATCGACTCGTACTACGAGTACCTGCTCAAGGGGTCGATCCTGTTCGGCGACGATCAGCTCGCGGCGATGTGGCGCACCAGCATCGCCGCGGTGAACCGCTACCTCGCCGACGAGGTGGCCGGCGGGCTGTGGTACGGCGAGGCCGACATGACCTCGGGGCGCCGGACCGCGACCCGGTTCGGCGCGTTGCACGCGTTCCTCCCGGCGGTGCTGGTGCTCGGCGGCGATCTCGATCGCGCGCGCCGGCTCGAGGCGTCGTGCTTCCGGATGTGGCAGCTGCGCGGGCTGGAGCCCGAGGAGATCGACTACCGCACGATGGAGATCGTCGAGCCGGGGTACCCGCTGCGGCCGGAGATCATCGAGTCGGCGTGGTACCTGCGGCGCGCGACCGGCGATCCGGCCTACCTCGCGATGGGCCAGGCGTTCCTCGACGGGCTGATCGCCCACACCCGCACCGACGCGGGCTTCACGGTGGTGACCAGCGTCTCGACCATGGCGCGCGGTGACCTGATGCCGAGCTACTTCCTCGCCGAGACGCTCAAGTACCTGTACCTGATCTTCGCGCCCGACGACGCGGTCGACCTCGATCGCGCGGTGTTCACCACCGAGGCGCATCCGCTGCGACCGACCTGGTAGTCGCAGTCTGTCGCGCGCGGAGAATGCCAGGCGGGTGCCTGGCGCGCGATCGCCGGACGCGGCAGCCTGGGGCGCGTGGCGCAGATCGTCGTCGATCAGCTGGTCAAGACCTACCGGATCGCCGAGCGGGCGCCGGGGCTGTGGGGCGCCGTGCGCGGACTGGCGCGGCGCCGGCATCGCACGGTGCGCGCGCTCGACGGCGTGTCGTTCGCGATCGAGCGCGGCGAGCTGGTCGGCTACATCGGGCCCAACGGCGCCGGCAAGAGCACGACGGTCAAGGCGCTGTCGGGGATCCTGGTGCCGGACAGCGGGCGCTGCGAGGTCGCCGGGCGCGTGCCGTGGAAGCAGCGGCTCGACCACGTGGCGCGGATCGGCGTGGTGTTCGGCCAGCGCACCCAGCTGTGGTGGGACCTGCCGGTGATCGAGGGCTTCGACCTGCTGCGCGACATCTACCGTGTGCCGCAGGACCGCTATGTCCGAATCCGCGACGAGCTGGCCGCGCTGCTCAAGCTGGACAAGGTGTTGAACCAGCCGGTTCGTCAGCTGTCGCTCGGCCAGCGCATGCGCTGCGAGATCGCCGCGGCGCTGCTGCACGAGCCGCCGCTGGTGTTCCTCGACGAGCCGACCATCGGCCTCGATGCGCCCTCCAAGCTGGCGGTGCGCGAGTTCATCGGCCGCATCAACCGCGAGCACGGCGTCACCGTCATCCTCACCACGCACGACATGCACGACATCGAGGCGCTGGCCGAGCGGGTCATCGTCATCGGCCACGGCCGCGTGCTCGCCGACAGCCCGTTCGAGCAACTGCGCGCCGAGGGCCTGGCCGAGCGGCGGGTCTACGTCGACTTCGCCGAGGATGCGCCGGCGCTCGATCTGCCGGGCGTCGAGGTGCGCGCCCGCGAGGGCCGCTCCCTCGAGCTCGCCTTCGATCCGGCCCGGACCAGCGCCCCGGCGCTGATCGCCGCCATCACCGCCGCTCACGCGGTCGAGGACATCCACGTCGAGCAGCCGGCCATCGAGGAGGTGATCGCCCGCTTCTACGACCGCCACGGCGCCGGCGAGGCGTAAGATGGCCGCCGCCAGCCCCTATTTCGCCGCCTTCAGCGCCCGCTTTTCGCTGACGCTGCAGTATCGCACCGCCGCACTGGCTGGCTTCGCCACCCAGTGCTGGTGGGGGGCGATCAAGATCATGGTGCTCGCGGCCTTTTTCGTCGGCGCGCAGGCGCACCAGCCGATGAGCCTGGCCAACGCCATCACCTACACCTGGCTCGGCCAGGCGTTCCTGATCTTCCTGCCCTGGAACGCCGACCCGGAGGTGGCCGACATGGTCCGCTCCGGCGCCGTCGCCTACGACCGCCTCAGACCCCTCGACACCTACGGCTGGTGGTACGCCCGCGCCATCGCCTACACGACGGCCCGCGTCGTTCCCCGCGCCGCGCTGATGTTCGCCCTTGCCGCCGCCGTCATGCCCCTGGTCGGCCTCGGCCGCTGGGGCCTGCATCC
Organism: Caulobacteraceae bacterium; assembly: GCA_035294785.1. Classification (GTDB taxonomy): domain Bacteria; phylum Pseudomonadota; class Alphaproteobacteria; order Caulobacterales; family Caulobacteraceae; genus Poindextera. Next base: position 56,400 of record DATGKF010000028.1, on the reverse strand, counting down.
GCCGGCCAGCCTGGCGGCCGCCGCCCTGTTCGTCGTCTCGATGGCCGCGGTCGCCCTCCTGGCGGCGTCGATCACCCTGCTGCTCAACATCATCACCGTCGCCAGCATGACCGACCGCGGGGCGAACCTGCTGGTCGCGCCTTTCTCCAACCTGCTCTCCGGCGGCATCGTGCCGCTGGCCTTCTTCCCCGCGTGGATCCGGCCGTCGCTTCGCCTGCAGCCCTTCGCCGGCCTCTTCGACACGCCCTTCCGCATCTATTTCGCCGACCTCGCCGGCTGGGGCGCGCTGGGCGGCATCGGCCTCCAGCTGGGCTGGACGCTTCTCATCGTCCTCTTCGGCCGCTGGGCCCTCGGCCGAGCGCTGACGCGCCTGCAGGTGCAGGGCGGCTGATGTCGGCGCTCGCCCTCTACCTTCGCTATGCCGGCGCCTCGGTGCGCGGCCAGATGCAGTATCCGGCCTCGTTCCTGCTGCTCAGTTTCTCGCAGCTGGTGGTCACCGGCATCGAGTTCATCGGCGTCTGGGCGCTCTTCGCCCGCTTCGGAACCATCGAGGGCTGGACGCTGGGTGAGGTCGCCGTCTTCTACGGCGTCGTCAACGTCGCCTTCGCGGTCGCCGACACCTTCACCCGCGGCTTCGACATCTTCGGCAGCGAGTTCGTCCGCACCGGCAATTTCGACCGGATGCTGCTGCGCCCGCGTGCGGCCGCCTTCCAGTTGCTCGGCTACGAGGTCCGCCTCTCGCGCCTCGGCCGCCTGGCGCAGGCTATCGTCGTCTTCGCCATCGGCGTGGCGCTGACGCACCTGCGCTTCGAGGTGCGCGTCGTGGGCCTCATCGCCTGGGCGATCGTCGGCGGCGCGATGCTGTTCTCAGGCGTGATGGTGCTGACCGCCACGCTCGCCTTCTGGACGGTGGAGAGCCTCGAGCTGGTCAACGTCATTTCCTACGGCGGCGTCGAGGCGGCGCAGTACCCGCTCAACATCTACGCCGCCTGGCTGCGCAATTTCCTCATCTTCGTGGTCCCCATCGGCTGCGTCGCCTACTTCCCGGTGGTGGCGGCGCTCGGCCATCCCGACCCGCTCGGCGCGCCGCCCTGGCTCGAAGCCCTCTCGCCCGCCGCAGGCTTCCTCTTCCTCGGCGTCTCGCTGCTCATCTGGGGCGTCGGCGTCCGCCGCTACCGATCGACCGGCAGCTAGCCAGCGCGCGCCGGAATCGGCGTAGACTTCGCCCATGCCCATCCGCCGCCTGCCGCCGGAGACCGTCAACCGCATCGCCGCCGGCGAGGTGGTCGAGCGGCCGGCGAGCGCGATCAAGGAGCTCATTGAAAACGCCATCGACGCTGGCGCGGGCCGCATCGAGGTGCAGGCCGACGGCGGCGGGCTCTCGCGCATCCTCGTCTCCGATGACGGCGCTGGCCTCACCGCCGACGAGCTGCCGCTGGCGCTCGAGCGGCACGCGACCTCCAAGCTCGCGCCCGACGCCGCCGGCGGCTTCGACCTGATGCACATCGCCACGCTCGGGTTCCGCGGCGAGGCGCTGCCGTCCATCGCCTCGGTCGCGCGGCTGGTGCTCACCGCGCGCGCCCGCGGCGCCGGCGACGCGTTCGCGCTCGCCGTCGATGCCGGCGCCGCGCAGGCCGTTCGTCCCGCGGCGTTCGCGGCCCCCAACGGCGCCCGCGTCGAAGTGCGCGACCTCTTCTATGCGACGCCCGCGCGGCTCAAGTTCATGAAGTCCGAGCGCGCCGAAGCCATGGCCATCGGCGAGGAGGTCAAGCGCCAGGCCATGGCGCACGAAGCCGTCGCCTTCAGCCTCGACCTCGATGGCCGCCGATCGCTGCGCTTCGCCGCCGAGCGGCCGGGCCCGGAGGGGCGGCTGAAGCGCCTGGCGGCGGTGCTCGGCGCGGATTTCGAGGCCAACGCGATCCGCCTCGATCACGACCGCGAGGGCGTGCGGCTTAGCGGCTACGCGGGCCTGCCCACCTACTCGCGCGGCAACGCGGCGCACCAGTACCTGTTCGTCAACGGCCGGCCGGTGCGCGACCGCCTTCTGGGCGGGGCGCTCCGCGCGGCCTACGCCGATTTCCTCGCCCGCGACCGGCATCCGACCGCGGCCCTCTACGTCGACCTCGCGCCCGAGCTGGTGGACATCAACGTGCATCCGGCCAAGGCCGAGGTGCGCTTCCGCGATCCAGCCCTGGTGCGCGGCCTCATCGTCGGCGGCCTCCGGCATGCGCTGGCGGGCGCCGGCCATCGCGCCTCGACCACCGTCGCCGCCGCGGCGTTGGGCGGCTTTCGCCCCGGCGGCGGCGCCAGTCCGCGCGGCTTCTCCGCCTGGAGCGCCGGCGGCTGGGCGCCGCAATCCGCGCCCCCGCCGTTGCTGCCGGGCGTCGCCGAGCCCTCGGCGCGCGCCGAGACGCCGTACGAGCCCCCGCCCTCGGCCGAGGTCATCGATCCGACCGCCTTCCCGCTCGGCGCCGCCCGCGCCCAGGTGCACGAGACCTACGTGGTCGCTCAGACGAAGGACGGCATCGTCATCGTCGACCAGCACGCCGCCCACGAACGCCTGGTCTACGAACGGATGAAGGCCGAGCTCGAGGCCGGCGGCGTCGTCCGTCAGGCGCTGCTCTTGCCCGAGGTGGTCGAACTCGATCCGGCGGAAGCCGAGCGCGTCGCCCGCGCCGCTGACGACCTCGCGCGCCTTGGCCTCATCCTCGAGAGCTTCGGGCCGGGCGCGGTGCTCGTGCGCGAAACGCCGGCGCTGCTGGGCGAGACCGACGTCGCCGGCCTCGTGCGCGACATCGCGGACGACATCGCCGAGAACGGCGCGCCGCTGGCGCTGGCCGAACGGCTGCAAGCCGTCTGCTCCACCATGGCCTGCCACGGCTCCGTCCGCGCCGGCCGCCGCCTGAGCGCCGCCGAGATGAACGCGCTCCTCCGGCAGATGGAGGTCACGCCCCACTCCGGCCAGTGCAATCACGGCCGCCCCACCTACGTGGAGCTCAAGCTGGCGGACATCGAACGCCTGTTCGGCCGCCGCTGACAAAGCCCCTGCGTGGCGCCGACTGGACGCGGGCCGCCGCGGCGGCTATCCACGCGCCAGCTTCGCCGCTGGAGGCTTGATGCCAGAGATTGCCCGATAGGCCTGACAGGCCTTGGCGCTTAAGGCCTGAACCCGCCCCGCCCCGGACCTCGCGCCGAGGGCGCGCCCGGCCACGCCTATCTTCGGACGTCTCTTCCCGTGAACATTTCCAAACCGCAGCAACGGACGCTGCACGCCCTCGCCCAGGGCGGACGCATCGACATCGAGCGCGACGACCAGGGCCGCCTGACCGCGGCTCTCTGTTTCAACCACGCCGGCTGGGTGATGCCCGAGTGCACGCTCGCCGTCTTCCAGGCGCTGAAGCGCCGGCGGCTGATCATGAGCCGCGGCGGCGGCCCCTACCGCATCACCCGCGAGGGCCTGCTCTGCCTGCGCAGCCAGGGCGACAATCGCACCTCAATCCGCGCCTGGTGAGCGCTTGAGGATGTGGATGCGCGCGGCGCCATAGCGGCGCTGGTCGAGGAGCTCGTAGCCGGCCGCCTCTGGCGCGGGCTCCTCGGCGCCCTGTTCGAGGACGCAGATCGCGCCGGGCTTCAGCCAGCCGCCGGCGGCCAGGCTCGTCAACGCCCGCGCGCCGAGCCCCTTCCCATAGGGCGGGTCGAGGAAGGCGAGGTCGAAGGCCGCGCCGTCGCTGGCCGGCTTCTCGCCCAGCGCGGTCGCGTCGCGCCGATGGATGCGGCCGCGGCCGACCAGCGCGCCGCCAGGCGCCAGCGCCTCCAGGTTGCGGCGGATCGCCCCACGCGCGGTCTCGTCGGTGTCGACGAAGAGGCAGAAGGCCGCGCCGCGCGACAGCGCCTCCAGCCCCATCGCGCCGGTGCCGGCGAAGAGATCGATCACCCGCGCATCCTCGACGCCCTCGGCCCAGGCCGCGTGGGTCAGGATGTTGAACACCGCCTGCCGCGCCCGGTCGGAGGTCGGCCGGATCGCCTCCCCCGGCGGCGCGGCGATCGCCCGCCCACGGTAGAGTCCGCCGGCTATGCGCACAGCTGGTCCCTGCGCTGGCGAGGCCGCACGCTCTTGATTTTCCGCCCGAGCGTCGAATGATGCCGGCGGTTGTAGGAGGAGTCTTCGGCCATGCAGCGCGTCCTTTCCATCCTCGCCCTCGCGGGCTTGCTGTTCGCCGCAGGCGCGGTCAGCGCAGCGCCGCCGCCGCTCGCCGACTACGGCAAGCTTCCGGCCGTCGAGGACATGACGCTATCGCCCTCCGGCGACCGTTTCGCCTTTATCGCCGTCAACGGCGACCAGCGGTATCTCTACATCGCCACCACCGACGGCCATGCGCTCGCGCAGGCGCCGACCGGGGCTTCCAAGGTGCGAGCCGTGCGTTGGGCCGGCGAGGACCACGTCATCGTCATCACCAGCGCCACCCGCGAGATGGTCGGCTTCGAGGAGGAGCGCGGCGAGTTCCTCAGCGTCGCCGTGTTCAATCTGCAGACCAGGAAGAGCGTCGCGTTGTTCACGGACGACAGCAAGTTCCTGCCCGCCGCGCTCGGATTCCACGGCACGGCCGAGATCGATGGTCGTTGGTACGGATACTTCGGCGCCATTCCGCGAGAGCATGGCGGGTACGGGACGGTCGAGGACTATGTGAACCTCTACCGGGTCGACCTGGACACGGGGGACACCGTGCTGGCGGCGCCGGGGACGGACAACGGCGATGGCTGGCTGGTCGGTCCCGACGGGAAGATCATCGCGCGCACGCTCTACAACCGCCGCACCGGCGACTGGCAGGTCTTGGCCGGCGAGATTGGCGGCAAGGTGCTGCTCAGCGGCAATTGGCCCTTCGGCGGCGCAAGCGTCAGCCGCGGACGCACGCCCGACACACTGCTCGTCGAGCACCAAACCGCGGACGCCGACGTCTACCAGGAGGTGCCGCTGGCCGGCGGCCCGGCGGTCGATGTCCCCGATGGAGCGAACATCGAAAGCGCGATCGAGGCGCGGGACACCCATCTCTGGATCGGAAACGTCATTCGCGGCGATCGCCAGACGGCGAAGATGTTCGACCCTGCGGTCGACGCGCGGCTGAGCAAGATCGTCGGCGCCTTCCCGAATGAGACGGTGGAGCTCGAGTCCTACAACGCCGGCTTTGACACCTTCATCGTCCATACGAGCGGATCCTACGATTCCGGCACCTACTACCGGGTCGACATGAAGACCGGCCACGCCGACGCGCTCGGCTACGACTACCCGGACATCCCCGGCAAGGACGTCGGCGTGATCAAGATGGTCGACTGGACCGCGCAGGACGGCATGCCGCTCCGCGGCGTGCTCGACCTTCCGCCCGGCAGGCCGGCGACGAACCTGCCGGTGGTCGTCCTGCCGCACGGCGGGCCGGAGGCGCGCGACTATCCGACGTTCGATTGGTGGACCCAGGCGTTCGTCTCCCGCGGCTACGCGGTCTTCCGCCCGAACTACCGGGGCTCGGGCGATCTCGGCGTCCCGTTCCGCAACGCCGGTTTCGGGCAGTGGGGACGGAAGATGGAGACCGACATCACCGACGGCCTGGCCGCTCTCGCCAAGGCGGGCGTGGTCGATCCCAAACGCGCCTGCATCGTCGGCTGGAGCTACGGCGGGTACGCCTCGCTCGCGGGCGTCACCGTGCAGAACGGGTTTTACCGCTGCGCTGTCGCCGGCGGCGCCGTGTCCCACCCGGGCGAGATGATCGACCAGGCTCGCCAGGGCTCCACCACCCCGGACGAGCGCTACTGGGAAAAGTACATGGGCGCCAAGGATGCCTTGTCGACCCGCCTGCCCGATATCACCCCGGTGACGCTGGCCAGCCGCGCGGATGCGCCCATCCTGCTGATCCACGGCCGCAACGACACGGTCGTGCCGTTCGTCCAGATGACGGAGATGGAGACCGCGCTGAAGAGCGCCGGCAAGCCGGTCGAGGTGCTCATCCTGCCCACATCCGACCACTGGCTGCTGCTCGAAGACATGCGCACCCAGATGGTCGAGGCCTCGGTCGCCTTCGTCGAGAAGTACAACCCGCCCGACCCGGCCCCGCCGGCGGCCGTCGCTAGCTCCGCCAGCGCAGGACGGTAGGCTTCACGGGGTTCTCGAACGGGCGCCCCTGCGCGCGGCTGGCGGCCCATTCGCGCTTCAGCGCCTGGTACCACTTGGCCTGAGTGTCGGCGTCGTCGATCCAGAGCAGCGTCGGGTCGTACGCCAGCCCCTGCTTCTGCAGGTCAACCATGGCGCCGTCCTGGCGCAGGAACTTGCGCGCACCCGAGGCGATGAACGGCTTGGCCAGGGTGAAGGCGGCGTGGTCCGACCACATGATCTGGGTGATCCGCGTGCGCGTCTCCGACAGCGGCGTCAGGCAAGTCAGCGCCAGCACCTGCCGCTTGCCGACCTCGATGTGCTCCCAGCGAAGGCCCGGCAGGCGGAAGACGATCTCGGTCGCCGGCGCGCCGCCGAGGATGCGATAGGCGTAGGAGTTGGACGAGGGCGCGTGGCGGGTCATGGCGAAGCCGGCCTCGCGCGGCTCGAACGCCTTGGCCTTGGCGTGCTGCGAGGCGGGCGAGCGCCACCACCAGTTCTGGTGCACGTACGGCCCGTGCGTCGGGTCCATCAGACCGACGACGGCGTGGTCGATGTGGGCGTCGAAGATCATGCGGTCGATCAGCTTCGGTCCGCCGCCGACCACGCCGGGGAAGACCGGCGGCGCATGGTCGGGCTCGGCGTCGGCGCGCGCATCGGCGGCCATCCACACGAAGATCAGCCCCTGGCTCTCGACCGCCGGATAGCGGCGCACGCGGATGCGGCCGACGTCCACGTCCTGCCCGTCGACCAGCGAGGGGATGGCCGCGCAGGCGCCGTCGGTGCGGTAGCGCCAGCCGTGGTAGGGGCACTCGACGTGGTCGCCGTCCACCAGCCGCCCCGCCGAGAGCGGCGCCGCCCGGTGCGGGCAGACATCGCGCAGCGCAAAGACCTCGCCGCCGCGCGTGCGGCCGATCATCACCGGCTCACCCAGCAACTCGTAGCGGCGCAGCTGGCCAGGCCCCAGCTCGCGGCCCACCGCGGCGAAGTACCAGCAGTCGCGCAAGAGGCCGCGCCCGAAGCGGCTCGCCGTCTCGGTCGCAGCGATGGCGCGGGCGTCGCCTTCGGGCATGGCGGCTAGATAGCGCAGGTCGCAGGCGGACGCGAAACAGCAGTCACCAGAGCGATGGAACCGCCGGGCCGCCGAACAGGCCTTGCCACGCCGCCACCGTCAGCCAGTGCATGAGGATCGGCGGCCACAGCGAGCCGGTCCGCCAGCGCGCGATCGCGCAACCGGCGCCGAGCGCGGCCGCGCAACCGAGCAGGCCGGGGGTGAGGAAGATCGGGCGCGCCCTCGGCAGGAAGGTCAACGCCTCGATTGCGTGCCAGAGCGTGAAGGCAGCGGTAACGAGTGCGATCGCCAGCCAAGGGCGCGCGTTCTCGCTGCGATCGGGGACGAAGAGTCCTCGAAAGACGCTCTCCTCCAACAGCGCCGGCGCGACAAAGATGACAGGTAGCGTCGGCGCGAGCGCGGCAAGGCCACGCGGCGCGTAGCGCACGAAGCCGAGCGGAGCCCCTATCGCCGGCATGGCCCCGGCGGTGACGACGGCGATGCCGGCGACGTCGCGCCAGCCGCGCGCGTCGGGCCAGGTGATCAGGCCGCGACCCAGCCTGCCCGCGGCCGTCTGCAACGGGTTCAAGGCGCCCCCCTCCGCTTGACCGGACGAGGCTCGCACGGGCAGGGTGCCGCGCGAAATCAAACAAGCGTTTCGAGGGAGCCGCCGCGCATGGAACTGTTCGATCTGACCGACAAGGTCGCCATCATCACCGGCTCGTCGAAGGGCATCGGCAAGGCCATCGCCGAGCGCATGGCCGAGCACGGCGCCAAGGTGGTGATCTCCTCGCGCAAGGCCGGTCCGTGCGACGAGGTCGCCGCGGCGATCAACGCCAAGCATCCCGGCCACGCCATCGCGGTGCCCGCCAACATCTCCTCGAAGGACGACCTCCAGCGGCTGGTCGACGAGACGCGCAAGGCCTGGGGCCAGATCGACATCCTGGTCTGCAATGCCGCGTCCAACCCCTACTACGGGCCGATGAGCGGCATCTCCGACGAGGCGTTCCGCAAGGTCCTCGACAACAACATCATCTCCAACCACTGGCTGATCCAGATGGTCGCTCCGGAGATGAAGGAGCGGAAGGACGGCGCCGTCATCATCATCTCTTCGGTTGGCGGTCTGCGCGGCAACGCCGTGATCGGCGCCTACAACATCTCCAAGGCGGCCGACTTCATGCTGGCGAAGAACCTCGCCCACGAGCTTGGACCTTCCAATGTGCGGGTGAACTGCATCGCGCCGGGGCTGGTGAAGACCGACTTCGCCCGCGCGCTGTGGGACACGCCGGAGGCGGAGCGCCGCTCTTCCGCCGGCAATCCGCTGCGCCGCCTCGGCGAGCCTGACGACATCGCCGGCGCGGCCGTGTTCCTGGCGGGCAAGGCCGGCGCCTGGATGACGGGCCAGGCCGTGGTCGTCGACGGCGGCGCGGGCGCTTAGACCTTCACCGTCAGCTCGAACCCGCCCTTGAACGGCAGCGTCATGGTCCGCAGCCCGTTGGCGGGGTTGTTGATGAACTCGAACATCGGCCCGTAGCCGCCGCCCGTCCCGGCCGTGTTGTCGGCGCAAAGCACCGAGCCCAGGCGCAGCCGGGGCGCGAGAATCTCGGTCAACTGCCCGAGCATCTCGCCCCAGATGTCGAACAGCACGAAGTCGATCGGGCCTTCGAAGGTCCTGGCCGCCTCGACGATGTCGCCTTCGCGCAGGTCGATAAAGCCGCTCAGGCCTGCGGCCTCGAAGTTGGCGCGGGCCTGCTTGACCTTGCCGGGCTCGTACTCGGCGCCGAACACCACGCCGCCGCCGTTGTCCCGCACCGCCGCGGCCAGATAGAGCGTCGAGACGCCGAACGAGGTGCCCGCCTCGAAGATCCGCCGCGCGCCGATGGCGCGGCAGATCATGTAGCAGAACTCCGCCTTGTCGCGTTCGAGCGCCACGGCCTTGTCGGCCATGAAGGCGTGGTCGCGCGCCTCCATACCGCCCGTCCAAGGCCCCGTCCGCTCCTCGCGGTAGTAGCGGCCGATGGCCTCATCCTGCGCCTCGCTGGCGGCGTGCAGGCCGGGCAGCAGGGCGTCGAGGACAGGGTCGTTCAGGATGCTCGGCATTGCCGCCTCCTAGATCGGGCCGTTGAGCGAGAGCAGGTTGGCGTCTGGGTCCTTGAACCAGGCGACGCCTTCGCCCGGGACCGGCGACCAGATTTTGAGGTCGTCCTGCTGCATCCCCTCGTAGCGTTCGAAAACGACGCCCCGCGCCATGAGATCGCGGACGCTCGCGCGCAGGTCGCGCACGTTCCAACCCGCCGCGGTGCCGAACGGCGGCGTGATCGGTTTGTCGCTCTTCTGCAGCGCGATCCGCGCAGGGCCGCTGTCGAAGAACATCAAGTGCTCCTCGTCGAGAGCCAGCGTCAGCCCGAGCTTGCCCTCGTAGAACGCCCGCGCGCGGGCTGCGTCAGTCGTGGCCAGGAACGCCACCAGTCTCTCTTCCGTCAGCATTCAAGCCTCCCTGACCGTTCCTGCTGGTTGAGGGAGGGAACCCACGGCGCGGGGTCATCGCAAGGGGCTGGGGCAGCGGCCTCTGCGGCTTGGCGCGTGCGCGACATAAGTTGTCGCGATATCGTCCTGGTGACACAGGCGCGCACGCCGCACTGTGCGCCGACCACCAACAAGGGGCCGCTCCGATGCCGTTGCCGATCCGCCATCTCGCGCTCAACGCCGACGATGTCCAACGCGCCAAGACCTTCTACGAGACGGTGTTCGGCTGGGGCCTCCAGCCCTGGGGCCCGCCCGACTACTACCAACAACCGCCGACGCGCGAGGGCGAGCCCATCATCGCCCTGCACGGCCGCCGCGAATTCCAGCCAGGCTGGAAGATGCGGGGGCTCGAGGCGACCATAGCGGTCGAGGACATCGCCCAGATGAAGGCGGCCGTCGAAGCTGCCGGCGGGCGGGTTGTCGCCGAGCCGTTCTACATCGACGGCGTCGGCAAGCTCTTCTACTTCGCAGACCCGGAAGGCAACGTTCTCGGCGCGATGCAGTACGACGCGGACGCGGACCCACATTGACCTACGGCGACGGCTACTGGGTCCGCTCGTCGGCGATCACCTACTACGATGGGATAGAGCCCGGGCGGCATGACCACCCTTGGGGTCAACTCGCCTTTTGCAATAGTGGCGTGATGCGGGTGATCAGCGACGCAACGGCTTGGCTCGCGCCGCCCACCCGGGCGATCTGGCTGCCCGCCGGCCTTCCGCACGCTATCCTCGCCCGCGGCGAGGTCGCCACCCGCTTCCTCTACTTGGCGCCAGAGCTCGCCGCGCCGCTGCCGACCGAGCCGCGCGTGGTCGAGGTCGGCCCGCTCCTGCGTGAACTCATCCTCCACATCCTCAAACGCCGCATGCTGCACCCGGACGCGCCTGAGGAGGCGCGCCAGGCGCTGCTGCTCGTCGACCTCATTCTGGAGGCGCCGTCGCAGGATCTCGCGCTTCCCCTTCCGGCAGACCGCCGGGCGCGCGCGCTCGCCGACCGCGTGCAGACGGAGCCGGGCGACCCGGCGAGCCTCGCCGACCTCGCGCGGCAAGCCGGCGCCAGCCTGCGCACGCTCCAGCGCCTCTTCCCGGCCGAGACGGGCCTGACCCTCGAAGCCTGGCGACAGAAGGCGCGCTTGATCGCCGCGGTCGCGGCGCTGTCGGAGGGCGCTCCGGTCGGCGTGACGGCCGCGGCCTGCGGTTACGAGAGCGTCAGCGCCTTCATCACCGCCTTCAAGCGCCAGTTCGGGATGACGCCCGGCCGCTACCGGCCGGCGTTGTGAGCGCGCAGCGAGAGATCCCGGGCCTTCGCCAGCCGTTTCGCCCCCTCGTCCAGCGTCTCGTCGCGCTTGGCGAAGCAGAGGCGGACGATCGAGGTCACCGGCGCCTCTTCGTAGAACGCCGAGATGGGAATTGCGGCGACGCCGGCCTCTTTCACCGCCCGGAGGCAAAAGGCCATGTCGTCCTCGCGCACGCCTGAGGCGGCGAGGTCGACGTTGAGGAAATAGGTCCCCTCGGCGTTCAGCACCGCGAACCCTTCACGCCGCAGCGCCGCGCTCAGCCGGTCGCGGCTCGCGGTCATCGCCCGCGGCATCGCCGCGAACCAGGCGTCGCTGTTGGCGAGCCCCCAGGCGACCGCCGCCTGCAGGTTCGGAGGCGTGGTGAAACAGAGGAACTGGTGCGCCTTGGCCAGCACGGCGGTCAGCGCCGGGGCGGCGCAGAGGAAGCCGATCTTCCAGCCGGTGAGCGCGAACATCTTCCCGGCCGAGCCGATCTTCACCGTGCGCGCGCGCATCCCTGGGAACGCCATCAGCGGCCGGTGAACGCGGCCGTCCATGACCACGTGCTCCCAGACCTCGTCGCAGACGGCGACGGCGCCGTGGCGGACGCAGAACTCGGCGAGCAGCGCCAGATCCGCCTCCGGGCAGACGGTCGCGGTCGGATTGAGCGGGTTGTTCAGCACCACCAGCCGCGTGCGCTCGCTGAAAGCGGCCTCCAGCATGGCCCGGTCGAAGCGCCAATGCGGCGGCTCGAGCCGGGCGAGCTTCGGAACGCCGCCCGCCCGGCGCACCATGGGCGCGTAGCTGTCGTACAGCGGCTGGAACAGCACCACCTCGTCGCCCGGCGCGATCAGGCCGAGGAAGGCGCAGGCCAGCGCTTCGGTGGCGCCCGACGTGACGGTGATCTCGCTCGCCCAGTCCAGGTCCAGCCCCTGCGTGCAGAGGTAGTGGGCGGCGACGGCCTGGCGCAACGCGGGCGCGCCCGCGCTTGGCGGATACTGATTGTCGCCGTGCACGGTCGCGTCCGCCGCCTTCTGGCGGATGGCCAGCGGACCTGGCTCGTCCGGAAACCCCTGGCCGAGGTTGATCGCGCCGTGCTCGCGCGCCAGCCCGCTCATCACCGTGAAAATGGTGGTCGGCAGGGCCTCGTAGAGGGGATTGGCCATCGAACAATCCTTAGCACGGCCGCCGCCGCGCCCTTCAAGCTCGGCCCTGCTCGCGCCGGTTCTCGTCCTTGCGAGGTCAGCGGCTTGGCAGCGCGGCCGGCAGCGCGGCGGCGAGGAAGGCCGGGTAGTAGGACATGTGCGTCTGGCCCGGAAACACCTGGCTGCGCAGCACGAAGGTCGAGCCCGGGCCGCCGAGGATGGCCCAGAGCGCGGCGACGCCGGTCTTCATGCGCGGCGTTTCCGCGCCGCCGACGGTGACGAACGCCAGCCGCCCGCGTCCGCGCGGCGCGGCGGCGCGGACCTGGGACAGCGCGCGCGAATCGGCCCAGATCGACGGGCTTGCCATCAGGTAGGCGCGGAAGGCGCGCGGCCGGTCGGCCAGCACGTTGGCGACGAAGAGGCCGGCCAGCGAGTGGCCGAGCAGGATCGAGCGGTCCGGGTCGACCGGGTAGCGCGCCTCGATCGCGGGCTTGAGCTCCTCCTGGATGAAGGCCTCGAACGCCGCGCCGCCGCCGCCGATGCGAACGCCGCCGTCCATGTGCGTCCGGTGCAACAGGTCGGTCTCGCGCGTGTTCGGCTGTCCAGGCGGATAGCCGATCGCGACCACGAAGGCCGGCGCCATCGCGCCTGCCGACTGCAGCGCCGCCGCCGCGGGCGCGGCGACGTGATAGCCGGCGTCCAGGGCGTAGACGGCCGGCAGCCTGCGCGACGGCCGTCCCGCGCCGACTGGCGGCGTCACCTCGATCATGAAGTCGCGCCCGACGTGGGTCGAATGCAGCATGAAGCGGTCGCTCGCGAGCGCATCGGCGGCCCGAACAGCCGCGGGCGCCGAGAGCGCGGCAAGGGCGATCCCGGCGCAAGCCTCCCGGCGGTTCATCAGGAAAGCGTCGCCGTCGCTAAGACCATGCGGCCGAGCCTACACTAGACCCGCCGCGCCTCCAGCCCGACCGCGGCCAGCCGCCGCTGCACGCTGTCCGGCCCGACCAGGTGATCGCCGCCGATCAGGACGAAGCTCGTTCCACCGCCGTCCAGCATCGTGCGGATCCGCGCCGGCCAGCGACGATTCCGGTCCACCAGGATGCGCTGGTAGTAGTCCGGAAAGTCCCGCCGCATGCGCAGCACGGCCGCCAGGTCCAGGCTCTGGTCGCCCGCGGCCCAGGCCTCGGCGTTCCGCTCGGCCGCCGCGGGGCCGGCCTCGATGTCGCCCACCGCCCGCATCAGTGCGCCCACCTCAGCCGCCGGCGAGAAGCCCGCGAAGTCGTCGACGATCTGCGCCTCGTCGGGGAACTCGCTCCGGATCGGCTTGCCGGCCCCTCTGGCCAGCGCCGTCAGCACCGCAGTCGGGCCGTTCTGCGCCTTGAAACCGCAGGCCGCCTCGAAGCCGTCCTCAAGAAAAATCGCCGCCAGCCACGGCCGGAAACGCTCAAGGGCGGCGTCGCCCAGCCGCACGGCGGCGGCCGCCGCGGCCACGCGGGCGCGGTCTTTCGCCGTCAGCCAAGCCGACAGGGGGCGGGCCGGATCCGCCCCTTTCGCGAGAAAGAGCCCCATCGCGTCGCCGCCGCCCTCCGGCGTCTCCCGCCAGAGGACTGTGCTCTCGGCCAGCGCCGCCTCGATCCGCGGCGAGCGCCATGGAGTCCGCTGATAGGGGTTGTCGCCGAACAGGTAGACTTTCGCCGGCCCGGATCGCGCGACCCAGAGCGCGGGACCGGCCTGTTCTGCGAAGACCGTGGACCGCGCCACTGCCGCCAGCCCGGCGGCGGCCACCACTTGTCGTCTGTTCCAGCCCATCGACCAGGCTCTCCGTCATAATATACCCTGCAGTATTTCATACTATCAGGTACATAACGAGTCGCCATGTCGCCGAACGCCGATCCCACGCCGACTCCGCCGCCGCCGACGCGAAAGCGCCGCCAGACGGTGAGTCGGCTCGTCGCCGCCGCCGCCGCCGTCATCGCCGAGAAAGGCTTCCAGCGCGCCTCGCTGGACGAGATCGCGGCCCGCGCCGGCATGACCAAAGGGGCGATCTATTCGAACTTCGGCTCCAAGGACGACCTGTTCTGGGCCGTGCTCGGCAGCCGCCGGCTCACCATTTCCTCGGAGTGGCGGGGCGATCGCCCGATGCGCGAGAACCTGCGCGCCAACGCCATCGCCTTCTGCGCCAACCTGAAGGAGTCGCGCGCCCACGCCGGCCTGCTGGCCGAGTTCGTCCTCTATGCGCTCGGCCACGACGAGGCCCGCGCGCGCTGGGCCGAGTGGTACGAGGCGCCGTTCGCGCAGGCGACGCCGGCGCTCGAGGCCTACCTGGAGGCGGAGGGGATGCCGCCGTTCCGCCTGTTCTGGACGGCGCTGCAGACCATGACGCTTGGCGTCTACATCCAGCATGCGCTGACGCCCGAACTGCTCGGTGACGACGTGATCGTCGCGGCTTTCGAGGCGCTCGCCGGGCCGCCGAAGCCCTAGGCCTCCTCGCGCATCCGCTTCTTGCGGAAGCTGGGGTTCAGCACCGCTTTCCTGAGACGGATGGCCTTCGGCGTCACCTCGACCAGTTCGTCGGCTTCGATGTAGGCGATCGCCTGCTCCAGCGTCATGCGGCGCGGCGGGGTGAGGCGCACCGCCTCGTCCTTGCCCGAAGCGCGCACGTTGGTCAGCTGCTTGGCCTTCAGCGGATTGACGTCCAGGTCGTCCTGTTTGGCGTTCTCGCCGATGATCATGCCCTGGTAGGCCTTCTCGCCGGCGCCGACGAACATCACGCCGCGCTCCTCGAGGTTCCAGAGGGCGTAGGGGGCCATCTCGCCGTCGGCGGTCGAGATCAGGACGCCGTTGCGCCGGCCCTCGATCGCGCCCTTGTGCGGCTCATAACGGGCGAAGACGCGGTTCAGGACGCCCGAGCCGCGCGTGTCGGTCAGGAACTCGCCCTGATAGCCGATCAGGCTGCGCGACGGCGCCTCCAGCACAAGCCGGGTCTTGCCGGCGCCGGACGGGCGCATGTCGGTCAGTTCGGCCTTGCGGGACGAGAGCTTGTCAATGACGACGCCGGTGTAGGCGTCGTCGACGTCGATCACGACCTCCTCGATCGGCTCCAGACGCTGACCGTTCTCGCCGCTCTGGTAGACGACCCGCGGGCGGCTGATGGACAGCTCGAACCCTTCGCGGCGCATGGTTTCGATCAGAACGCCCAGCTGCAGCTCGCCGCGGCCGGCGATCTCGTAGGCGTCCTTGTCTGCCGTCTCCGAAAAGCGGATGGCGACGTTCGCTTCCGCTTCGCGCAACAGCCGTTCGCGGATGACGCGGCTCTGCACCTTGTCGCCGTCGCGTCCGGCCAGCGGGCTCGAATTCACCGAAACGGTGATGGAGATGGTCGGCGGGTCGATCGGCTGGGCGGGAAGGGCGGCCGCCACCTCCGGCGCGCAGATCGTGTCGGCGACGGTCGCTTTGGCGAGCCCGGCGATGGCGACGATGTCGCCGGCCTCCGCGATCTCGATCGGCTGGCGCTTCAGGCCGCGGAAGGCGAGGATCTTGCTGATCCGACCGCGCTCGATCTCGGCTCCGTCGCGCGCCAGGGCGTGCACGCTCATGCCCGGCGCGAGGCGGCCGGCATCGACGCGACCTGTCAGCAGGCGCCCGAGGAAGGGATCGGCCTCGACCAGCACCGCCAGCATCGCCGCCGGCTCGCCCGCGCGCGCCTCGGCGGCGGGCGGGGGGGTGTGGGAGACGATGAGGTCGAACAGCGGGCCCAGCCCCTCGCGCGGGTCGGCCAGGTCCTTCACCGCCCAGCCCTGCTTGCCCGAGGCGTAGAGGTGAGGAAAATCGAGCTGTTCGTCGGTGGCGTCGAGGGCGGCGAAGAGGTCGAAGGCGTCGTTCAGAACCCGGTCCGGATCGGCGTGCGGCCGGTCGACCTTGTTCAGCACCACGATGGGCTTCAGCCCGATCTTCAGCGCCTTGCCGAGCACGAACTTGGTCTGCGGCATGACGCCTTCCTCGGCGTCGACCAGAAGCGCGCAGCCGTCGACCATGCCGAGGATGCGCTCGACCTCGCCGCCGAAGTCGGCGTGGCCGGGAGTGTCGATGATGTTGATGCGCGTCTCGCCCGCCGCCCCATGCCACAGCACCGAAGTGCACTTGGCCAGGATGGTGATGCCCCGCTCGCGCTCCTGGTCGTTGGAGTCGAGCGCGCGCTCGGCATGCGCCTCGTTGGCGCGAAAGGCGCCGGACTGGGCGAGCAATTGGTCGACCAGCGTCGTCTTGCCGTGGTCGACGTGAGCGATGATGGCGATGTTGCGGAGGGACATGGCGCGGGCCGGAGGCTTCTATACGTCGTTGCGCCCGCCGGCTAGCCGTCTCGGCTTTTTCGCTTGTGCAGCGCAGCGTCAACCGCCGCCGGCGCTGACGCAGCGGAAATTGCTTACAATTTCAGGATGGGGCGTCTTAGGAGCAATAAGATTTCTTCGCAGATGCACACTTTCGGCTTGCGGCATTGTGCACTGCACCCTATACCAACGTCTGTGAGGCGTCCTTGGACGCTTCTGCCCTTCCTGGGCGTTTCCTCCCTATGAACTGGCCGCGCCGGTCTCCGGCGCGGCCGTTTTTGTTTTGGCCCTAGAGCAGCCGTTCGCGGGCCAGCGCGGCCAGCGTGCGGAACACCCGCTCCAGGTCGGCGCGCAGGCGGCCGACGCCGTCGTGCGGCTCCAGCGTGGCCTCGTCCAGGTAGAGCGCGCGGTTGATCTCGATCTGCAGCGCGTGCCGGCGCAGGCGCGGGCGGCCATAGAATTCCGTCGTGTAGCCGCCGGCGTACGGGGCGTTGCGGGCCACGCGATAGCCCATCGCCTCGAACTCGGCCTCGACCAGAGCCGTGATCTTCGGCGCGCATGCGGCGCCGAAGCGGTCGCCGAGCACCAGGTCGCAGCTCCCTTGCCCAGCCACGTCGCCGCTCTGCCCCAGCGTCCGCGCGGCCTGCGCCGGCATCGAGTGCCAGTCGATCAGGATGGCGTGGCCGAAACGGCCGCGCGCTTCGTCGATCAACGCCTCCAGCGCCGCATGGTAGGGGCGGTGCACGCGTTCGATCCGCTGCGCCGCCTCGGCGAAAGTGAGCTTGCGGCAATAGATCTCCTGCCCCTCGGCGACGACGCGGGCGATCGAGCCGAGGCCCGCGGCGACCCGCGCGGTGCGCCCGCGGGCGAAGTCGGGCAGTTCGTCTTCGAACATGGTCGCGTCGAGCTCGTAGGGCTCGCGGTTCACGTCGATGTAGGCGCGCGCATACGCCGCGGCGATGATAGCGGCGCCATGGGCGGTCCCGCCTTCGATCAGCATGTCGACCAGCGCGTCCTCCGAGCGGCGGATGGTCGCCGCATCGAGCGCCGTGGCGGCCATCATGTCGCTGGGGTAGAGCCGGCCGGAGTGGGGCGAGGCGAAGATCAGCGGGCTCTCCGCCCCGACGGGCGGGCGGCGGAGCGTGAAGGGCGCCTCCAGCGGCTCCGCCCGGACGTCGACGAGGGCGGCCTGGGCTGCTGAGGGCGCGTTCATGCGTTGCACTATCGACCGCGCCCGCCGCCTGGGTCAACGCGGCGCGCTGCGCGGGCTTTATCGCCGGTTTACAAATCGGCCTCTAAGGTCGCCGACCACCGAACGCCGGACCCCGCAAAGACGCCATGGCCAAGCCCGTCCTCGCCCGCATCCTGCTTGCCGAAGACGACGATTCCCTGCGCGGCTTTCTCTCCCGCGCGTTGGAGAGGGCCGGCTACGAAGTCGTGGCCTGCGCCGACGGCGAGAGCGCGGCCGAGGCGCTGGACGAGGTGTTCCACGTGCTTTTGACCGATATCGTCATGCCCGGCATGGACGGGATCGAGCTCGCCCGCCTCGCCGCCGCGCGCCAGCCGGCGCTGCGCATCATGTTCATTACCGGCTTTGCAGCCGTCGCCCTCTCGGCCGGCGACCGCACGCCGGCCGGCTCGAAGGTCTTGGCCAAGCCCGTGCACCTGCGCGAGATCGTCGCCGAAGTGGAGCGGATGATCGCCGCCTGATAACGGCCGGGACCGCCCGGGCGCCGGCTTGCGAGGGCCGCCCCGTGGCCATATACGGGCGTTCCCGTTTCGACGGCCCGGACGCGTAGCTCAGCGGGAGAGCACCTCGTTGACATCGAGGGGGTCGCTGGTTCGATCCCAGCCGCGTCCACCAGCCCTACCGCCCCTCCCGCGCATAATAGCGCCGCAACAGGATGAAGATCGCGGCCGAGCCGGGCAGCGAGAGCAGGATCGCGGCCGGCATCGGCGCGCCAAGCCAGAGCAGCGTGGCGGCCGCGAGGCAGGCGGCGCCCGCGCCGAGGTCCCATCCCCCGTCGGCGGCGATCTGGAAGCGCATCGGGCAGGGCGCGTCCTTGGCCAGCGTGTAGACCGCCGTCATCAGGGTCGGGCCGCTGATCGCGCCGGCCAGGGTGGCGGCGGCGTTGGCGGCGATGGCGAGGCCGGGCGCGCCATAGCTTCCGACGCGCATGAGGTCGACGAGGATGAGGAGGCCGCTGGCGATCCAGACGGCGCGCGGTCCGTGGCCAAGGTCGATGAAGCGGCCGAGCGCGAGGCTGAACGCAGCGCCCGCCATCGCCGCCGCGGCGATGGCGAAGCCGTAGCCGGTGAAGCTCTCGCCGAGCGAGATGAAGAGCGCGATCTGCCAGACGACCATCGCGCCGTAGCGCCAGCCGTCGGCGGTGAACAGCCGAACGCCCCGCATCGCCGCGCGGAACCCGCCCGGCGCCGCGCGCGGGATGCCGACGTTGGGGGCGCCGAAGAGCGGCAGGGCCGCGCCCAGCACGAAGACCGCGCTCGCGTAGAAGGCGGCGCGCGGCCCGAAGGTCACGAGCGCCCAGCCGGTGACGAGCGGCGCGGCGATCCCGCCCAGCGCCGTCAGCGCCTCGCGCACGCCCAGCTGATGGCCGCGATGTTCGGTGTCGCCGAGCGCGGCGTAATAGGCGTGGTAGGCGGTCCAATAGACGGTGTCGCCGAAGGCCGAGACGCCGCAGAGGAGCAGAAGCGTCCAGCCGACGCCATGCACCTCCGCCAGCAGCGGGTACTGAAGCGTGCAAAGCAGAGTGCCGGCGATGACGAGCGGCTTCAGGCCGAAGCGGCGCGCCGGCGCCAGCACGAAGGGGCGAAGGGAAAAGCGCCCGAGGTTGACCAGCGCCAGCGAGGCGAGGACCGCCGGCGCCGGGGTCCCGGCGCGCAACAGATAGGCGCCGTAGAAGGCGCCGCCGCCGCTGAGGGCCAGCGCGTGGATCGCCAGGTGCAGATTGAGCCGATTGACGGCGTCGTTTCGGAAGAAGGCCATGAGTCCCAACGTCTTTTCGAGGGCTGTGCGCATCGCGCGTTCGGGAATGAACGGGCGCGCGCATCACGGCCCCAGCGCCGGCCTTGAGCGCTGCGGTGTCGCGTCGGGGCGAGGAGTCAGGCGTTGGTTTTAATCAGCCACGGCGGGTTGGTACGCGATCGGCCCTGCCCCGGCAACCGGGCCGACCCCGCCGCGCCGCGACTCGGCTAGTCGATCCGGGCGCTGGCGCCGATCTGGCGCAGCCCCAGCCGCTGCGTCACGCGCTGCGACGAGCGGTTGGTGAAGGCGGTCGAGTAGAAGAGCGTCTTGTCCGCGAGCGCCGGATGCGCGGACCAGGCCGCGGTCACCGCCGCGCCCAGGCCCTGCCCGCGGAACGCCGGGAAGGTATAGAGGCCGGCCTCGGCGCCGCGCGCGCCCAGACGCGCGGCGCAACAGAGCGCGGCGACCTCATCGCCGACCATGGCCGCGCACCAGGGCGGCCAGAGTTCGTCGGTGTCGACGTAGCCCGCCTCGGCCAGCGCAGGCGGCATGCCTTCGGCGGCGAAGCGCGCCAGCATCGCTTCGGCCTCGTCGCCGCCGCTCTGAACGATGCGCACGCCCGGCGACCGCGGCGCGTCGTTCGGCAGGATGTAGGCCGGGCCGCCGCCCAGGGCCGCGCGCCGGACGCCGACCAGCGCCGCCAGGGCGCCGATCCAGGGCGGCAGCCGCGACGTGACTGTCCACGGCGGCGCCGTGGCGATGAAATCGAAGACGCGATGGGCGAGAGCCTCGTCCACGTCCGCGCGCACGCCGCCGACGACCCCTTCGCCGCAACCCCAGACGGCGACTCGCGGGCCGATGTGGTTCTCGTCCGGGCTGTTTTCGCGCGCGAACCGGCCCGTCGCCGTCATGACCAGGCAGGTCTCCATCTCGAGCGCGAGCAGCTCGAGGTCGCTCATCCGGCTTCGCCCAGCAGACGGCCGATGGCTTGCAGGTAGGCGGCGAAGGCCTTGCGGCCCGCCGCCGTCAGACGCACGCGCGTCAGCGGCTTGCGGGCGATGAAGCTCTTCTCGATCGCGACGTAGCCGGCGTCCTCGAGCTTGCGCAGGTGGACCGAGAGGTTGCCTTGCGTGGCGTCCAGCGCGGTCTTCAGTTCGGTGAAATCGGCCACCTCGGCGTTGGCCAGGTAGGCCATCACGCCCAGCCTGAGCCGTCCGTGGATCACCTCGTCGATCTTGTCGATGCCAAAGGCGGCCATGGGCGGGCGGCCGTCAGCCCTGCGCCCGCGATAGCCGCATCAATGCATAGCCGGGCGCGGCCATGAAGCCGATCAGGCCGACGCCGGCGGCGAGGGCGAAGAGCGCCGGCGTTTGGATGAACACCGCCATGGCGATCGCCGTCGCGAACCAGCCGAGGGCCACGAGGTTGTGCCAGGCGCGTCGGCGGATCGCCCCGGCCACCAGCCACGCCGCGCCCTGCAGCACGAAGACGACGCAGGGGTAGATGAGCCAGATTTCGAGGCTCTTGTGCCGCCAGGCGACGGAGCCGATCACGGCGATCAAGGCGAGGTTCGCAAGGCCGATGGAGCCGAACATCACCCCGACGGTCCGGGCGGCGACGCCGCCGGGCTGCTGTCTGGGCGCGCGCACGAGGATGATGGTCAAGGCGATCGCGAAGACGAGCGTCGGTCCGAAGCTGACCGCCAGGTTCAGCCAGGCGGGCCATGGGGCGCGCAAGAGCGCCTCAGCACCTTGGACTACGACCTGGGCGCCGTAGCAGAGGCCGCCGGCCAGGTAGGTTTCCCCGAGCGTGGTCGGCAACGCGCTCGAGCCGGCCTCGACCAGGCCGCGCATGAAGGCGAGATCGTCCTGAACGGTCTGTGGTTTCGCGCTCATGGGGTCTCCTAAAGTGAGTCCGCGCACCGGGCCTAGAGCACGCGCCCGAGGCCCGGCGCCCGCCGCAGGGCGGCGGTTCCCGCCCAAGTCAACGCCACCACGCCGGCGAAAACCAGAACGCCCTTGGTGAAGCCGGGCAGGTCCGAGCGCAGCAGCGCGTACTGCAGCCAGGTCACGAAGATGTAGTGGATCAGGTACATGCCGTAGGCGTTGGCCGCGAGGCTGTCCCAGATGGGCGAGCGCCGCCGCACGAAGCGGACGAAGACGGCCATGAAGGCGAAGGAGGCGGTTGCGCAGGAGAGGGCGTACCCGAACGAGGTCGCGATCTGCCACGCCGGCGCGTCGCCCGCTTTCAACAGAAAGGCGACGACGTTGAGCACGGCGTCGACGGCGAAGGCGAACGGCGCGGCCAGCGCCCACGCCCACCAACGCCGCTGCAGCGCGCCGTTCTCGGCGAGGAGGCCGCCCGCAAGGCCGATCGCGCCGACGCCGAGCCCGGCGGCGAAATAGACGCCGTAGTGCAGGATGCGCGCGCCTTGGATGCTGAACGGCCCGAACGCCAGCCAGTCGATCTGGCCGAACACCAGCGCCAGCGCGCCGTAGGCGACGGCCGAGACCCCGAGCAGTCCGGCGTAGAGGCGGAAGGGCCGCGCGTCCGCGCCCTTCGCCAATCGGCCGGCCGCTTCACCGAGCGCCGGCGCGAACCGCCAGACGGCGGCGGCGAGCGCGCCGAACACGAGCAACACCCAGATGAACCACGCCGGTCCCGCCGGCCAGCTGCCCAGCCCGATCCGGGCCTTGGCGAAGGCGAGCGGGCTCGGGTCGGCCCCGGTCAGCCGGTAGGACGGGTAATAGGCCAGCGGCGCGAGCAGCGTCGCGGCCACGGCGAAGGGCAGGCCGAGGCGCAGCAGGCGGTCGCGCAGGAAGCCGGCGGCGCCCTTCCGCTTCAAACTGTCCCAGACGAAGAGGCCGGAAATGAAGAACATCAGCGACATGAAGAAGGTGTCGTTGAAGCCGGTCAGAAGGCCGAACCAGGCCCAGGAGTGGGTGTCGAGCACCGGAAAGGCGCCCCAGGTGAACGGCCGCTGGCCGAACACCGCCGGCGCCTTCGGCATGCCCGGCAGATAGGCGATCACCGCGTGGTGGGCGAGCACCAGCACGGTGATGAAGGCGCGCAGGTAGCCCACCGCGAGATTGCGCTCCACCGGGGCTGCGCTGCGGTCGACGACCCGTTCCACCGCTGGCGCTCGTGGCGCGTCGGTGAGCCGTTCGAACCTGTCGATGGCGTCGGTCATGGCCGGTCTCCGTCTGGCGAGGAGTTTGTCGTACATGAACTAGTTTTATATGTAAACTAGTCTGAGAGAAGATCCGTCGACCTCGCGCTGTTGCCAGCCGGCGGCCGATCGAAGAGGCTGTCCGCCATGGTCGAGTTGATCGCCACCGCCAATCCCGTCCGGCTCTCGTTCCTGCGCGCCGTCCTCACCGACGCGGGGATCGAGACGACGGTGTTCGACGCCGGCGCCGGTACGCTTTGGGGCTCGGCGATCAAGCAGCGGCTGATGGTCGAGGAGGACGACCTGGCGCAGGCCCGGCGCGTCATCGACGAAGCCGAGCGCGGCCACGATCGGGACTAGCCGCTCGGCTGGCGGCTGACAGCCCAGGGCGGCGCGCATTGGGAAACCGTAAGCTTTGCTCCACCGCGCCGCCATCCGGCGCCTGCGAAAGGAGGCGCGCAACGGGGGTCAGAGAGTGAAGGAGCACATCATGCGTCCGATCATCTACCCGCTCGCCGCGCTCGTGGCGCTCGGCGCCGTCGGTCTCGCTGCGGCCAAGACCTTGCCGACAAGCGCGGCTTCGCCAGCCTTCGCCGGCCACCGCTTCGCGCCGCAAGCCAAGATCACGCTCGCCGCGGCGCGTGACGCTGCGCTGAAGACCCAGCCCGGCGTCATCACGGACGAGGAACTGGAACGCGAGCGGGGCGGCAGCGGCCTGCGCTATTCGTTCGATGTCAGAAGCCCGGCCGGCGTGACCTACGAGGTCGGGGTCGACGCCAAGACCGGCGCGGTTCTCGAGCACAGCCTCGAAGGCGCGCACCCGGACTAGACGCGGGCTCGCCGTCGGGCGATCGCTGGGGCAGAGTCAGGCGATGAAGCTGCTGCTCGTCGAGGACGACAAGGACGGCGGCGCCTACCTGAAGAAGGCGCTGGCGGAAGCCGGTCATACGGTCGACCACGCGGTTGGCGGCCGGGAGGGATTGCTCCTGGCCGCCGGCGAGCCTTACGACGTCATCGTCCTCGACCGCATGCTGCCGGAGATGGACGGCCTGGCGATCCTGCGCACCGTGCGCGCCGCCGGCGTGAAGACGCCCGTCCTCCTGCTCACCGCCCTGGGCGGCATCGACGACCGCGTCGAGGGACTCGAGGCCGGCGGCGACGACTATCTGGTCAAGCCGTTCGCGATGGCCGAGCTCCTGGCGCGGGTCAACGCCTTGGCGCGCCGCCCGCCCCCGCAGGACGTGCAGACCACGCTGCAGGTGGCGGACCTGAAGCTCGACCGGCTGAAGCGGACCGTGGTCCGCGGCGGCGCGCGCATCGAGCTGCAGCCGCGCGAGTTCCAGCTGCTCGAGTATCTCATGCGCAACCGCGACCGCGTGGTCACGCGCACGATGCTGCTGGAGAGCGTGTGGGACTTCCACTTCGACCCGAAGACGAACATCGTCGAGACGCACATGAGCCGCCTCAGAGCCAAGGTCGATCGGGGGCAGGGGCGCGAACTCATCCACACCGTGCGGGGCGCCGGCTACTGCCTGAGCGAGCCGGACTAGGTGTTCCGCTCGACCAGCCTGCGACTCGCCGCCGTATACACGGCCGCGTTCGCGGTTTCGGTCGTCATCCTCGGGGCCGTCACCTTCTTCACCACGCGCGCGACGATGCGCCAGCAATTCGACGCCCGCATCACCGCCGAAGCCTCGGCTCTCGCCCAGGAGTTCCGCACCGAAGGGCTTTCCGGCGTGGTGCAGGCGGTCGAGGAGCGCGAGCGGACGCCCGGCGCGCTCGACTACGGTCTGGAGGGCCCAGGCGGTCGCGTGGTCGCCGGCAGCCTGGCCGGCTCACACCCGGCGCTCGGCTGGTCCACGATCCGGTTGACGCGGCCGGGCGCACGCGAGTCGCTGAGGGTCCTCACCACCACCCTGCCGGAAGGCTATCGGCTGGTCGTCGGCGATGACGACGAACGGAGCGAGGCGGCGCAGGAGACGGTGCTGCAGGGTTTCGGCTGGGCGTTCGCCGGCGTCGTCGTGCTCGGCATCCTCGGCGGGTACGGCCTCAGCTACGACGTGCACCGGCGGCTGGCGGCGATGACCAGCGCGGCGGAAGGGATCATCGACGGCGACCTCGCGCGCCGCATCCCGGTGCGCGGCTCCGACGACGACCTCGACCGGCTGGCGGTGACCTTCAACCGCATGCTCGACCGGATCTCCGCGCTGATGGAGAGCCTCCGCCAGATTTCGAGCGACATCGCGCACGACCTCCGCACGCCGCTCACGCGCCTGCGGCAGCGGCTGGAAGCCAGCCGCACGCTGCGCCGGCCTGCCGATCGCGCCGAGGCGCTGGCTGGCGCGCTCGACGACGTCGACGCCATCCTCGAGCGGTTCGCGGCGCTCTTGCGCATCGCCCAGATCGAGGGCGGAGCGCGCCGGGCCGCCTTCCGTCCGGTCGACCTTTCCGCCCTGGCCCGCGGCGTGGTCGACGACTTCGCCCCCTCGGCCGAGGACGCCGGGCAGAGGCTCCACATCGACGACGGCGGGCCGCTGATCGTCGAAGGCGACCGCGAGCTGCTCACCCAGATGCTCGTCAACCTGGTCGAGAACGCGCTTCGCCACGCGGGGCCGGCGGCGCGCGTTGGCGTGCGCACGGCGGCGTCCGCCGACGGCGATGCGCTCGTGTCCGTCGCCGACAACGGGCCGGGCGTGCCCGCTGCGGAGAGGCAGCGCATCTTCGACCGCTTCTACCGGCTGGAGCGCAGCCGTTCGACACCCGGCAGCGGGCTGGGGCTTGCGCTGGTCGCCGCGGTGGCGCGATTGCATGGCGCCGAGGTCGGTCTGTCAGACGCCGGGCCCGGGCTCGTGGTCGACGTCGTGTTTCGCGGCCGGCCGAGACCCGGCACATTGGGCTTTCCCAACGTTGCGGAAAGCTCGCCGTGAGGTTGGAGCGCGTAAGGGGTTTGCGGGTCTCCATGCCAGCACGAAAACCAGGTCTCCGCCGCATCGGCGTCGCGCGAACGACCGGCCTCTACGCCGCCGGCGCGTTGGCCGCCTTCGCCCTTGCCGGCTGCTTGACCTATCGGCCGGCGCCGCTGCCCGCCGCGCCGGATCTGGCGAGCAGCGCCGATGCGCTGAAGACCGATGTCGCCGCCCTGCGGGTCGGCCCGCTCAGGTCGATCAGCATCGATCCAGGCGCCGGGCTTACACCCCTCGACGTCGCCGTGCTGGCGGTGCTGAACAATCCGGACCTTCGGGCCAAACGCGCGGCGCTCGGCGTCTCCGCCGCCCAGGTGTTCGCCGCCGGCCTGCTGCCCGATCCGCAGATCACAGCCAGCGTCGATCGCCCCATCGCCGGGCCGGACAAGGCGACGGCCTACTCGATCTCGCCCAGCATCGACATCGCCGGCTTGCTCGCGGTCGCCAACAACGAGCGCGCGGCGCGCTTCACCGCCAAACAGGCGAACCTGAACGAGCTGTGGGCGGAGTGGACGACCGCGCAACAGGCGCGGCAGCTGGCCGAGACCGCACTCACCGACGAGGCGCGCGCCGCCTTTCTTCGCGACATCCTCGCCGCCGCCGCCGATCGCGCCGACGCCTCGAGCCGTGCGCTTCGCCGCGGCGATGTCGCCGCCCAGACGGCGGCCGCGGACCTCGCCGCCAAGCTCGACGTCGAGGCCTTGCTCGCGACCGCGCGGCACGACGCGGCCAAGGCCCGCCGCGACCTGAACGCCCTCCTCGGCCTCGACGCGGCCGTCGCTTTGCCGCTGGTCGAGGATGCGCCGCCGGCGGCCCACGACCCGCAGGATCTGGCGCGGCAGCTGGCCAGCCTGCCGCGGCGCCGGCCTGATCTCCTGGCGCTCCAGGCCGGATACGCGGCGCAGGACGCCAACCTGCGCAAGGCCATCCTCGCCCAGTTTCCGCTTGCCCAGATCGCCTTCGCCTACGCGCGCGACCCGACCCCGACGACGACGATCGGCCTCTCCGCCGTGCTGGCGCTGCCCATCTTCAACGGCAGTCGCGGCGAAGTGCGCGTGCAGGAGGCGACGCGGACCCAGCTGAAGGCGGAGTATCAGGCCCGGCTGGACGGCGCAGACGCCGAGGTGCGCAACGCCGCCGCCGAACTGGCGAGCGCCAGCGCCGAGGCCGCCGTGCTTCGCGCAGACCTGCCGCGCCTCGAGGCGATGCTGGGCGGCGCGCCCGCCGCCTTCGCCCGTCACGATATCGACAGCCAGGCCTACCTCGGCCTCCTGCAGGCGGTGATCGGCAAGCGCGCCGACCTCGAGGACCGCGAACTGGCCGCGCGCATGGCCGAGATCGCGCTGGAGACCGCCCTCTTCGCGCCGCCCGCAGAAGCCGGAGCCGCGTCGTGACCCGCGGCCGCCTGATCGCTGTCGGCGTCGTCGCGCTGCTCGCCCTCGGCGTCGTGCTCTTGGCTTTGGTCCGCCTGCGCGGCGATGCGCCGGACAGCGACGTCGCGCCGACCGCGTCGATCACCGTCGCGCCCGTCGCCGCCAGGGACCTCGAAGACGTCGGCAGCGCCTATGGGGTTGTCGTCGCCGATCCGACCGGCAGCACGACGCTCGCCGCACCGCGCGCGGTGGTTGTCGCCAGCGTGCTCGTGCGCCAGGGGCAGACGGTGACGGCCGGCCAGCCCCTGGTCGAGGTGATCAGCGCGCCCGGCGCCGAGCTCGCCTATCGCCAGGCCGCGGACGCCGCGACGTCGGCCGCCGCCGACCTCGCCCGCGTGCAGCGCCTGTTCGACCAGCATCTGGCGGCGTCCGACCAGTTGATCGCGGCGCGCAAGACGCTTGCAGACGCCCAGGCCGGCCTCGCCGCCCAGCGCCGTCAGGGCGCCGGCCGCGCGCGCCAGATGCTCACCGCGCCCGCCGCGGCGATCGTCGCCAGTCTCTCGGCGTCGCCGGGCGATCACCTGGCGCAGGACGCGCCGATCCTGGTGCTGGCGCGGCAGGGCGCGCTCAGCGTCAAGCTGGCGTTCGAGCCCTCCGTCACCGGCCTGGCGGTGGGGCAGACCGTTCGCTTGCAGCCGGTCGGCGGCGGCCCGCCGATCGAAACGCACCTGACCATGGTCGGCCGCGCCGCCGATCCGACGAGCAAGACCATCGACGCGATCGCCCCGCTCGCCGGCGCCGGGCTTCCGATCGGATCGGGGGTCAAGGCCGACATCGTCATCGGAACCCACCCGGGCCTTTCCGTGCCCCGCGCGGCGCTGGTGTTCGACGAGACCGGCGCGCACGTCTTTGTCGTCCAGGGCGGCGTCGCCAAGCGGGTGTTCGTGACCGCCGGCCGCGACCACGGCGACGAGGTCGAGGTGTCGGGACCGATCACGGCCGGGCAGAGCGTCGCCGTGCAGGGCGCCTACGAACTCCAGGACGGCATGGCGGTGAAGGTCGCCGGGCGATGAACCTCGCCGACTTCGCCCACCGGCGACGCCGCTCGCTGCTGACGCTGCTCGGGCTGCTCGTGGCCGGCGGGCTGCTCTCGTCCTTCGTGTTGCCGGTCAGCCTGTTTCCCAACGTGCACTTCCCGCGCATCGCCGTGACCGTCGACGCCGGCGACCGGCCGGCGGACCAGACCGAGGCGGTGATCACCCGCCCGGTCGAGCAGGCGCTGCGCGCGATCCCCGGCGTTCACGACCTGCGGTCCACCACCAGCCGTGGCGAGGCCGAAGTCTCGATCAACTTCGGCTGGGGCTCCGACATGGACCTGGCGCTACAGCGTGTGCAGTCGGCGCTGACCACCGCCCAGCAGACGCTGCCGCCCGGGGTGACCTTCGATGTTCGCCGCCAGGACCCCACGGTCGATCCGGTCGCCGCCTACAGCCTGACCTCGGCGCGCGCCACGCCGGTCGAGCTGCGCCGCTTCGCCGACCAGGTGCTGGCGCCGCAGCTGTCGACGATAGAAGGGGTGGCGCGCGTGCGCAGCCAGGGCGGCGCGCCTGGCGAGTATCGGGTCGAGGCGGATCCGGCCAAGCTCTGGGCCAACGGCCTGTCGCTGGCTGACGTGGCGACCGCCATCTCGGGCGCCAACGCCCTGAACGCCTCGGGCCGCATCGAGGATGAGGGCAAGCTCCTGGTCGTCCTCACCAGCTCGCGGCTCGTCGAGCCGCGCCAGATCGCCGATGTCGTGGTCAAGACCGCCGGCGGCGGGGTCGTGCGCGTCGGCGACGTCGCCACCGTGACCGCTCAGCCCGAGCCGCAGTGGATCAAGGTCAGCGCCGACGGGCGCGACGCGGTGCTGGTCAACGTCTACCAGCAGCCCGGCGGCAACACCGTGCAGATCGCCAGGGACGTCCGCATCGCCTTCGAGCGGGCGCGGGGTCAAGGGCCCGCCGACATGCGCGTCAAGGCCTGGTACGACCAGAGCGACCTCATCCTCGCCTCCGCATCGGCGCTGCGCGACGCCATCGTCATCGGCGCCATCCTCGCCGCGCTGGTGCTTCTCGTTTTCCTCAGGAACTGGCGGGTGACGCTGGCGGCGGTGATCGCCGTGCCGACCGTGCTGGCGGCGACGACGCTGGTGCTCGAGCTCGCCGGCCAGAGCTTCAACATCATGACGCTGGGCGGGATGGCCGCCGCCATCGGCCTCATCATCGACGACGCCATCGTGATGATCGAGCACATCGAGCGGCGCCTGGCCGAGGCGGGGGCGCGCGGCCGCGAAGCGATCGGTGGGGCGGTCTCCGAGTTCATGCGCCCGCTGGCCGGCTCGTCGGCGGCGACCATGGTCATCTTCATTCCCCTGGCCTTCCTCACCGGCGTGACCGGCGCCTTCTTCAAGGCGCTGTCCATCACGATGGTGATCGCGCTCGCCCTGTCCTTCCTCGTGGCCTGGTGGCTGGTGCCGTTGCTGGTCGAGCAACTCGTGCGCCATCGCGACCGGGTCGCCGACCTCGACCCGGACGGCCGCATCCTCTCGCGCTATCGCCGCCTGCTCACCGCCAGCGTCGGTCGGCCGGTGCTGGCCCTGGCGGCGGTTGTCGGCCTGGCCGCGGTCGGCGGCGCGGCCTTCCTCGGCGTCGGGTCCGGGTTCATTCCCAAGATCGACGAGGGCGGCTTCGTGCTCGACTACGTCGCCCCGCCCGGCATGTCGCTGACCGAGTCGGACCGGCTGTCCCGGCAGATCGAGGCGATCATCCGCGCGACGCCGGACGTCGACGCCTACTCCAGACGGACGGGGACCCAGCTCGGCGGCGGCCTGACCGAGCCCAACACCGGCGACTTCTTCATCCGCCTGAAAACGCACGGCCGCCGCCCGATCCAGGCGGTGATGGACGACATCGCCGGCCGGGTGCAGTCGAGCGTGCCCGGCATGGAGGTCGAGACGGCCCAGCTGATGGAGGATCTGATCGGCGACCTGACGGCGGTGCCGCAGCCGATCGAGGTCAAGCTCTACAGCGACAACGCCGAGGTGCTGCGTCGCGTCGCGCCCGACGTCGAGGCCGCGATCGACAAGGTGCGCGGCATCACCGAGTCAAAGAGTGGCGTGGTGATCGCCGGCGACGGCCTCGATATTCAGGTCGACCCGGCGCGCGCCGAGCTCGAGGGCATCGACGCCGGGGAGGCCTCGAAGCAGATCAGCGACGTGCTTTCCGGCTCGGTCGCCACCCAGGTCCAGTCCGGCGCCAGCCTGGTGAACGTGCGGGTGTGGACGCCGGCCGCCCAGCACCTGCGCATCGACGACATCGGCGCGCTCATGCTCAAGTCGCCGGCCGACGGGCACCTCTTCCCGATCTCGCGCATCGCCACGCTTCAGGTCGCCACCGGCCAGGCCGAGATCACGCGCGAGAACATGCGCCGGATGGACGCCGTCACCGCCCGCGTGGTCGGCCGCGACGTCGGCTCGACCGCGGCGGAGGTGCAGCGTGTCGTCGGGCGGCC
Source organism: Caulobacteraceae bacterium (assembly GCA_035294785.1). GTDB lineage: Bacteria > Pseudomonadota > Alphaproteobacteria > Caulobacterales > Caulobacteraceae > Poindextera. The sequence continues at coordinate 25,898 of DATGKF010000028.1, read as the reverse complement.
CGGCTTCCTGCCCGCCGGCGTCACGTTCGAGATGGGCGGACTCTTCGCCGAACAGCAGTCGGCGTTTCGCGCGCTGGCGCTGGTGTTCGCCGCCGCCGTGGCGGCGGTCTTCGTGCTGCTGCTCGTATTGTTCGAGAGCTTCCGCGTGGCCGGCGTCATCCTCGCCATGCCGCTCGCCGCGGCCTCGGCGGTGGCGATCGGCCTCTGGCTCACGGGCGTCGAGCTCAACATCATGGCGCTGATGGGCGCGACGATGATCGTCGGCATCACGACCGAGGTCGCCATCTTCTATTTCACCGAATACGAGACGCTGCTGGGCGCTGGCGTCGCGCCACGGGACGCGCTGGTCGAGGCTGGCGTCAACCGCCTCAGGCCGATCGCGATGACCACGCTGGCCGCCATCCTGGCGCTTGCGCCGCTTGCGCTGGCCTTCGGTTCGGGCGCCGCGATGGAGCAGCCGTTGGCTATCGCCATCATCGCCGGGCTCGTCGCTCAAGGCCCGCTCGTCCTTATCGCGATGCCGGCGCTATACCGCCTGGCAGGCGGCGCGCGCGCCGACGAGGTCCAGTTCGTTTCATGATCCGCCACCCCAACCCCAGGAGACTTTTGATGAAGCCATTTCTGCTCGCGGCGGCCGCCGCGGCGTCGATGCTGCTCGGCCTCGCGCCGAGCGCGCAAGCCGCCGATCCGCCGCCGTACAAGGTGATCCAGCGTGTCGCCGGCCCCGACGGAGGCTGGGACTACGCCAGCTTCGACGCCGCGCGCGGCCGCGTCTACATCGCCCACGGGACCCAGGTGCTCAGCCTCGACGTGCGCACCAACAAGCTCGATCCCGACTTCGCCAAGGGCGACCGCCTGCACGCGGTGGTGCCTGTGCCCGGATCGAGCGTGCTGGTCACCACCAACAGCGGCGACAACAGCGTGCGCATCCTGAACGCCGCCAACGGCGCGCTCATCAAGTCGCTGACCGTGGCCGACGACGCCGACGGGGCGGTCTACGATCCGTTCACCCACTTCGTCATCGTGATCAACGGCGACAAGGGCCTCGTCACCCTGGTCGATCCCAAGCGCCGCGAGGTCGCCGGCACGATCCAGGTCGGCGATGCGCTCGAGTTCCCGGCCGTCGACGGCAAGGGGCGGCTCTACGTCAACGTCGAGAGCACCGGTCAGATCGCGGTCGTCGACCTGAAGACCCGCAAGCTCGTCACCCACTACCCCATGGCCGGCTGCACGCGCCCGACCGGGCTCGCCTATGTGCTCGGCGACCGGCTGGTCTCGGCCTGCGGCGGCGGGACGGCCAAGATCCTCAAGGCCTCGACCGGCCAGGAACTCGCGAGCTTCAAGATCGGCGGCTTCCCCGACGCGGTCATCTACGATCCGGTGCGCAAGCTGGCCCTGATCCCGACCGCGCTCGACGGCATGCTCAACGTGATCGCGCTCTCCGGCAAGGACAACAACGCGCTCGTCGGCGAGGCGCCGACCCAGGTCGGCGCCCGCACCGGCGCCGTCGATCCAAAAACCGGCCGCGTCTATCTGCCGACCGCGGAATACATCCTGCCGGTTCCGGCCGGCCAACGGCCGACGACCAAGCCAGGGACCTTCCAGATCCTGGTGCTGGCGCGCTGAGCGTTGCGGCCACGGGGCGTCGTTGCAAGACGGCCCGTGGCCGGGGATGATGCGTCGCGAGCGGCGTCCTCGCTCGCCCTTTCAGTCGGGATCGTCATGCCCAGCCGCCGCCAGTTCTCGCTTCTGATCGCCGCGGCCGGCCTCGCCGCTGGCGTCTCCGCGCGCGCCCAGGACGACCTGCCGCCGAACGTCTTCATCAGCCCCTGCGGCCAGCCGTTCCGCGCCCGCCGCGGCGCGCCCTATCCGGTGGTCGATTGGTTCCATCAGGCCGACAAGAACGGCGACGGCAAGCTCGATCACGCCGAGTTCCTCGCCGACACCGAAGCCTTCTTCAAGATCCTCGATCGCAACGGCGACGGCGTCGTCGACGGCGCCGAGGTGCGGTTCTACGAGAACCGCATCGCCCCGGAAGTGCTTGGCTATCGAGTCGATGTCAGCGCGCTCTCGGTGCGCGGCTGGCTGCGCTATGCGCAAGCGCCAGACAACCCGCTGTCCGCCCCTGTGCGCGGCAGGGACGATCGCGAGCCGCAGGACCATCCGAGCACCGGGTTCGACGACTCGCAACAAGGGGCGGCGCCCTACGGTTTCTTCGCGGCGCCGGAGCCGATCGCGTCGGCCGATCCGGACGCTCGCGGCGTGATCTACAAGAAGAACTTTCTCGCGCTGGCCGAGCGGCATTTCGCCGAGCTGGACGCAAGCCACGCCGGCTACCTCACCCTGGCGGGCCTGCCGAAGACGCCGGCGCAGCGCGCGCTCGAGCGGGCGCTCGGCCGCCGCCGCGGATAGCGGCGCGACGGAACCTTCGCCGTCGCGCGTACAACCGGTGGGGCAAAACCAGCGTCGCGTCGGCTTGCCGGCGCGCCTCCTTGTCGGGAACACCAAACACAATGAAGACCATTCTTCGGGCCTCCGCCGCGCTTGCGGCGGGCGTGGCCAGTCTTTCGATCGCATGCGTCGCCTTGAGCCAGGCGCCGCAGCCTGAGCCGAACGGTCCGCCAACCGCCGAGCAGCGCCAGGCCCGGATGCATGAGCGGATGCAGGAAGAGGCCCAGCGGCTGCATGCGCTCCTGAACCTGCGGCCTGACCAGGAAGCCGCCTTCCAGGCCTTCCAGGCGGCGATGGCGCCTCAGCCTCACGAACGGGGCGAGCACCGCGACCATGCGCAAGGGCAACTGACCACGCCCGAGCGCCTCGACCGTATGGCCGACCGCATGGCCAAGCACGAGGCCGACTTCCGCCGCAAGGCCGAGGCCATTCGCGCCTTCTATGCGGTCCTGTCGCCGGAGCAGCAGCGCGCCTTCGACGCCCTGCCGATGCCGGGCGGCCGCGGCGAGCACGGCGATCACGGCGACCATAATCGCGGCCCGCGCGGGCCGGAAGGCGCGACGGGCTGACATCGCGGGGAGCGGGCCGGGCTCGCCGTCGGCCGGTCCGGCCCGTCTTCTCGCGGCGCAACTGGCAATTGAGTCACGATCGTGCGTTTTCGCGCGATCGGCGTTGTGAGGGTTGGCGTTTCACTCCTATAGAGTCGGCAACTCGGGGCCGAGTCGTCAGTTGGAGCGGGGCCAATGGCTGAGTTTGGACGCGGACGCTGGATGCGCGGGAGCGCGCTTGGCCTCAGCCTCCTGGCCGTGGTGATGCTCACCGCCTGCGCCGGCGGTGGAGGCGGCGGCGGTTCGCCCTCCACCCCGGGCACGCCCGCCCCGCCTCCGCCGCCGCCCCCACCCCCGCCGCCACCGCCACCGCCTCCGCCGCCGCCGCCGCCTCCTCCGCCGCCACCGCCACCGCCACCGCCGCCGCCACCGCCGCCGTTCCCGACCACGTCGAGCCCGGAGTTCCAGCAGCAGTACGGGCTCGGTCAGATCAACGCCCAGTTCGCGTTCGCCGATGGGGGAACGGGGGCCGGGATCGTGGTCGGGGTCATCGACACGGGCGTCGACTCGACCCGACCGGACATCTCGATGAACGTCTCGCCGCAATCGACCGACGTCGTCGGCGCGCGCAACCAGCCGATCGGGGTGAATGCGCACGCCACCTGGGTGGCCAGCGTCATTGCGGCGGAGTTCAACGGGTTCGGAACCGTTGGCGTCGCCTACAAGTCGACGATCCTGTCCATCCGCGCCGACTCGATCGGCAGCTGCGGGCCGAACCCGAGCTCCTGCTCGTTCGACGCCGCCGACGAGGCGGCCGGCGTCGACTACGCCGTCGCCCACGGCGCGCGGGTGGTCAACATGTCCCTCGGCGGCCCGGGACCGCTCGGAACGCAGTTCGAAAACTCCCTGCAGAACGCCGTCAACAACAACGTCGTTTTCGCCATCTCGGCCGGCAACGAGAGCTCCGCCGGCTCGGACTTCCCGGGCGCCTACGCGGTCGACCCGCGCTACATGGGGGCGGTGCTGGCGGTGGGCGCAACCGACGAGACCGGCGCCCTCGCCAACTTCTCCAATTCGGCCGGTTCGACGGCCGGAGGCTTCGTGGTCGCGCCTGGCGCGGACATCATCGTCGACTGCGATCAGTCCAATGTCTGCTCGCAGGTGTCGGGCACCTCCTTCTCGGCCCCGCACGTGGCCGGCGCGCTGGCGCTGCTGCTGCAGGAATTTCCCAACCTCACCGGCAAACAGGCCGTGTCGATCCTCGAAACGACGGCCAATCACTCCGGCATCTACGCCAACAACAGCGTCTACGGTTTCGGCCTGATCGACCTTCACGCCGCCTTCCAGGAACAGGGTGCGATGAGCGTACCGCAGGCGAGCGGCGGCTCGGCGCCCCCGGACTCGCCCGCCGGCGCCCAGGTGGCGCAGAGCTTCGGCGACGCCTTCCAGCGCACGCTGGCCTTGAGCACGATCGGCTTCGACAGCTACCACCGCATGTTTGGGGTGAACCTGGCCGCCGGCTTCCGCCCCGCGCCGCAGCATTCGATCGAGGCCGACATCCCCACCTCGCCGCAAGGGGTCCAGGTGACCTCGACCAACGGCAAGGTCAGGCTGACGCTCACCACCGACGCAGACCCTGTCGATCCCGGCTACGACGCAACCGGCGCGCTCGGCCGCTACGACCTGCGCGGCCGCTACGATCTGCGTCAGGCCGAGACCCGCCGCGCCGACGTCAACCTCGAGGCCGACGTCGGCCGGCTGAGCTTCCAGGCCTGGACCGGCCAGGGCGGCATGGCGCCGGCGCCGGGCCTCGGCGCGGCGGCCAACGCCTTCGCCGCCCTCTCGGAGCCCGATCACGCCGTGCGCGCGGCCTACAGGCTCGGCTCGGACTGGACCGTCTCGGCCGAGACCGGCGGCGGCAGCGCCTACGCCCTCTTCGGCTACAACGACCTCGCGCCGTCGCACTACGATATGGCCGCCGCCGCCTTCCATCGTGGGCGTCTTTGGGCCGAGGTCTCCGCCGGCCAGCTCAACGAGCCCGAGGGTCCGCTCGGCTCCTTCCTGCCGCGCGGGTCGGCGTTCGCGCTGCCGGCCGAGACCAGCTTCACCACCGCACGCGTCGACTGGCTCGCGGCCGACCGGCTGTGGCTTTCGGCCGAGGCGGGCCTTGGGCGCACGCGCGCCGACGGGGGGTTCCTCGTGCTCCATGACGGCGCTGTCGAGAGCCAGTGGACCCTGCAGGCGCGGACGGCTTGCCCGGACGTGGCGCCCAGCTGCCTGCGGTTCTCCGCCGCCATCGCCCAGCCGATGCGGCTCGAGGGCGGCCGCTTCACCGCCGTGCTCGCCGCCGCGCCGACCGATCCCAACATCCCGGTCGAGTTCACCACCCGCCAGTTCTCGGCCACCCCGTCGGGCCGCGAGTTCGACTTGCGGTTCGGCGTATCGCGCACCCTCCGTTTCGGCGAGTTCGACCTTCAGGCGCTGGGCGTCTTGGACGAGAACAACGTCAGCTACGCGCCGCCGAACCTCGGCTTCCTGGCCAGCTGGCGCTCCGGCTTCTGAGCGCTCAGCGCGTGGCCGTGTTCACCCCGAACAGGGTCAGAAGGTGCACGCCCAGGATCATCACAACGACCGCCAGCGTCAGCATGAGCAGCTGCCAGGGCACCATCCGCGGCTTGGTGTAGTCGCGCGGCCGAGCGCCCATCCAGCCGCAGCCCGCCGCCGTCGCGATCGCGACGACGATGCCGACGAGTGTGATCTTCAGATCCGTGCTCACCCGGTGCGCGCTCCCCGCGAAAACGAACCGGCGCTTCTATCAGCGCCCGCCCGCGAGCGGCAAGGGCGGCGCGTCGCAGGCGACGGTGCAGTAAAGAAGCGGCGGGGGCCGGGGGAGGCGACGGCGCATGCGGGTGACGGGGCGATACATCAACATGGACGCGAGCGCGGAGCGGCGCGTCCGGATGGAGGCCCAGCTCGCCGCCGCGGGCTGCGCCGAAATCTATCGCCGCTTCCGGGCCGTCGACGGGCGCGGCGTCCGCCACCCCGGCAGCAAGATCAGCCAAGGCGAACTCGGCTGCTTCCTGTCGCACTACGCCTGCATCCTCGAGGCGCCGGCCGATCAGAACGTTCACGTCATCGAAGATGATGTCGAGCTTGCGCCGCAGACCATGCCGCTCATCGGAGATCTGCAGGAGAGCCTGACAGAGCAGTTCGACCTGCTGTTCACGGACATCTTCGTGCCGCTGAACATGGGCAGCATCTTCAACCTGATGGAATTCTACCGGGCGTCGGGCATGGCGGCGGTCCGACAGGCTGCGCCCTCGCTGCGAATGCCCACAAGCATCCTCTACCCCAGCTTGAGGCCGATCGAGTTCACCGGCGCCACCTCGTACATCGTCAGCCGAAGGGCGCGCCACAAGCTACGGCGTCTCCTCGAGGAAGAGCTCGACGCCGGGCCGCGCCAGCCCATCGACATGGCCTTCCGGCGGTGGATCGCCGACGGCCGGCTCGAAGGGCTCTGCACCATGCCGTTCCTGACCTCGATCCAGGCGGACAGCATTCGCAACAGCACGATTTCGGACCGTGCGCAGGATCCGGCGACCGCGTTCGCCTACTATCTGTTGCGCCGCTTTTTCTATGTGGCGAAGGACGACGCCGCGCTCGTCGAGGCGGCGCGCTCGCTGAGCGGCGACCTCGCCGATCCCGGCTATATGGACAGCATGCTCGAGGTGTTTCGCTTCCTGTTCAGCGAGAAGTTCGTGGCGTTCTGACGCTCAGCCCCGCGGCGGCGCGTACGGCCCAAGCGCCTCGAACAGAGGGCCCAGGTGGCGTTCGTAGCGGCGCCAGCGCCCCGCGCCCGTGGTGAAAATCGGCCGGCGAACCTGCGCCACGCTCGCGGTCCGCACCGGCCGCCGCGTCTGGTGGAAGCTCAGGCAGGCCTCGTCCCAGTCGAGGCCGCAGGCCTCGGTCACCAGCCAGCGGATCTGGTTCGGGGGATCGGCGATCAGCGCCTCGTGGCTCACGTCGATCACGCGCCCCGGCAGCACCTCGGCCCAATGCGCCATGATCGCCCGATAGCGCACGTAGGCGTGGCCGATGTCGCTGAGATCGTAGGTGTCCTCGTTGCCGCTGGCGAACAGCTGGCGAAAGCAGCCCAGGCAGGTGTCGACCGCATCGCGCACGCTGTTCAGCACCACGGCGTTCGGGAGCATCAGGTGGATCATCCCGACGGACATCGCGTTGCCCAAGGTCTTGTCGACGAACCGCGGCGCGCTCTTCCAGCCGCGCGCGTGCTGCGCCTTGAAGTAGGCCTCGGCCAGGTCGCGGAAGTGTCCCGGCGGGTTCGGCGCGAAGAGGTCGTCCGGATACCGCCCATCGAGCACCCGGGCCAGGGCGCCGCTCTCGCCCAGCCCCTGCACGGCGCGGTGGCTCGACAGGATCTGCTCGATCAGCGTCGACCCCGAGCGCGGCATGCCGACCACGAAGATCGGCGCGGCGATGTGATGGCCGCGGCCTTCGTTGGCGCGGATGAAGTCGGCGGTGAACACCGATTGGGTGAAGCGCGCCGCCCGGTCTCGGTCTGCGGCGACCTCGTCGGGATGCGCGGCCCGCTCGGGCGGGCCGATCAGCGGGCGCGGCGGCGCCGCCAGCTCGCCGGTCAGCGTCTTGCGCTTCAGCGCCGAGCCGGCGGCGAAGGCGGCGAAGGCCCGGTCGTCCTCGCCTTTCGCCTCCAGCGCGCCGCCGAGCGCGTAGAGGGCCGGGATGCGCGCCTCGAGCGGCGCGCCCTCCCCCGCCACCCGTTCAAGGTCGCCGATGCCGACGACGCCGACCTCGCCCGGATAAAGGCGCGCCAGGCCGACGAGCCCAGCGCTGCGCGTGCTCGGGCGCTCGGCCAGCCGGCGGTAAATCGCCGCCGCGTCGTCGATCCGCCCCATCGTTTCCAGCGCCGAGGCGTATTCGCCGGGCGCCCGGTCCGGATCCAGCGCCGCCACGCGCTCGAAGGCCGCGACCGCCTCGCGCCATTGCCCCAGCTGCCCGTGCGTGTGGGCCAGCGCGTGCCAGACGTTCGGCGTCTTCGGCGCTCGCCGCGCCAGGCGCTCGGCTCTCGGCAGCGCCTCGGCCGGCCGATCCCGAGCCAGGTCCATCAGCACCAAGAAGTAGGCCGCGTCGATCGCCTCGGGATTGCGCCGCTCGATCTCGAGATAGAGCGCGCTCGCTTCGTCGTACCGCCCGGCGACGCGAAGAGCCGCCGCTTCGCGCAGCCCGGCCGCCAGCGCCTCCGGCGCCAGCGGGTCGCGGCGGGCGCTTTGCAGGCCGCTTCGGCGAGTGTTCGCGGCGTTCATGGCCGCTCATAACACAGCCTTCCCCTCCCTCTGGGAGGGGTTACGTGAGGATCGCTCTTCCGGCACTATCGCCCTCATGCCCCGCAGGTTGTTCCGCGTGCTGATCATGGCCGCCGCGTTGGCGCTGGCCTGCGCCGGCCCGGCGGCGGCGGGCGCGGCCGACTGGGCGGCCTGCCAGGGCTCGAGCGCGCCGGCCGACATCGACCAGCTGATCGACCGCTGCGCCGGTCGAGCCGGTTGCGAAGCGCCCGCCTCGAACCTCGACCAGCTCATCGACCAGTGCGCCGGCCGCGGCGGCTGCATCGCCGAGCCGGCCGCCCCGCCGCCCGTCTCGATGAGCCAGCTCATCGCCGGCTGCACCGTGGTGATGCAGTCGCCGGGAGAGCCGCCGCTTCGCCGCGCGCTCGCCGCCTACCAGCGCGGCCTCGCCTATGCGATCGACGGCCAGACCGGACCGGCGATCATCGACTTCACCTTTGCGCTGACGCTCCAGCCTGGCTTCGCCGAAGCGGCCGAGCGGCTGGGCGAGGTCTACGCCGCCCGCGGCGACAGTGAGCGCGCCATCGCCGAGGCGACCCAGGCGATCCGCCTCAAACCCAAGCTCGCCCGCGCTTACGCCGATCGCGCCCGCGCCGAGTTCCGGCAAGGCGATGCGGCGCACGCCATAGCCGACCTCGGTCAGGCGCTGGCGCTGCGGCCCGACGACGTCGCCGATCTGAACAATCGCTGCTGGATGCGCGCCGCCAGCGGGCGCGAGCTCGACGCGGCCCTGGCCGATTGCGACCGCGCGGTGGCCATCCAGCCCGACGCGGCGGCCCTGCGCGATTCGCGCGGCTTCGTGCACCTGAAGCGGCGCGAGTACGCCGCGGCGCTCGCCGACTACCGCGCCGCGCTGGCCATGAACGACGCGGCGGTCAAGGCCTCGGCCCTCTACGGAGGCGGGCTGGCGCTGATCGGCGTCGGCGACCGCGACGAAGGGCAGAAAGACATCGCAGCGGCGCTCGCGATCGCTCCCGCCATCGCGCGCCCGTACGCGTCGGCCGGGCTCGGACCGTAGACCCGCGCTATTCCAGGTATGAGAACAACGCGCGGCCCTCGGTGGTGAGCACGTTGATCCGGTCCCGCTCCTCGGCGCTCAGCGTCACGCGGCGCAGGCCTTCGCCGGCGCGCGACGCCTTCGCCACCTTGGCGTCGGTGGCCAGGCCTATCTCGGCGGCGATCGCGTCGAAATCCACGCGTCCCTCGTCCAGGTCCTCGTAGCGCAGCCAGCGCGCGCCGAGCTTGTCCAGCACAGCGCCCCAGCTCAGCGCCAGCGCGTTCCAGTAGCGCGCGTAGTCTTCCAGCGAGGTCACCCAGCGGTCGGGCCAGCGGACGAGGTGGCCCCACTCCGGCGGTTCGAAGCCCGCCTCTCGCAGCGAGCGATAGGCCGTCACCGGATGGCGCACGATCAGCAGCACGTGCGCTTTCGGGAAGAGCCAGCGCAGCATCAGCGCGTGCGCGCCGCTCCAGCGGACCTGTTTGGCGCCCCAGCGTTTGAACCCGCGCGCCCTGGCCGGCGCGCCCAGCCAGGCATCGAAGAACGCCCGGTTGGCCGCCTTCAGGTAGCCCGCGTCCGGGGCCAGCATCGCTACCCAGTCGCGCGCCAGGTCCACGTCCGGTCGGTGCGACAGCCAGTGGCCCTCGGTCGGCCATTCGGCGTCGATGCCGTACAGCGGCTCGGTCAGCCGATCGACATACAGCAGCCGATCCAGCGCCTCGCCCCAGACCAGGATCGAGGGGTCGGTCATCAGCGCTCGCTGCACCAGCGTCGAGCCGGTCCGCCAGCCCAGCCCGGCGACGAACACCGGCTCGTCGTCGCCCGGCGCCTGCGGCTCGCGGGTGGCTTCATCGATCCGCCGCAGCGAGTCTTCCAGCCGGCTGATCTGGCTCGGCTCGTACGTCAGCCAGTCCTTTACCGGCTCCGGCACGATCGCTCCCCCGAACGCTTCACGCTGACGGCGCCTCGCCGTCCCACCGCCAACGCAGCAAGCCCTCTTCGCGGACCAGCTTGGCCGCGCGCCAGGTGTCTTCGATCCCGAGGTCCGATTTCGCGCCCACCGGCGACGGCTGCAACGTGATGCGGGTCACCCGTTCCTGGTGGTCGCCGCGGCTGGCCTGCAGCGCCGCCGCCTGGAAGAAGGCCGGCCGGCGCAGCGCATAGACACAAAAGCGCTCCTGCAGCCGCGCCATGCCTTTGTCGTGCTCCCAGTCGTCAATCAAGGATTGCACGATCGACTCGGCGGCGGCCTGCTTGAAGCGCTCGCTCAGGTAGAGGATCGCGTGGGTGCTGAGCAGGTTGTACACCCGCAGAAGGTCGGGTCCGGCGGGGTCCGCCGCCAGCATGCGGGTGAAGCCGACATAGTCGACGATGTCGACCGCGCCATAGATCGAAGCGCCCAGATAGACCGCGTCGGCGTCGCCCGGAATCTCGAGCTCCGGCGTGACGCCGTCCTCCACGCCGACGTCGTCCTCTAGAATCAGCAGCGGCCGCCCGGCCGTCGACCGGCTCAGCGCGCGGAGGTGGCTGAGCGCGCAGCCGACTCGGCCGGGCGAGGCGGCGATGGCGTCGACGATCCGCCAATCGAGCCCGAGCTGCTCGCAAACGGCCGCGACGCTTTGGCGCCGTTGGGGTTGCGAGACCAGACTCAAGGCCATCGTCTCGCACTGACGCAGATCCAGATGTCGCAACAGCGTCACGTGATTCGCGGGCGGGGAGGCGTCGAGCATAGGCGCCGCGCTCCGACGGGTCGAGCCGGCGGCCGATTGGAATCACATCTTCGTGGTTTTGGTTAATGCGGCCCGGGAAACAAGCGTCGCTGTTTGCGCAGCCCCGAACGTCGACGAACCCCAAGCAATCTCCGCAGAATTTACATTGTAGAGGCTGTTCGCCTCGCACGCGAAAATCGCGGCGGCGATTCGCCCGCCTGCCGTTGGCGAGAGCTTAACGATTTCCGGGGCAAGAAAGCCGACGCGTGGCGGTTGTATGGGAGGAATCGCCGCGATATCGAGGGCTTGTTCTGCTGTTCAGGACGCGTCTTTTCCCGGGCTCGCACGTCTCCCCGCGCGGGTCTGAGTAGGGCGAAAGCTGGGGAATCGATCGATGCTGCCGACGACGAAGAAGTCCGCTGCGCGGAATGCGCTGCTGCTGGGCGCATCCGCGTTCGCTCTTGGCGCCGCGGTCGACATGGCCGCGCCGCGAGCGGCCCACGCGGTCATCGTCACGACCGGGTATTCGACGAACGGCACCGGCGCCGTCCACTCGACCCACGGCCCTGGCGCCCTCCTCAGCTCCGATCTGAGCGCGATCAGCACCAGCCTCGCTTCGGCGACGAACAACGCCCAAATCGCCATCAACGACACCGTCGCGGTCTCCAGCTCCGTCTCCTTCGCCCTGAGTTCGTCTCTGAGCACCCAGACCTCCGCCGTCAGCTCGTCGCTGGCGACGGTCAGCACCGGCGTCAGCTCTTCCCTTTCCGGCTTCGCCACGTCGGTCTCGGCGATCTCCAGTTCGCTTTCGGCGCTCAGCACTGGCGTGAGCACCTCGCTCGCCAGCACGGCCACCAGTCTGAGCACCGGCGTCAGCACCTCGCTGGCCAGCACGGCCACGAGCCTCAGCACTGGCGTCTCGACGTCGATCTCGGCATTGAGCAGCGGGGTCTCGACCTCGATCTCGGCGTTGAGCAGCGGCGTCAGCTCATCGATCTCCGCCACGGCCGCTAGCCTAAGCACCGGCGTCTCAAGTTCGATCTCGGGCTTGAGCGCGGGCGTCTCGACCTCGATCTCGGCGCTGAGCAGCGGCGTCAGCTCATCGATCTCGGCCACGGCCGCCAGCCTCAGCACCGGCGTCTCAAGTTCGATCTCGGGCCTGAGCGCGGGCGTCTCGACCTCGATCTCGGCGCTGAGCAGCGGGGTCAGCTCATCGATCTCCGCCACGGCCGCCAGTCTCAGCACGGGCGTCAGCACCTCGCTGGCCAGCACAGCCACCAGCCTCAGCACCGGCGTCAGCACATCGCTGGCGAGCACCGCCACCAGCCTGAGCACTGGCGTGAGTACGTCGCTCGCCAGCACGACCACCAGCTTGAGCACCGGCGTGAGTACATCGCTGGCCAGCACGGCCACCAGCCTCAGCACTGGCGTCAGCACGTCGCTGGCCAGCACGACGACCAGCCTGAGCACCGGCGTCAGCACCTCGCTCGCCAGCACCGCGACGAGCCTGAGCACCGGTGTGAGCACCTCGCTCGCCAGCACGGCCACCAGCCTGAGCACCGGCGTCAGCACCTCTCTGGCCAGCACGGCCACCAGCCTGAGCACGGGCGTGTCGAGCTCGATCTCGGCCCTCAGCGCCGGCGTCAGCACCTCGCTCGCCAGCACCGCGACCAGTCTGAGCACCGGCGTCAGCACCTCGCTGGCCAGCACGGCCACCAGCCTCAGCTCGGGCGTGTCGAGCTCGATCTCCGCCCTCAGCACCTCGCTCGCCAGCACCACGACCAGCCTAAGTTCCGGCGTGTCGAGCTCGATCGCTGCTCTCAGCACCGGCGTGAGCACCTCGCTCGCCAGCACGGCCACCAGCTTGAGCACTGGCGTCAGCACATCGCTGGCCAGCACGGCCGCCAGCCTCAGCACTGGGGTCAGCACGTCGCTGGCCAGCACGACGACCAGCCTCAGCACCGGCGTCAGCACCTCGCTCGCCAGCACGACGACCAGCCTCAGCACTGGGGTCAGCACCTCGCTGGCCAGCACCGCCACCAGCCTGAGCACGGGCGTCAGCACCTCGCTCGCCAGCACCGCGACCAGCCTCAGCACTGGGGTCAGCACCTCGCTGGCCAGCACCGCGACCAGCCTGAGCACCGGCGTCAGCACCTCGCTCGCCAGCACGGCGACCAGCCTGAGTTCGGGCGTGTCGAGTTCGATCTCGACGTTGAGCACGGGCGTGAGTTCGTCGCTGAGCACCCAGAGCTCGACGATCACCAATCTCAGCACCTCGGTCAGCGGCGCGGTCTCCACCGTGACCAGCATCAGTACGGGCGTCTCGTCCTCGATCAGCGCCGTGAACTCGACGATTAGCGCGGTCAGCGGCGGCGTGAGCTCCTCGCTGAGCACACAGACTTCAACGATCACGAACCTGAGCACGTCGGTCAGCGGCGCGGTCTCGACCGTGACCAGCATCAGCAGCGGCATCTCGTCGTCGCTGAGCACCCAGAACTCGGCGGTCTCGAGTTCGATCAGCGCCGTGAACTCGACGATCAGCGCGGTGAGCGGCGGCGTCTCCTCCTCGCTGAGCACGGTCACCTCGACCGTGAGCGCGGTCAGCGGCGGCGTCTCCTCGTCGCTGAGCACGCAGACCTCGACGATCTCCGGGATCAGCACCTCGGTGAGCGGCGCGGTCTCCACCGTGACCAGCATCAGCGCCGGCATCTCCTCGTCGCTGAGCACGCAGAACTCGCAGGTCTCCAGCTCGATCAGCGGCGCGATCTCGACCGTGACCAGCGTCAGCACGGGCGTCAGCTCTTCGTTGAGCACGCAGACATCGACGATTTCCGGGATCAGCACGTCGGTCAGCGCGACCGTCTCGACCGTCAACTCGACGGTCTCGACCGTGAACTCGGCGGTCTCGACGGTGACGACGTTCTCGACGTCGCTGTCCGGCATCTCGAGTTCGCTGACCGGCGTGTCGACCTCGGTGACCAACGTCTCGACCTCGCTGACCGCGGTCTCCACATCGGTCTCGGCGCTGTCGACCTCGGTCGACAACCGCTTCGCCATGCTCGGCGTCGGGCCTCCGGGCAGCCAGGGCACGCCCAGCCTGCAGAACCTCGCGCTCGGCGTCGGCTCGTCGGCGGGCGTCGGCGGCACGGCTGTGGGCTTCAACGCCAGCGCCGGGAACGACTCGGTGGCCTTGGGCACGAACGCCTTCGCCAAGGGTCCGGGCGACACGGCGCTCGGCTTCGGAGCCCAGGTCAACGCCACCAACGGCACGGCCGTCGGGACCGGCGCGACCATCAACGCGGTCGGCGGCACGGCGATCGGCGCCAATGCGACGGTGGCGGCCGGCGCCACCAACGCTGTCGCTATTGGCGAGGGCTCGACGGCCAGCGCGCCCAACACCGTCTCGTTCGGCGGCCCGGGCGTCGGAACGCGCAGGCTCACCAACGTCTCGCCGGGCGTGAACGGAACCGACGCCGCCAACTTCAGCCAGGTCAGGCGCGCCTACTCCGGCATCGCCATGGCCTTCGCCCAGACGGCCGTCCAGCCTAGCCTTGCGACCGGCGAGCAGTCGCTCACCGGGGGCGCAGGGGTGTTCCAGGATCAGTGGGGCTTCGCGCTCAAGTACGAAGCGCGCCCGGCCGACAAGTGGTTCGTCGGCGCGGCGATCTCGGTGGGCGACAACGACTGGGGCGGCTCGGCCGGCGTCGGCTTCAAGTGGTGACCGAGACGGCGGCGGGCTGCGCCTAGAGAGCGGTCCGCCGAAGCCTTTGAGGCGCTGGGCGCCCGATGCTAAGTCGGGCCATGGTCGTTCAAGCGCCGCGGCGCGGGCTCAAGGTCGGCATCACCGTGGTCGCGGGGACCGACCCGCACGGCGCGCTCTGGTCGAGCGGCATCCACCAGAACATGGTGTTTCTGGCGCTGCTCTTTCAGCGGCTGCCGCAGGTCGAACTCTGCGCCTTCGTCAGTTGCCCGCCGGGCGGGCCGGCGACCCATCCGCTGGCCGAGCTCTACGGCTTTCCCACTCTGCAGCTGAGCGACATCGACAAGCTCGACGTGCTGATCGAAATGGGCGCGCGCGCCGAGACGGAGTTCACCGGACCGTTTCGCGACAAGGGCGGCAAGCTCGTCTCCTACGTCGCCGGCAACACCATGATCATGAACTTCGAGACGCTGGCCAACGGCGTCCCCTATGGCGATTTCATCAACGAGGTGCCGTTCGACTCGGTTTGGATCACGCCCCAGCACTGGCGGACCAACCACGCCTATTGCGCCATCACCCGCACGCCGGCGACCGAGCTCGCGCCCCATATCTGGTCGCCGCTCTGCCTCGAGCAGTCGGCCTTTCAGCTCAAGGTCAACCCGTTCTGGCGCGCGCCGACCGAGCCCGACTGGCGGATCGGTGTGTTCGATCCGAACGTCAACGTGGTCAAAACCTTCCACTTCCCGCTGCTGGTCTGCGAGCAGGCCGCCCGGCTCGAGCCTGAGCTGATCAACCGCGTCCTACTGTTCAGCGCCTCGCAGCTGATGGGCAATCCGCATTTCGAGCAGTTCTGCGCCGCGCTCGACCTCGGTCGCCGCGGCCGCGTCTTCGCGGAGCAGCGCTACCTGGTGGCGCAGATGCTGGGCTCGCACATCGACGCGGTCGTCACTCACCAATGGGAAAACGCGCTCAACTACCTCTACTGGGACGTGCTCTACCTGGGCTGGCCGCTGATCCACAACTCGCCCGACTTTGAGGACGCGGGCTACTACTATCCGGCCTTCGACCCGAAGAGTGGGGGCGAGGTGCTGCGCGAGGCGCTGAAGTCGCACGCCGCGACCGCCCAGGCGCAGAGGCCGAAGGTGCTGGATACGCTCTGGCGCTTCAGCATCGACAATCCGGCGGTGCAGAAGGCGCACGCGGAACTCCTGGAGAAGCTGACGAGCTGATGGCGGAGCTTGGGATGACGTTGCGGACGAGATCGGCGCCGGTTCGGCGGCTGGCGGCGGCGTTTGCCGCGCTCGCCACCGCCCTCTCGCCGGCGCTGGCCATCGGCGCACCGGCCGCCAGCGACGCCGCCGGCGGCCTCAGCGACAACAGCAGCGCGCGCGAGGTCTTGCTGGCGCTGCAGCAGATGCACCTGACCGTCTGCGCCACCCGCGTGCAGCAGGCGATGACCTTCATCTTTGACGGCCAGCCGGCGCGGTTCATCGCCCAGCCGCTCGGCCCCGACTCCGACCGCTGGCCGGCGGTGTTCGTGATCGAGAGCGCCGACCCCGCCGGCGGCCACACGCGCTTCTCGACGCTGATGATCTCGCCGGGCTGCGCGGGCCTCTACGAACAGATGATCTATTGGAGCCAGCCCTGCGCGGCGGTGAAGGCGAGCGTGTTCGGCAAGTTCACCGGCGAGCACGTGCTGCTGCGCGAGACCAAGGTCAGCGACGACGGCCCGGCGCTGCAGGTCTATCTCACCCCCGCCGGCGCCGGCTGCGTCTCCATCAAGAAAGAGCTCTTCCGGTGAGCGCTGCGACCTCGCATGGCTGAGAAGGGCAAGGCTATCCGGACAGCGCCGGCCAAGGGCTACACGATCGGCATCACCATCTTCGTGAAGGCCGACGGTTCGCTCGCCCTGTTCGAGAATGGGCTGCGCCAGAACGTCCTCTTCCTCTACCTGTTGTTCAAGGCTTCGCCGAACTGCCGGCGGGTCTGGCTCCTGAACCACGGCGACGGCGACACCCCGGACGTTCCGGCCAACCTCGGCATCGCCGCCGACGCCATCGTCCGCACCGCCGACGTGATCGACGAACTCGACTACGTCGTCGGGCTGGGCGCCGCTATCGACCGCGAAACGGTGACGGCGCTGAAGGCCAAGGGCTGCAAGATCATCTGCTACAAGGGCGGCAACGGCGCTGTGATCTCGATGGAGGCGATCGTGGCCAAGCCCCAGCCGCGCCCCGACGCCGAGCTCTACTTCGATCACGACTACTATGACGCCATCTGGATGACGCCCCAGCACATCCACACCTATCGCGGTTGGTGTGAGCTCATCTACCGCTGCCCGGTGTACGAGGTCCCCCAGGTCTGGGCCCCGCTGCTGATTGAGACGGCCGATGCCGAGGTGCGCAAGCGCTTCGGCTTCAAGCCGATCAGCGACGCCTGGCGCATCGGCGTGCTCGACCCGAACATCACGGTCATGAAAACCAGCCACATGCCGATGCTGGTGTGCGAAGCCGCCTATCGTCGGCGGCCGGACGCGTTCCGCGCCATGTACATCTCGAACGGCTGGCCTTACCGCGAGGATCCGCACTTTCGCTCGTTCGCCGTCTCGCTCGAGGCCAGCAAGGCCGGGGTGATGACCATCGAGCCGCGCTTTGTCAGCTCCCACTTCCTCGCCAACCACTGCGATGCGGTCGTGACCCACCAGTGGGAAAACGGGCTGAACTACCTCTATTACGAGGTGCTCTACGGCGGCTATCCGCTGATCCACAACTCCGAGTTCCTTAGGGATTACGGCTACTATTACAAAGACTTCGACGCCGACTCGGGAGCCGCAGCGCTGCTCGACGCCCACGACCACCACGCAGAGCGGCTGGATGACTACCGCAAGAAGGCGGGCGAACTCCTCGCCCGGGTCGCCCCGACCTCGCCCAAGGGCATCGAAACCCACGAGCGTCTGCTGGCGGCGCTGGCCGAAACCGAGCTGGCGGAGGTTTAGCCCGATCGGCGGAGGCGGCGCCCGCGGCGCCCGCTAAGCGAAATCCTGAGCGCCCCGCCGCTCGTGCTTTAATGCCCAGGTTCGCGACGCAATACCTGAAGCTTTGAAATAGGGACGCTGTCCACCTCCTCCTCCACCGCCACCGTCTACCAGCGTCCCCTATCAAGACCTTCCGGCGTTACGTCGCGGATCGACCCTCGGTCGAGGCCGGAATTTGGCGCGCCCGCTCACCCTGTGGACGGCTGGGGCGCGTGGCTGAAGCGGCGTTCCTGAGCGTGGGTTGTGCGCGGGCGCGTTTGAATCGCGGGACTGCGCGGCTATGCTCCCGCCCTGGCGCAACAGCGCAGGCCGGTGCGCGTCGGAGGCTTCCACAATGGCGTACGCTTACACGGTCGCCGCCGATCAGAGCGCGCCGCACCTCGGCGGCAACATCATGGAAGGCGACCCGCAGACCTACGCGCCGTCGGTGTGGGACTACACGATCAGCCGCTTCGGAATCGAGTCGGTGCTGGATCTGGGGTCGGGCGTCGGCAACGCCGCCCACTACTTCTTCAAGCGCGGCCTGAAGGTGATCGCCGTCGACGGCTTCGAGCACAACATCGAGCACGCGATCTTCCCGACCGTTCTGCACGATCTCACCAAGGGGCCGGTGCGGGCGCGCGTCGATCTCGTCCACTGCCAGGAAGTGGTCGAGCACATCGAGGAGGACTACCTCGAGTTCCTCCTCGACTCCCTCACCGCCGGACGGTTCATCCTGATGACCCACGCGCTGCCGGGGCAGGGCGGTCATCACCACGTGAACCTGCAGCCGCCTGAGTACTGGATCGACCACCTCGGCCGCCGCGGCTGCCACGTCCTGCCCGACGACTCGAACCGCATTCGCAAACTGGCGAACGACGACGGCGCTATCTATCTCGCCGCCACCGGCCTGCTGCTCGCGAACGGCCGGCGCCTCTGAGCTCCGTCCAGAGCCGTCTGCGCATGGACATCATCATCCTCGGTGCAAAGAATCCCGAGACGGGGCGGGTGATCGCGGCGGTTGAGGCGGCCGGAACGGACGACCGGTTCGTTGGTTTTCTCGACAACAACCACGCCAACCTGCCGGCGACCGTCTGCGGCTTGCCGGTGCTCGGCGGGTTCGAGCAGCTGGACGGGCTGATCGCGGACGGATGCGCCTTCGCCAATACGATCACCGGCTCGACGGTCTCCCGCTACGAGACCTCCGGCGAGGTGACCCGGCGCGGCGGCCGGCTGGCCAGCCTGATCCACCCAGGCGTGACCGTGAACGGACCGATCGGCGCGGGCGCCTACATCCAGGAGCAGGTGATCCTGCAGGCCGGCGTCGAGATCGGCGAGAACTGCGCCCTCAACGCCGGCGGGATCGTCAGCCACGAGACGATCCTGGGCGGCAGCGTCTTTCTTGCCCCGGGGGTCAGGATCGCCGGTGAGGTGCGCATCGGCGACGGCGCGTTGGTCGGGGTCGGCGCGGTGATCGCGCCGCGCCTCACCATCGGCAAGTGGTCAACCATCGGCGCTGGTGCGGTCGTCATTCGCGACGTGCCCGACTACGCGGTGGTCGCCGGCAACCCGGCCGCGGCGATCAAATCCAACGAGCGGCGATACGACGCGGCGGTTCTGCCAGGCCCCGCCCAATAGTCTAGCGCAGGCAGCGCAGGTAGCCGCCGGGCGAGCTCGCCACGATCATCTTGCCGTTGATCAACGGGTCCGCTTCGAAGCGGTCGGTCTCCGCAAGATACGCCTCGACGGCGGCCAGCGGCTCGTCGCCAGGCAGCCAGACCTTGGAACGCGCCTTCGGCGTCTGCTCGGGCGTCATCCTTCCAAGGACGGTGTCGGCGCAGACCAGGTACTGCCCCGCGGTCACCAGCGGACCGTAGAGGCGAAGCTCCTCGAGCACGTGGTCGCGCGAATGGTCGGAGTCCAGACAGACCATGACCGACGCACCGGCGGGAATCTCGGCCCGCACTTTGGTCAGCGTCTCCGGCGCGATCGACGAGCCCTCGATCAGCGTGATGCGGCCGGCCATCGGGTGGGTTTCGATGGTGTCGCGGTTGTGGGCGCGGATGTCGATGTCGACGCCGATCACCTTGCCCTTGCCGATCAGCGTCAGCATCGAGGCGGAGAAGATCACCGAGCCGCCGCGCGCGACGCCGGTCTCGACGATCACGTCCGGCTTGGTCGCCCAGATCACCTCCTGCATGGCCACGATGTCGGCCGGCATCTGGATGATGGGCGCCCCCATCCAGCTCCACAGGTATGTGTAGCGATGGCGGTCGGCGGCGACGACGGTCTTCAGCGCCAGGTCGAACACCTCCGCGTCCGCCCCCAGCGCCAGCACGCTCCGGGTCTTCTCCGCCTCAAACGCGGCGCGGTCGTCGGGCAGGCTCATACGCCCAGGATCTCCTTCAACGCGCTGCAGACCAGGTCCACCTTCGCCTCGTCCATGTGATAGCCGGAGGGCAGGTTCAACCCGAACCTCGCCGCGTGGGCGCCTTTGTCGGCGGGCGAGACGAACCGCCTCGCGGCCGGCCTGTCGGCGAAGGCGGCCAGCGACGACAGCTGCGAGAAGAACGGCCGCGTATCGATGTTGCGCTCGCCGAAGGCCGCCATCAGCTGGAACTTGTCCAGCCCATACTCGGCATCCGGAATGGCGGTGACCATCCAGTAGCTGTTCAGCGTGCCGGCCGGTTCCGCGTTGATCTGCACGCCGTTCAGCCCCGCCAGCCGCTCGGCGTACCAGGCGAAGATCTGTCGCTTGGCCGCGATCAGCGCGTCGATACGCTCCATCTGCGCCACGCCGAGGGCCGCGGTCACGCCGCTCATCTTGGCCTTGAAGGCGATCTCGTGGTTCTGGAAGAAGCGGTCGCCCGGCGCGCGGCCGTGGTCGCGCAGGACAAGGACGCGGGCGTTCAGCGCCGCATCGTCCGTCGCCAGCATGCCGCCTTCGCCCGTGACGACCGTCTTCGAGCCGTGAAAGCTGAAGGCGGAACAGTGGCCGAACGCGCCGGCGCGCTTGCCGTAAAGCACCGAGCCCAGCGCCTCCGCGGCGTCCTCGATCAAGGCCAGGCCGTGGCGGGACGCGATCGCCTCCAGCCGCGGCCAGTCGCAGGTCGAGCCATAGAGGTCGACGCCGATGATCGCCCTCGTGCGCGGCCCGATCGCCGCCTCCACAGCGTCCGGATCGATGCACCAGGTGTCGGGCAGGATGTCGACCAGCACCGGCTCGGCGCCGACGTAGACGATGGGCGCCACCGAGGCGATCCAGGTGACATCGGGCGCGATCACCTCGTCGCCCGGACCGACCCCGAGCGCGGCCAGGGCGAGGTGCAGCGCCGTGGTCGCGTGGGGCAGGCTGATCGCGTGCGCCACGCCGACGTAGGCTGCGACCATCGCCTCGAAGCGGGCGTTGAACGCATAGTGGTTGGCGAACCAGGCGGTGCGCGCCGCCTCGGCCGCGAGTTCGGCCTCGCGCTCGGTGATCGAAGGGCCGGCGACGGCGATGCGCTCGGGGGCGACGATCACGCGACGAGCTCCGCCAGCGTCGGCCAGGCCTGGTCGCGTTCGCTGATCACCGCCGGCGCGCGCGGCCAGGCGATGGCGAGCGCCGGGTCGGCGTAGTGGATCCCCCCGGCATGATCGGGCGCGTAGCTCACGTCCATCCCGTACAGCATGGCGCTGTCGTCGGTGAGCGTGAGGTAGCCGTGCGCGAGGCCGGCCGGCGCGTAGAGGGCGAGGTCGTCCTCCGCCGAAAGCGTCATCGTGACGGCGCGCCCGTAGGTCGGCGATCCCGGCCGGATGTCGACCAGCGCGTCGAACACGGCGCCGCGGACGACGCGGATCAGCTTGGTCTCGGCGTGCGGGGCGCGCTGGAAATGGAGGCCGCGCAACGTGCCGGCGCGCGCGTTCACGACCTCGGAGATCTGTTCGGTGCAGTCGGCGAGGCCGGCGGCGCGGAAGTCTTCGCGGCTGAAGAGGCGCTTGAGATGTCCGCGCTCGTCGCCTCGCCGCTCGAGCCGCACGCGGTAGCCGCCCTCCAGGCCGATCGGCTCCAGCGTCACGCGAGGAACCCCGGCTTGGGCATGGGCGTCGCCAGGCGCACGCCGCGCGCCACCAGCGGCGCGAGCTGGGCGGCGATCTCTCCGGCGATGTTCCAGGCCAGCACCAGCACCACGTCCGGCGGATCGGCCTCCAGGCGCTCGGGCGCATAGATGGGCACGGCCACGCCGGGGATGCGCCGCCCCTGCTTGGTCGCCGCGCGATCGACGACATAGTCCAGCGTCTCGCGGCCGATGCCGGCGTGGTTCAACAGCGTCGTCGCCTTGGCCGGCGCGGCGTATCCGGCGATCGAGAGGCCGTCCGCCTTCAGGCCCGCCAGGAAGCTCTTGAGCGCGCGCGTGTGCGCCGCGACCTTGGGCGCGAGCGCGCAATAGCCGGCGAGGTCGGCGAGTCCCACGGCCCGCTCCTCCGCCAGCAGCGCGCCGACCGCGGCGGTGGGCGCGGCGACGCCGGCGCGGCGGACGAACAGGCGCACGCTGCCACCGTGGGTCGCCAGGCGCTCGACGTCGGCGATTGCGAGGCCGTGGCGCGCGAACAGCGGCGTGAGCGCGGTCAGCGACAGGTAGGAATAGTGCTCGTGATAGATGGTGTCGTACCAGCCCTTGGCGATCAGCTCGGAGACGAGCGGAAACTCGAAGGTGATCAGGCCTTCGGGCTTCAGCAGGCGAGCGAAGCCGGCGACGAAATCGTCGAGATCGGGCACGTGGGCGAGCACGTTGTTGGCCGCCATCAGATCGGCGCTCGCGCCGCTGGCGGCGATCTGGTCCGCCAGCGCCGCTCCGAAGAAGCCGACCACCGTCTCGACGCCCTTGTCCGCCGCCATCGCCGCCGCATTGGCCGCCGGGTCAACGCCGATGGCGCGCACCCCCGCCTTGGCGAAGGCGGCCGAGAGGGCGCCGTCGTTGCTGCCCACCTCGATCACCGTCGCGCCGGGGCCGAGGTGAAGCTCGCCGATCATCCGCTCGGCGTAAGCCTCCACATGTGCGCGCCAGCTGGACGAGGCGGACGAGAGGTAGGCGTAGCCGGCGTTGAAATGTCGCTCGCGCGGGGCGACGTCCTCGACCTGGGCGAGAAAGCAGGCCGGGCAGACGAACAGGCGCAAGGGGAAGCGCTCGTCCGGCTCCGGCGCCCCGATGGGCGGCAGGGCGTTGGCGATGGGGCTTAAGCCCAGGTCAAGCACGGGCGCGCCCAGCGCCGTGCGGCAGGAGCGGCAGATCACGCGGCCGCCTCCAGGCCCGCGTGCGCCGCCGCCCGGCTCAGCGTCGCCATGTCGTCTCCGGCCGCGAGGCGGGCGTACCAGCGGGCGGCGGCGCGCACGCCGGCCGCGCCCGGCAGCCGCTCGCTCCAGCCCAGCGCGGCGCGCGCTGCGGCCGAGTCGATGGCGAGTTCGCTCTTCTCGGCGAACGGGGCCGGCTCGCCCCGCCAGTCCAGCCGCCCGCCCAGCGCCTCGGCGAAGATCTCCGCCGTCTCCAGCACGCTCAGCGCCGGAGCGTCGGCGGCCGGGCCGAAGTTCAGCGCCGCCGGCGCGTCGCCCGCCGCCAGCGCCTCGGCGAACAGCAGGTAGCCCTCGATGACGTCCAGCACATGCCCCCATGGGCGCGTCGCCGCCGGGCGGCGCAGCACCAGCGGCGCGCCGGCCGCGCGCGCCCGCCAGACGTCAGGCAGCAGCCGGTCGGCGGCGAAGTCGCCGCCCCCGACCACGTTCCCGGCCCTGGCGGTCGCCACCGGCAGCCCGAAGCTTTCGCGATAGAGGCGCGCGACCATCTCGGCGGCCGACTTCGAGCCGGAATAGGGGTCGGCGCCGCCCAGCGGATCGTCCTCGGCGAAGGCGTGGCCGCGTTCGTCGTTGCGATAGACCTTGTCGCTGGTGACGACGACGATCGCCGCGGCGCCGGCGCCGCGAAGCGCTTCGAGCACAACCGCCGTCCCCATCACGTTGGTCTCCAGCGTGCCGATCGGCTCGGCGAGCCCGGCGCGCACCAGCGGCTGGGCCGCGAGGTGGAACACGACCTGCGGCCGCGCGGCGGCGATCGCGGCGGTCATCGCGCCGGCGTCGCGGATGTCGCCACGCCGGTCGGCCAGCGCTTCGCCCACGCCAGCGAGGGCGAACAGCGACGGGTTCGTCGGCGGGTCCAGCGCCAGCCCGGTCGCCTCGGCCCCCAGCGCCGCCAGGCGGAGCGCCAGCCAGCCGCCCTTGAAGCCCGTGTGGCCGGTGACCAGCACGCGGCGGCCGCGCCAGAAGCCGGCGTCGGCGCGTTTCAACGATCCGGCTCCCACATCGCCCAGGGCGCTTGGCCAGAGGCCCACAGCGCTTCCAGGTGATTGCGGTCGCGCAACGTGTCCATCGCCGCCCAGAACCCCGCGTGGCGGAAGGCGACGAGCTCGCCGTCGCGCGCCAGGCTCTCCAGCGGCTCGGCCTCGAACGGCGTCTCGTCGCCGGCGATGCGGTCCAGCACCTTCGGCTCGAGCACGAAGAAGCCGCCGTTGATCAGCGAGCGGTCGCCCGGCGGCTTTTCCACAAACCGCTGCACCCGATCGTCGTCGCCGAGGTCGAGCGCGCCATAGCGGCCGGGCGGCGCGACCGCGGTGATGGTGGCCGCTCGCCCGTGCGCCTTGTGGAAGGCCACGAGCCCGGTCACGTCGATGTCGGCGAGGCCGTCGCCATA
Source organism: Caulobacteraceae bacterium (assembly GCA_035294785.1). GTDB lineage: Bacteria > Pseudomonadota > Alphaproteobacteria > Caulobacterales > Caulobacteraceae > Poindextera. The sequence goes on along the minus strand of DATGKF010000028.1, from coordinate 1,377 downwards.
CGTCATGCAGAAGGGCTCGGCCGCATCCAGCCACCGGCGGATGCGCTTCAGGCGCCCGCCGGTCATCGTCGCCTCGCCCGTGTCGACCAGCGTCACCCGCCAGGGCTCGCGGCGGGCGTCGTGATAGGCGACCTCGCCCTTCGCTAGATCGACGGTCACGTCGCCGGCGTGCAGCGGCAGGTTGGCGAAATACTCCTTGATCATGAAGCCCTTGTAGCCGACGCAGACGATGAAGTCGGTCAGACCATGGGCGCCGAACAGCTTCATGATGTGCCACAGGATCGGCCGCCCGCCGATCTCCACCATCGGCTTGGGCCGCTGGGTGGTTTCCTCCGAAAGGCGGCTTCCGTAGCCGCCGGCCAGGATGATGACTTTCAAGGCGAGTGAGACTCCGGGGAGCGGCGCGGGCGAGGCGGCTTATAGCGCACTTCGCTCGGCGCGCGCCCCGTCCGGGCTCGCCTGTGGCGCGAGCGCCACACGGGCGCGGATCACACCGCATCCTCTAGACCGGATCGCGTTACGGCCTTACAACGTCACTCAGACCGGCTTCGCGCCGGGGAAGGGGCCACTTGCGCCCATTGGGGATGGGGATTTCGATGTCAGGCACCAACCGGACCTTCACGCGCGGCCGCGCGTCGCTGTTGGCCACGAGCATGTTCGCGACCTCGCTGCTGGCTGGCGCCGGCGGGCTGATGGGCGCGGCGACCTTCGCGCCAGGCGTGGCCCTCGCGGGCGTCTGCAACACCACCGCGGCCGGTCTCCCCGGCACCGGCGGGACGACACAGCCGAACACGCTGGGCGGCACGAACACGACCGCCAGCCCGACCGAGTTCTGCGAGGGCGGCTTCAACGGGCTCGGCTACAACACCGTCACTGGCTCGCTGGCGGTGACGCTGGAGCCGGTCGCGCCCGGACCGGGCGGCGGTTCGAGCGTCGGGCCAACACATGGCGTCACGCTCATCGACCTCGCTGGCGTCGTCAGCGATCTGTCCTTCACCGTCAACACCACGACGGCACCGTCGGGCGCCATCATCAGCACGAACCCGGGCCAGGCAGGCATTTTCGTCGACAATCTCAGTGGCGGGAACGTCACCGTCGACACCGGCAACAGCCAGAACTGGGCTGGCGCCCAGGTGGTGAGCACCCAGTTCGTTGGCATCGAGGCCCTCGCGGTGGTGGGCGGCAATGTCAACATCAACGTCGCCGGCAACGTCACCTCGTTCGGCACCGGCATCTTCGCCCAGACGAATGCCGGCAACATCTCGATCATCACCCAGCACGGGAATGATGTGAACTCGAGCAATGGCGACGGCATCGACGCCTTCTCGACCAGCGGCAACATCTTCGTCCACCTGCTGGACGGGTCGATCAATTCGA
>DATGKF010000027.1:0-4252 GCA_035294785.1 Caulobacteraceae bacterium | reverse complement strand
CGCCGCCGCCGGCGGGATCAAAGAAGTGGGTGCCGAAGTTGCGGTCGGTCAGCAGCATGGTGATGGCGCCCGCCAGCACCGGCAGCGACAGCAGCAGCAGGAACACCGTCACCAGGATCGACCACACGAACAGCGGCATGCGGTGCAGCGTCATGCCCGGCGCGCGCATGTTGAAGATGGTGGTGATGAAGTTGATGGCCCCCAGGATCGACGAGGCGCCGGCCAAGTGGATCGACAGGATGGCGAAGTCCATCGACGGACCGGTGTGCCCTGTGGTCGAGAGCGGTGGATAGAGCGTCCAGCCGCCGCCAAAGCCCGGCCCTGGGCCGCCGTCGACGAACATCGAGGTGCACAAGAGCGCGAACGAGGCCACCAGCAGCCAGAACGAGATGTTGTTCATGCGCGGGAAGGCCATGTCCGGCGCCCCGATCATGATCGGCACGAACCAGTTGCCGAACCCGCCGATCATCGCCGGCATGACCATGAAGAAGATCATGATCAGCCCGTGCGCCGTGGCCGCGACATTGTAGCCCTGGTGGCCGGCCAGGAAGCCTTTGAAGTGGCCGAACAGGCCCGAGTCCTGGAACACCTGGATGCCCGGCGCCGCCAGCTCCCAGCGCATCAGGCCTGAGAGCGTCGAACCGATGATCCCGGCGAAAATGGCGAACAGGATGTAGAGGGTGCCGATGTCCTTGTGGTTGGTGGAGAAGAGCCAGCGGACGAAGAACGGCGGCGTGTGGGCGTAGCCGTCGTCGTGGCCGTGGTCGTCGATGTGCGCTTCGGCGGTCGCCATGATCTCAATACTCTCTCAGTCAGGCCTCAACGCAAGGCCGTCTGACCGGCTCGCGCCACCTTCTGCGGCGGCGCGGCGGCGGGCGCGGACGATGCGGGGGCGGAAGACGGCGGTGCGGAGGATGCGGGAGCGGAGGACGCGGACGCGGCGGCCGCTGCGGGATGGGTCTTGCCGGCCACCCAGGCGTCGAAATCCTTCTGGCTCACGACCCTGATCTCGATCGGCATGAAGGCGTGGTTCACGCCGCAGAGCTGGTCGCATTGGCCGTAGTAGGTGCCGATCTTCTCCGCCCGGAACCATGTGGCGTTCACCCGCCCCGGCACGGCGTCCATCTTCAGCCCGAAGGCCGGCACGCCGAAGTCGTGGATGACGTCGGCGCCGGTCACCAGCACGCGGACGTTCTTGTTCACCGGGACGACCATCGGGTTGTCGGCGCCCAGGAGGTAGGGCTCGCCCGCCGCCTTTGCGGCCGCCTGGTCGAGGTAGTTCGAGGTGTATTCGTCGATCTTTTGATCGGGATAGGCGTAGCCCCAGTACCACTGGTAGCCGGTCGCCTTCACCGTGAGGTCGGGGGGCGGCATGGCGCTGTAGGCGAACAGCAGCTTGAACGAGAAGATGGCGATGACGGTCAGGATGAGCACCGGGCCCGCCGTCCAGATCATCTCGATGGTGGTGTTGTGGCTCCAGCGCGCCGGCGTCGGGTTGGCGCGGCTGTTGAAGCGCACGATGCAGATGCCCAGCAGCGCCAGGATGAGGATGGCGATCGCGGTGATGATCGGCATCAGGATGAAGTTGTGGAAGTCGATGGCCTGATGCTTGAGCGGCGCGGCGGCCGGCTGCAGGTCGATTCCGCCCGGGGTCGGCTGGCCGAGCAGATCGCCCGCGCGCGCCTGGACGGCCCACAACAGCGCAAGCGCGGCGCCGCCCGCCGCGCCCCTGAACCCCCGCATGCCGACGCTCCGCAACGCTCTCAAAACCCCGATGTGGCCCTGGCGTCCCGGCGCGAGCCGGGTCTTGCCCCTCGCGGGGGTGCATACGCGGTCCCGCCCACATTGCCAAGACGGATGCCAGGCGCCGCCCGCGCGCTGTTTCGCGACGCCGTCCGGCCGCCTATGTTGCTGGCGTTTCCGTGGCCCCGAAGCGAGCATTTGCATGAACTCTCCCGTCCAAGCGCCCTCCATTCTCGAAGCCGCCGGCGTCGACGCCCGCCGCGCTCACGACGTGCTGGCGAACGCCCTTTCGGACGCCGACGACGGCGAGCTGTTCGTGGAGCGCTCGGAGAGCGAGGCCTTCGTCTGGGACGACGGGCGGCTGAAATCGGCCAGCTACGACGCCGCCGAGGGCTTCGGGCTGCGCGTGGTGGCTGACGAGACGGCCGGCTACGCGCATGCCGCCGAGATCTCGGAGGCCGCCATTCGCCGGGCCGCCGATTCGGCGTCGCTGGCCAAGCGCGGCCACGCGGGCGAGGCGGCCGAAGGTCCGCGGGCGACGAACGCCAGGCTTTACGGCGACGACAACCCCCTCGCCTCGCCGCCGTTCTCCGACAAGGTCAAGTTGCTGGCGGACATGGACGCCTACGCGCGCGGTCGCGACGACCGGGTCAGGCAGGTGACCGTGCAGCTGACCGGGGAGCGGCGGACGATCGAGATTCTGCGCGCGGACGGGCAGCTGCTGCGCGACGTCCGCCCGCTTGTCCGACTGGGCGTGGTGGTGACGGTCGAGCAGGACGGCCGGCGCGAGAACGGCTTCGCGCCCGCCGGCGGCCGCGCCGGGTTCGAGGCCTGGATCAGCCCCGACCGCTGGCGGGAACAAATCGACGAAGCCCTGGCCCGCGCGCTGGTCAACTTGGAGGCGGTCGCCTGCCCGGCCGGCGAAATGGACGTCGTCATCGGCCCGGGCTGGAACGGCGTGCTGCTGCACGAGGCGGTCGGCCATGGCCTGGAAGGCGACTACAACCGCAAGGGAATCAGCGCCTTCTCCGGCCGCCTCGGCGACCGCGTGGCCTCGCCCGGCGTCACGGTGTTCGACGACGGGACCCTCTACGGCCGGCGCGGATCGCTGACGATCGACGACGAAGGAACGCCCTCCGAGCGCACCGTCCTGATCGAGGACGGTATCCTGGTGGGCTACATGCACGACCGCATGAGCGCGCGCCTGATGGGGCTGAAGCCCACCGGCAACGGCCGCCGTCAATCGTTCGCGCACATGCCCATGACGCGGATGACCAACACCGCCATGCTGGCCGGCGACACGCCGCGCGAGGAGATGATCGCCTCGGTCAAGAAGGGGCTCTTCTGCGCCTCGCTCGGCGACGGCCAGGTGGACATCACCAACGGCAAGTTCGTCTTCCAGTGCACCGAGGCCTATCTGATCGAGGACGGGCGCATCACGACGCCGGTCAAGGGGGCGACGCTGATCGGCGACGGGCCGTCGGCGCTGACTCGCGTCAGCATGGTCGGCGACGACTTCGCCTATGACACCGGCACTGGATTTTGCGGCAAGAACGGCCAGACCGTCCCGGTCGGCGTCGGCCAGCCGTCGGTGAAGATCACCGGCCTCACCGTCGGCGGGACGGCCGTCTGAGCGGGCCGCTCGACCGCCCGGTCTGGACCGCGCTTTCGACTCGGCAAGCGCACCTGGCCGAAGGCGACGCCCGCGCCTGGCGCATGCAGGCGGCGTATGGCGCGTTCGCCGCGGCGGCGGACGACTCGCCCGACAGCCAGAGCGCGCTGGCGGCGCTCTGCACCGCGCAGACGCCCATCGCGCTGGTCGAACCCGACGAAGCGGTTGCGCCGCCGGGCCTCGTCGTGGTCGACCGCGGCCGCTGCGTGCAGATGGTCGCGGAGGCCGTCACCGACGCGCCGCCGCGCGCCGAGATCGTGCCGCTGGGCGACGCGGACGCCGCCGAGATGCTGGCGCTGGCCACCCTCACCCGCCCCGGCCCTTTCTTCGAGCGCACCCACCAGCTGGGGGACTTCATCGGCGTTCGCGTCGACGGGCGCCTGGCAGCGATGGCCGGCGAGCGGCTGCGGACGCCCGGCCACACCGAGGTGAGCGGCGTCTGCGTGCACCCGGACTGTCGCGGCGCCGGCTACGCCCGCGACCTCACCCGCCTGGTTTCCCAGCGCATCCTCGCCCGCGGCGAGACGCCGTTCCTGCACTGCTACGCCGACAACACCGCCGCCATCACGCTCTACGAGACGCTGGGCTTCAGCGTGCGGCGATCGATCGAACTGACGGTGCTGAGCCGCAGCTAGAGGAACCCTGGCCCGCCCTGCGCCTTAAGGCGTGATCCGCACCGTCTGGGCCGTCGGCAGGTCGCCCGGCGCGGTCTTGAGCGCCAGGAGCGCGTTCAGGATGCTGAAGATGGCCTTGGTGTTCTGGGCGCCTTGCACCGGCACGCAGTACTTCACGCCTCGGTCCTCGACCTGCGTGAAGCAGTCGTCGCCGCCGCGGCGC
>DATGKF010000026.1:0-6150 GCA_035294785.1 Caulobacteraceae bacterium | reverse complement strand
CACCCGGCCATCAACAGCGGCGAGCACTACCTGCCGCTTCTCTACGTCCTCGGCGCCCAGCGCGACGGCGAACCGTTGCGCCTCTTCAACGACGACGTCTTCGCCGCCATCTCGATGACCTCGGTGGTGATCGGCTAGCGCCGCGAAGCGGCGCCGTCCTATTCGACCGCCAAGCTCGCCAAGTTCGCCAAGCGGTCGCGGTTGCCTAGGCGTCTTGGCGGACCTTGGCGTCCTTGGCGCGCTTGGCGGTCCAACACGGCTTCGCCGTTCAGATGCGCGCCGCCGCCGCTTTGGCTTGCGCCAGGCGCTTCGGCATCACCGCGTCCATGTTGGCCTTCACGCGGGCCAGGACCTCGGGCGGCGCCGTTTCCGGGCGGCCGCTGTTGAACGGGGGCGCGGGCGCATATTCCAAGCCCAGTTGCAGCCCTTGCGCGAAGTCCTCGCCGGCCAGCTCGGCCGCGACCACGAAGGCGAAGTCGATGCCCGCCGTCACCCCGCCGCCGGTGATGATGTTCCCGTCGCGCACCACCCGCCCGGCGTCGGGGATCGCCCCGAACAACGGCAGCATCTCGCGCCAGGCCCAGTGGCAGGCCGCCCGCTTGCCCTTCAGCACGCCGGCCGCGCCGAGGATCAGCGAGCCGGTGCAGACCGAGGTCAGATACGTCGCCCCTGCCGCCAGCCGCTTCGCTTCGGTCATGAACGCCTCGTCGTTCGCCGCCTCGGTCGCCGAGAAGCCGCCGGGGAAGAAGAGCAGGTCGCAGCGGTCGATGTCGGACAGTCGCTTCGTGCCGGCGAACGCCAGCCCGCCGTCGGACTCGATCGTCCCGCCGCGCTCGGACGCCACGATTGTTTCGGCGTCCGGCAGCCGGCTGAACACCGTGTGCGGTCCGGTGAAGTCGAGCTGGGTCATCCCGGGGTAGATGGCTTCGACGATGCGGAAGGCGGCCATGGAGAGGGCTCCTCGTCAGGATTGACGCCAACCGTATGACCGCTCTACCGTCCGGCGGAAATGCCAAGGTTCCCTCGTTTCACGCCATGACCCGCCGCGTTGCCTTTCTCATCTACCCGGCGTTCCAGATCCTCGACGTCACCGGCCCGCTGGCCGCGTTCGAGATCGCCGGCCGCATCGCCCCTGGCGCCTACGAGCTCGCCTTGATCGCCGCCGAGCCCGGCCCGGTGGCGAGTTCCGCGGGCGTCGAGATGACCGCCAGGCCGTTCGCCGCGGCCGGGCGCATCGACACCCTCATCGCCTCGGGCGGCGTCGGCAGCCGCGAGGCGGCGCGCGATCCCGCCGTGCTCGCCTTCGTGCGCGCCGAAGCCGCCCGCGCGCGCCGCACGGCCAGCGTCTGCTCCGGCGCCTACCTCCTGGCCGCCGCCGGCCTGCTCGACGGCAAGCGCGCCACCACGCACTGGAACCGCTCGGCCGACTTCGCCCGCAAGTTCCCCAAGGTGCGGCTCGAAGCCGACCGCATCTGGGTGCGCGACGGGGATGTCTGGACCTCGGCCGGCATCACCGCGGGAATCGACCTGGCGCTGGCCATGATCGCCGACGACCTCGGCGAGGACGTCGCCCGGCAGACGGCGCAGCAGCTGGTGGTCTACCACCGCCGGCCCGGCGGGCAGTCGCAGTTCTCGGCGCTGATCGAACTCGATCGGCCCGGCGGCCGGTTCGCCGCGCTGCTGACCTGGGCGCGCGAGCATCTGCACGAGACGTTGAACGTTGAACAACTGGCCGATCGGGCCGCCATGAGCCCGCGCAACTTCGCCCGCGCCTTCGTCGCCGAGACCGGCGTCACCCCCGCCCGCGCTATCGAGCGCCTGCGCGTCGAAGCCGCCCGCGCCCTGATCGAGGCGACGGCCGACCCCATCGACCAGGTCGCCCTTTCGACCGGCTTCGGCGACCCCGAACGCATGCGCCGCGCCTTCCTCCGCGCCTTCGCCCAACCCCCGCAAGCGCTGCGCAGAGCCGCAAGAGCCGCGGCGTAAATCGGCTCGCCCTCTCCCCTTCCCACCCGCTTTCGCGGGGATGAGCGGTTTTGAGCAGGCGCCGACGCGCCCGAACCCCGTTGGCGCCCTGCGGGGCGCTCGCCTATTCTTGCGGACAACCATCGGTGGGAGGCGAACGGGATGCTCCGCGCGATCTGTCTGGCCTCCTTCGCCGCCGCGGCCCTCGCCGCCGGCGCCGCCGTGGCCGTGCCGTCCGCGATCCCGCCGGTCGCCCCGGCCCCCGCGCCGGCGCCGACGGCCCCGGCGGCCGGGGACGCCGCGCCCCCGCCGATCAACACGCTCAGCCACAACGCCCAAAGCGCCCTCCGCGACCTCTCCAGCATCAGCGCCGAGATGCGGGCCGGCCAGGTGGAGGACGCCGCCACGCGCCTGCGCGTGCTGCTGCCGTCGCCGGACTACGCCGAGCTTCCGCCCGCGTTCGCTCACATCGGCTACCTGATGCTGGCCAACATCGACGCGCGCGCCGGCCGGCTGGACGAGGCTGAGACCGCCGTGCGCTCGGCCACCGCTTCCCCCGCCGCCACCCCCGCCGACTTTCAGGAGCAAATGCTCATCGGCCTTGCCCGCCGCGATGCGCGCGAGGCGCTGCAGAGCCTGACCACCATCGCCCAGCGGTTCCCGACCGCGCTCGCCGGCCTGAACGACAACCTCGTCTTCGCCGTCTACGGCGCCGCCGCCGGCGCGCCGGACGGGCAGGCCCTGCGCTTCCAGCTGGTGCAGGCGCTGCTCGCCGCCAACTGGCGCCCGCGCGACCCCTTCAACGACACCAGCCCCATGATCGTCGAGCAGGCGGTCGAGCTCATCGACCACGGCGACCTGGCCGGCGCCCGCGGCCTCATCGGCCGGGTGGACGAGGCGGGTCCGATGGTCGGCCCGCGCGCCGACAACCGCTTCGCGCCGATCCTGGCCACCGACCCCGCCGCCTTCGACCTCGTGGCGCTCAACGAGCGCTACCTGGCCAAGGTCGACGCCGCCGCCGCCGGCGCGCCCGGCCTCCTCGTCGGCGTGCGCGACAAGGCCGCCGCCCTCGTCGCCATCGGCCGTTTCGACGAGGCGCTGAAGCTGCTCGACGCCGCCCTGGCCAAGGCGCAGCCGGCCGACGGCTCGGCGCCGGCCTACATCGACACCGAGGGCGAACTCGCCGACGTCCTGGCCATGCGCGCCCGGGCGCTCGCCGGCCTCGGCCGCTACGACGAGGCGCTGACCACGATGGTCCGCGCCGCCAACCGCCCCGAGGCCGGCCACATCAACCTCACCCAGCGCCTCGCGCTCGCCCGCCTGCAGGTCTCGATGGGCAAGGCCGCCGACGCGCTCGCCACGCTAGACGTGCTGGCGCCCTCCGACCTCTCGCCGGCCGGCCAGGTCGCCGTGGCCGACATCCGCGTCTGCGCCGAGGCGGCGCTGGGCGACCACGCGGCGGCCCAGACCGCGCTCGCGGCCGTCCGCGCCCGCGGCTACCTCGATCCGGGCGCGGTGGTCGACGCCTCCGCCTGCGCCGGCGACATCGACGGCGCCGCGGCGACGATCGTCGCCCTGCTCGGCGATCCGGTGCGCCGGCTGCAGATCATCACCTGGGCGCAGACCCTGAAGGAGCCGCCGCAGCCGCCCGGCCCGCACCCCAACGCCGACGAACGCCGCGCCCTCCTCCTCGCCCGCCCCGACGTCCAGGCGGCCTTGGCCAAAGTCGGCAAGATCGAATCCGCGCCGCTGTACCGGATGAATTTCTGACAGAGCCTGTCTCGCGCTTCCTCTCAACCGCTCATCCCCGCGGAGGCGGGGACCCAGTCTTTGGCCACGGGTAAGGCGCGGCAGGCAAACCTACCTCAACAAAAACACCTGGATCCCCGCCTTCGCGGGGATGAGCGGGGGTGGGGGGCCCCTCAAAACACCTCGTCGAACAAATCCAGCATCGCGCGCCAGGACCGCTCATCGGCGCTCTTGTCGTAAGCGAATCCGGGGCGGCCGAGGGCGCTTGAATCCGGGTTGGTGAAGCTGTGGCCGGCGCCGCCGTAGACCAGCATCCGCCAGTCGACCCCGGCCGCCTTCATCTCCGCCTCGAACGCGGTCCGCTGGTCGGGCGGGATGATCGGATCGTCGGCGCCGATCTGCACCAGCACCTTCGCCTTCACCGCGCCCGCCTGCGCCGGCCGGCCCGTGCCCAGGCCGGAGTGAAAGCCCACCACCGCCTTCAACGGTTCGCCCGCCCGCGCCATCTCCAGCACTGTCGTGCCGCCGAAGCAGTACCCGATGCCGGCCAACCGCTCCGCGTCCGTCTCCGGCTGCGATGTCAGCACGCCCAGCGCCGCGTGCGCCCGCGCCCGGATCCCGGTCGGATCGGCCATCCAGGCCATGATCCGTGGCATCGCGGTGTTGATGTCCGCCAGCGGCTTGCCGCCGCCGTAGTAGTCCAGCGCAAACGCGATGTACCCCGCCTCCGCCAGCCGCCGCGCGCTCCGCTTCGCGTGGTCCGTCAGACCCCCGCCCTCATGCGCCACGATGATCCCCGGCCGCTTGCCCGCCTTGGCGTCATCCACGGCCAGATACCCCACCAACTCCGCCCCGTCGGCCTGATACTCGATGTCTTGGGTCTTCATGGGCTCCCCTCTCCAACAATGTTCCGCTCATCCCCGCGGAAGCGGGGACCCAGTCTTTGGCCAGGCCCTGATAGCCCGCAGTCGGCCCGCACTTCACGAAAAAACACCTGGGTCCCCGCTTTCGCGGGGATGAGCGGGTTAAGAGAGTTCACCCATCCGCCTTCGGAAGAACCGCCGGTCCGGTTCGTGCCGCGCCAGCTGCAGCGCCTCCGCGTACGCTGACCGCGCTTCGTCCCGCCGCCCCAGGCGCCGCAGCAGGTCCGCCCGCACCGCCGGCAGCACGTCGTAGCCGGCCAGCGTCCCCCGCGCCGCCAGCGCGTCGACCACCGGCAGCGCGGCGGCCGGGCCGTCGACCATGGCCAGCGCGGCGGCGTGGTTCAGCTCGATCACCGGCGATGGCGCGAGCCGCATCAGCACCGCATAGAGCCCGAGGATCTGCCGCCAGTCCGTCTCCGCCGGCGTCGCCGCCCGGTCGTGCAGCGCCGCGATCGCCGCCTGCACCGCGTAGGGCGACGGCGGCACCGACGCCTTCAGCGCCGGCTCGACCAGAGCCAGCCCCTCGGCGATCATCGCCCGGTCCCACACCCCCCGGTCCTGGTCCTCCAGCAGCACGATGTCCCCGGCCGCGTCGGTGCGCGCCGGCCGCCGCGCCTCGTGCAGCAGCATCAGCGCCAAGAGGCCCTGCACCGCGCCGCGCCCCGGCAGCAGCGCATCCAGCCGCCGCGCCAGCCCGATCGCCTCGCCGGCCAGCGTCCGCCGCGGATCGCCCGCGTAAGCCTCGGTGAACACCAGATAGATCACCGCCAGCACGCCGTCCGTCCGCGCGTCCAGCTCGTCCAGCGGCGGCGTCCGGTAAGGAATTCCCGCGATGCGGATCTTCGCCTTCGCCCGCACCAGCCGCTGGGCCATCGTCTCCTCGGCGACCAGGAACGCCCGCGCCACCACCGGCGTCGGCAGCGAACAGACGGTGCGCAGCGTCAGCGCCACCTGCGCCTCCAGCGAAAGCGCCGGGTGGCAGCAGGTGAAGATCAGCCGCAGCATGTCGTCGTCGCCGAACGCGGTCTCGTCGGCCTCGTCCGGCACGGCGTCCGCCTCGATCTCGGCCAGCGCCTGCAGCGCGTCCGCCCTGGCGCGAAAAGCGATCCGCCGACGGAGCATGTCGATCGCCTTCCGCCGCCCCGTCGTCACCAGCCACGCCCGCGGGTTGGCGGGCAGGTCGCTCCGCCAGGCGACCGCCGCCGCCGCGCAAGCCTCCTGCAACCCCTCCTCCGCCAGGTCGAAGTCCCCCACCACCCGGATCAGCGTGGCCAGCGCCTCCGCCCGATGCTGGCGGAAGGCGGCGTCGACCGCACCAACGCCGTCATCGCCCGGCTTGTCCGGGCGACCCATGATCACCGTGCTCGATCTGGTGTTCATGGGTCCCTGTATGTTGGCGAAGTGATCTGGCTGATGTCAGATCGCATTGGTCGTAGCGCGGTGGGTCCCTGGTCGTGAGAGATCGCTGCGGGGCGGGCGCGCGACCGCAGTTGTCTTCCGGACAGTCGCTAGG
>DATGKF010000025.1:0-37951 GCA_035294785.1 Caulobacteraceae bacterium | reverse complement strand
CTAAAACTGGCCCTAAAGCTCGACCGCGCTTGTCATAGAGAGCCAGAGACCGATATGGACGATGATGGGCGTTTTTCCTTGTCGAATAAGGGGTTGTGACACAACTATGGACGACAGTGGAGTCGAGTTCCCGCCATGTCTCATTGTCTCCAACCGCGGTCGCATAGCGTGACCTGGAGCCTCGAAACTGGGGTTCGCGCCTGACAGCAGTTCGCCTGTAGGCACAAGGTCTCGCGGATTCGCTGGGGCGACCCGGCAGACCGCGGTCCGACGATGGAGGGGCCGTCCCAGCGATGGGGCGGCCCCTTTCGCATCTCTCAGCTTCCCGTTTCGCCCGCCCCGCGCTAGCTAGACGCCGCCCCTTCCACCCGGCCGAAAACGGAGTCCCCACATGAGCAAGCCGCCCGTTCGCGTGGCCGTCACCGGCGCGGCCGGCAACGTCGGCTACGCCGCCCTCTTCCGCATCGCCGCGGGCGAAATGCTCGGCCCTGACCAGCCGGTCATCCTGCAGCTGATCGAGATCCCGGTCGAAGCGGCGCAGAAGGCGCTGAAAGGTGTCGCGATGGAGCTCGAGGACTGCGCCTTCCCGCTGCTTCAGGGCCTCGTTCTGACAGACGACCCCAAGGTGGGGTTCAAGGACGCGAACTGGTGCCTGCTGGTCGGATCGAAGCCGCGTGGGCCGGGCATGGAGCGCGCGGACCTCCTGAAGGACAACGGACGCATCTTCATCGGCCAGGGCAAGGCGATCGACGAGGTCGCGGCCGACGACGCCCGCGTCGCGGTCGTCGGCAATCCCTGCAACACCAACTGCATGATCGCCGCCGCCCAAGCCAAACGATTGCCGAAAGAGCGCTTCACCGCCATGGTGCGGCTGGACCAGAACCGCGCCCACTCGATCATCGCCGCCAAGGCCGGCGCGGCGGTCGCCGACGTCAAAGATCTCTACATCTACGGCAACCACTCCCCGACCATGTTCGCCGACTACACGCACGCCACCATCGGCGGAAAGCCGGCGGCCGACGTGATCGGCGATACGGCTTGGCTGGAGACCGAGTTTCTGCCGGCGGTCGGCGGCCGCGGCGGCGCGATCGTCGCGGCGCGCGGCGTCAGTTCCGCCGGATCGGCCGCAAGCGCGATCATCGACTACGTCCACGACCTGGCGAGCCCGGGAACGGTGCACTCGGTGGCCGTGCACTCCGAGGGCCGCTACGGCTTCGCCAGCGACATCTGGGCCGGCATGCCGGTGCGCTCGACCGCCGGCGGCGGCTACGAGGTGGTCGAAAGCTTCGCCATGGCCGACTTCGCCAAGGGTCGCCTCGCCAAGACCAACGACGAGCTCGTCTCGGAGCGCGACACGGTGAAGGAGCTGATCGGCTAGAACGAAACGCAGTCGCCGTGCGTCATCAGGAGCACGGACTGCTGGTGATACGTGGTCTTGTAGGCGGCGCGGACGGCTTCCAGCTTCTTTCCATCATCGGAGCGGCCTGGCAGCACGATCATCACCATCTTGGCGGGCTCGCGGATCATCGAGCCGGCAGGCGGGGTCCAGCGGCCCTCCGCGTCCACGACCGTCAGGCCCTCGGGGAACCTGGGGCTGACTTCGGCATCGAGGAACTTGCTGAAGTCGGCTTCGCTGACGCCATCCGAGCCATCGGCCGAGACGCGGCTGAACACGAGTTCGGCGGTCGCCTTGAAGCCGCCGTTGTTGCAGTGCGGCGGGATGACGCCGACCGCGTGCTTTGCGGGAAGGTGCCCGCACGCGGAAAGCACGAGCGCCGAGGCCGCGCTAACTGCCAAAATCCCGCCGCGGTATCCTCGCATCGGCCTCGATCTCGATCTTCATGCGCGGGTCGATCAACCCACAGATCAGACAGGTCGCGGCTGGGCGTATGTCCGCCAGGATCTCGCCGAAAACCGGCGCAACACGCCCCCAGTCACCCGAGTCGGGCAGATAGTAACGCACACGAACCAAATGCGTTAGGCTTCCACCCGCCTGCGTCAATGCGTCCGCAAGGTTAACGAAACATTGACGAGTCTGCTCGATTACGTCCTCGCGGATCGTCATCGTCGAATAGTCGAAGCCTGTACATCCCGAGACGAACACCTCGTCGTGATCAGCGTGCTGAACGACAACGGCGCGCGAGTATCCGGCCTCCTCTTCGAACACCGAACCTGAGCTGATGCGCCGCACGCTCACTGGCCGACCAGTTCGCGGCCGATGAGGAAGCGCCTGATCTCGTTGGTGCCGGCCCCGATGTCGTAAAGCTTGGCGTCGCGCAACAGTCGTTCGACCGGGTGATCCTTGGTGTACCCCGCTCCGCCCAGCGCCTGGATCGCCTCCAGCGCCGTCCTCACCGCGTTCTCGGACGCGAGCAGGATCGCGCCGGCGGCGTCGAAACGGGTGGTGCGGCCGGCGTCGCAGGCCTTGGCCACGGCGTAGACGTAGGCGCGGGCCGAATTGAGCGCGACGTACATGTCGGCGATCTTGCCCTGCATCAGCTGGAACGTGCCGATCGGCCGGCCGAACTGCTGGCGCTCGCGCACGTAGGGCAGCACAGCGTCCAGGCAGGCCTGCATGATGCCGAGCGGGCCGGCGGCCAGCACGGCGCGCTCGTAGTCGAGCCCGCTCATCAGCACCGCCGCCCCGCCGTTCTCCGGCCCCATCACATTTTCGGCGGGCACTTCGCAGTCAGTGAACACAAGCTCGCCCGTGTCTGAGCCGCGCATGCCGAGCTTGTCGAGCTTCTGCGCGCAGACGAAACCCTTGAAATCCTTCTCGACCAGGAAGGCGCTGACGCCGCGGCTGCCGCCGTCGGGATCTGTCTTGGCGTAGACGACCAGCACGTCGGCGTGCGGTCCGTTGGTGATCCAGAACTTCGAGCCGTTCAGCACGAAGGCGTCGCCGCGCCGGTCGGCGCGCAGGCTCATCGAGATCACGTCCGACCCGGAGCCGACTTCGCTCATCGCCAGCGCGCCCACGTGTTCGCCGCTGATCAGCTTGGGCAGGTAGCGGCGCTTCTGCTCCTCGTTGCCCCAGCGGCGGATCTGGTTCACGCACAGGTTCGAGTGCGCGCCATAGCTCAGGCCGACGGAGGCCGAGGCGCGGCTCACCTCCTCCATCGCCACCACATGCTCGAGGTAGCCGAGGCCGGCGCCGCCCCATTCCTCCTCGACCGTAATCCCGTGCAGGCCGAGCGCGCCCATCTCGGGCCAGAGGTGGCGCGGGAAGTCGTTGCTGCGATCGATCTCGGCGGCGAGCGGGGCGATGCGGGCGGCGGCGAAGCGGGCCGTGGTGTCACGCAGCGCGTCGGCGGTCTCGCCGAGGTCGAAGTCGAGAGCGGGCCCCTGACCGATCATGCGCCTGCCTAGCATGGCAGGCGCGGGGCGTCAGTCGCGGTCGGCGAGCCGGTCGAGGAAGAAATAGACCGTGCCGGCCAGGCAAAGGATGCCGATCAGGCCGGCGGCGAAGCCGGCGCCGGGGCCGAGCAGGCCGCCGCCAGCGCGCCCGGCGAAGATCCAGAAGAGGCCGCCGCCGAAGAAGACGAGGCCGATCAGGCCGAGGATGACCAGCGGGGTGAAACTGGGCTGGTCGGCGTCCTCGTGCGTGTCCTCGAAAATGGAGCGAACCGAAGCGAAGGTCGCCGGACTGGCGCGCGGCGACGGCCGCACGATCGGTTCGGCGATCCGCTCGGGCGCGGGCTCGGTCGCCGCCGCGTCTGAGTCGGCGCCTGGAAATGGCTGCGGCTCGTCGTCGACCGAAGGGGCTTCGGCGGCCTGCGGCGGCCCCTCGTTTGGCAAGATGGCCTGCAGGCGCGCGGAGACCGCCGCAGCCGCCCGCTCGCTGGTCGAGGTGGAGAGCGCGGGGTCCGACGGCTCGGGCTGCGCGACCGGCGTTGTGGCGGCGCTTTCCGGCTCGGAGGCGAGCTCGGCCGGCCGTACACGCGGCACGGCGGCGCGGGCGTCGTAGTCCAATTGCGGCCGAACGACCGCCGAGGGCGCGGCGACGAAACCCTCCGGCGGGGTCAGAAACAGCGCCTTCTCGGCCGCGCGGCGGCGGATCAGCGCATCGACCACGATGCGTTGGCCATCGAAGTCGGCCTTGCGCCACATCTCCATGGTGCAGGCGGCCTGCAAGAGCGCACCCTCGTTCACCCGCCGCAGCACCGCGGAGTGGCGAAAGGCGTCCAAGCCGATGTTGAAGACGAAGGAGACCAGCGCATCGAACTGGTTCTGGGTCAGCGGCGTATAGGTCCAGTCGTTCACCGCCGCCTGCACGTCGACCAGGTCGAAGCCGAGCAGCGCCTCAGCGTCGGCTTCGGTCACCTCGGCGCCCTCGCGCGCCGAACGCGTGTGGCCATAGCCGATCGCCCAGCGACCGTCGCCAATCGGCGCGGCCGTCCGGTGAAACCCTTCAAACCGCTTGATCAGTTCGATCGCGGCGGGGGAAACCCCGTAGCGCAGCTTCATCCGCGTCTGACCCAGTTTGAAACGCGGTTTGCGCGTCCCGTTCCGCGCCCGCAAGATCAAGACCGTTCAGCGGTGAAGCAGGAAAACGGTCGCCAGGCTCAGAAAGCTGAAATAGCCGACACAGTCGGTGACCGTCGTGAGGAAAACCACCGACGACGCTGCGGGGTCGAACCCCATCCGGTCGAGCGCCAACGGGATCAGGATCCCGGCCAGCGCGGCGGCGAAGAGGTTGATGATCATCGCCGATCCGGCGATGGCGGCCATGCCGGGGTCGTGGAACCAGACCAGCACCACCGCCCCCATGACGATGAAGAAGGCGACGCCGTTCAGCAGGCCCACCGCCAGTTCGCGCATGATGGTGACCAGCACGTTGGCGGCGTTGAGCTCTTTCGTCGCGATGGCGCGCACGGCGACGGTCAGCGTCTGGGTGCCGGCGTTGCCGCCCATCGAGGCGGCGATCGGGTTGATGACCGCCAGCGCGGCGAATTTCTCGATCGACCCCTGAAAGAGCGCGATCACCGCCGAGGCGAGGATGGCGGTCCCGAGGTTGATGAACAGCCACCAGAAACGCGAGCGCGTGACGCCGATGACGGTCGCGCCACGGCCTGCGTCCGAAACACCGGCCAGGGCCAGCATGTCCTCGTCGCTCTCCTCGCGGATGACGCCGACGATGTCGTCGACGGTGATCTGGCCGACGAGGCGCCCGCCGGCCTCGATCACGGGGGCGGAGATCAGGTGGTACTTGTCGAAGATGTAGGCGACCTCTTCCTGGTCCATCTCGGCCGGGATCTCGGTGACCGGCTCCATGATGTCGGAGAGCAGCGCATCCTGACGGCTCTTCAGGAGGCGGCTGACGGGCGCTGCGCCCAGCGGCCGGTTGGCGGGGTCGACGACGTAGACGTCGAAGAAGAGGTCCGGCAGGTCGTCCGACGCTTCACGCACATGCTCGATCGTCTGCCCAACGGTCCAGAATTGCGGCGCGGCCAGCACCTCGCGCTGCATCAGCCGGCCGGCGGTCTCGTCCGCGTAGGTGAGCGCGCGTTCGATGCCGGCGCGGTCGATGTCGGACATGCGCGCCAGCACCTGGCCGCGCACGTCGGCTTCCAGGTCGTCGACGACGTCCGCGGCGTCGTCGGACTCCATCTCGCCGATCGCTTCGGCCAGCACGCCAGGCGCGACGTGTTCGAGGATATCCTCCCGCAGCGGCCCCTCGAGTTCGGAGAGCACCTCGGCCAGCACGTCGGCCTTGAGCAGGGGAACCAGCGCCTCGCGGTAGTCGCCGGAGAGGAAGCCCATCAGGTCGGCGATGTCGGCCGGGTGCAGCGCCTCGAGCAGCTCTGCCATGCGCGGCTTGTCGCTGCGCTCGGCCGCGTCGACGACCATTTCGACGAAGGCTGGGTTGAGGCCGTAGTCTTCGCGGAGCGCCAGATCCTCGAGGTGTTCAGTCGGGGGCGCGGCCGTGCGGTCGTCGTCGGTCCGGCTCATCGCTCGCCCCTCCCGTTCGATCCGCCTCGGCGCCTGGCTTAAATCTCCAATCTCGCTGGTGCGGTCGAGAAGACTCGAACTTCCACGGGTTGCCCCACAGCGACCTCAACGCTGCGCGTCTACCAATTCCGCCACGACCGCGCCCGGCGAGGCGCGGGGGTTAGCAAATGCGCCGCGATTTGGGAAGGCGAGCGGGGTTGGGCCTCCCGCGGCGCCGCGCCGCCGTCGACGCCGCGGCGCGGCCGTGATAGTCGGCGCCCATGGGCGCGATCGCCGGTTTCCTTCGCCGAGTCTGGGTCTTCCTCCCGTTCACCCTGCCGCTCTGGCTGGCGCCCAGCCTGCCGAATCTGCACGCCCAGACGCTGCGGACGGTCTGCTACGTCGGCGCCGCGTTCGCGATCCCCGTCTTCCTCGACCTGATCGGCGGCCGCGATCCCGGCGAGGCGTTCGCCGACGAGGCCGCCGCCCATCCACGCGCCGAATACGGCTTCATGCCGCGCCTTCTGGCCTTCAAGTTCGTCTTCATCCAGGGGCTGATGCTTTACTATGTCTGGCAGCGCCACGCGGTCGGCGTCGACGTGGTGATCCTGGCGCTGCTCGTCGGGCTCTACTACGGCGCGGTCGGCATCGCCGTCTCGCACGAGTTGATGCACCGGCAGAACCGGCTCGACCGCTGGCTGGGCGACCTGCTGCTGATCCTGGTCAGCTATCCGCAGTTCTCGATCGAGCACGTCTACGGCCACCACATCCGCGTGGCGACGCCGGACGATCCGGCCTCGGCCAGGCTGAACGAACCCCTCTACGCCTTCGTGCCGCGCAGCGTGGTCGGCGGGCTCTTCGGCGCCTGGGAGATCGAGACGCGGCGGCTGAAGGCGCGCGGCCACGGCTGGCTCAGCCCGCGCAATCGGATGATCTGGTACGCGGTCTTCGTGGCCGCCTACTACGCCGCGGCATGGGCGTTCGCCGGCGTCTACGGCCTGGTCGCCGTTGGCATCCAGAGCGCTGTGGCGATCTTCTCGCTCGAGACGATCAACTACATGCAGCACTATGGCCTCTCGCGGAAAGAGGTCGCGCCAGGCCGGTATGAGCGCCCCGATGTCCATCACAGCTGGAACTGGGAGACGCGCTTCTCCGGCCTCTACTTCCTCAACCTCGGCCGCCATTCCGAGCATCACCGTTCGGCGTCACGGCGGTTCGACGCGCTGCGCGAACTCGACGGCCAGCCGCGCCTGCCCGCCGGGCTGATGCCGATGTTCCTGACCGCGATGCTCCCGCCGCTCTGGTTTGCGATCATGAACCCGCGGGTCGCCGCCGTGCGCGAGGGCCGCCCCCTGGCCGACCGCGCCAAACCCCGCGTCCGCCGCCGGGGCCAGGTCGAGGCGGTGTTCGACCGTTGGGGCGGCTACCTGATGGCGGCGATGATCCTGGCGCTCGGCCTCGCCACCTCCAGGCTGGGCTTCCAGACGTCGATCCTCACCTTCACGGCCGTCGCCGCCGCGCTCATCCTCCTGCGCGAGACGCTCGTGCTGGCGCCCCTCCCCGCCCCGGCCGACTAGCCCTTGATCCCGAGCGCCGCGTGGACGTCGGCGACGAGACGCAGGATTCCTTGCGCGTCGAAGTTCGGCCAATCTTCCGAACGTTCGAAACGAACGATCACCAGCTGCTCCTTCGGCTCGATCACGATGCGCTGGCCGAGCGAGCCTGACGCGATGAAGGCGTCGGCCGCCATGCCGCCCGCGCGCCGGGACCGGGCGTCGCGGGCGTCCCCGCGGGCGGTGAAGAAGCCGGCGGCGTAGCCCTCATCGGACCCCGCCGTCGGCGACGCCGAATAGTCGACCCAGCGCTCCGGCAGGAGGCGGCGGCCACCGGCGACGCCGTCGTTGGCGTAGAGCAGCCCGAACCGCGCCCAGTCCCGCGGGCTCGCGTAGATCGACATCGCCCCGACGGGATCGCCGGCCCGGTCGAATTCGACGGTGACGTTGCGCATCCCGAGCGGGGCGAACAGCTCGCGCCGGGCGAAGGCGTCCACCGAGGCGGCGTTTTCCCCCGCCTGGTCGCGGATGACGCGGTCGAGGATCAGGGTCGTCGGGCTGGAGTAATGCCAACGGGTTCCAACCGGCGCGACCAACCGCGCCTGCTCGGCGTACCCGCTCATGTCGCCCTCGGTGAACATCATGCGGCTGTTGGCGTCGAAGCCGGTGTTGGTTTCATCGAGGTCGAGGCCGGTGTTCATCCGCATCAGGTTCTCGATCGTGATCGCGCCGCGGGCGTCGCCGGCTGCGCGCCAGGCCGCGATCGGGGCCGGTTCGCCGAGCGACAGCCGGCCCTTGCGCACCAGAACGCCGGTCAGCGCGTTGGTCACCGACTTGGCCAGCGACCAGCTGAGCATCGGCGTCTCGGGGCCGAAGCCCGGCGCGTAACGTTCGGCGATGATGCGGCCCCGGTAGACCACGACCACCGCTTTGACGTGGCGGCGGGGGCCTTCCGCCGGCTCAGCGAAGGCGCGGTCGAGCGCCGCGGCGAGGCGCGGATCGTCGGTCTGCACAACGCCCGGCCCGGCGATGTCGTCTGAGCGCGCCGGCGCCGGCGCGGTGGCGGGCGGCGTCAGCTGGCTCGCGTCCGTCAGCGGCCCGTCCTCGAGCTGGCAGCCGTAGCCCGCATGGTAGATCGCCGTCTGCCGCGAGGCGCCGGCGAGGGTGACGGTTACGCGCATTGCGGCGCGGTCGACGTCTGCGTGCAGCATCGGCAGCACCAGCTTGACGCCCGGCGTCGGCGCGATGGTCTCAGCCATCACCGCCTCCGGGTCGAGGCCGCCGACGAACACCTCCGAGCAAAGCACTTCGCTCACCATGCCGGTGGCGCTGAGCGCCGCGCGGGCGATGGCGCCGGGAGAGCGCCCGGCTATTGCGGCGGCGGCGCTAGCGTTGGACTGGGCGCGGGAGCATCCGGCGCTCGCCAGGGCGAGCACAAGAGCGGCGCAGGCGGACGTGTTCATGGGCGTGGTCCTCGGGTTGAAAGCTGGCCCGAGGATCGTCAGCAGTCAGGCCGCTGGCGCGCCGCGTTCGAAACGCGGCTAGTCAAAATCCGAAGCCGGTCAGGCGGCCGCGACGTGGGCGCGGCGGTATTCAGTCGGGGTCACGCCCGTCCGCAGCTTGAACGCGCGATTGAACGGGCCAAGCGATTGGAAACCGGCGTCGAGCGCGATGGTGATGATCGGGACCTCAGCCTGCGAGGCGTCCGCCAGCGCGGCGGTCACCTCGTTCAGCCGGTAACCGTTCACGAAGGCGGCGAAGTTGCGATGCCCGAGGTGCTGATTGATCAGCCGCCGCAGTCGATATTCGGGCACGCCTAGCCGGGCGGCCAGCACTGCGATCGAGAGCGCCTCCTCGCGGTAGGCGCGGTTCTCGTTCATCTGCCGCTCGAGCGCCGCGAGCAGCGACGCGGCCTGAGGGTCTTCGCGGGCGGCGGTGCGGGCCGCCCGGCCCGCGGCGAACAGGTCCGGCGCCAAGCGCACGAGCGCCAGACCGAACCCGAACGTCAGCACAAGGTTGCCGACGGCGTCCGCGAAGGTCTGGACCGCGCCGCCGCGGCCAGCGTGAAAGGGGATGGACGAGAGGATGCTGGCCGCGGTGTAGAGGCCGACCGCAAAGACGAACACGAGCCTCAGCCGCCGCCGCGCCTCCACCAGGTCGCCGGCGCGGCCCGCCGCCGCGCGCCAGATCGCGGCGCAGACGAAGACCAGAGCCAGCCCGACCGCGGGAAGAAATCGGCCGGGAACGGTCAGGAAGGAGCCGGCCAGGTTGAAGGCCACCAGAACGGCCCACCCCACGGCGTAGGGCCATGTCGGGCGGAAGTCGTCGTCGAACAGGGCGAGCGAGGTGACCAGGAAAACAAGCGGATTTCCGCTGGCGAACACGCGGATTGGCGCGATCCACAGGTGCGGTCCCGCGAGCGCCGGCGCCGTGGCGATCAAGTTCGCCGCCGCGCCCACGCAGAAGAGCGCCGCGAAGCGGGTCGCCAGCGCGCCGCGCCCATCGCGCCAGAGGACGATCGCCAGCATGAGCAGCAACGCCATGGCCCCGCCGCGCACGCCGGCTTCGACAATCCCCATGCCATTCCCCGTCGCAGGCCTGTGCAGGCTATAGTGGCGGGGGTTGGAAGGGGACAAGATGCACAGACTCGCCGCCGCTCTGCTCGCGTGGCTCTTCATCGCGACCGTCGCACACGCCGCCGCTCCAACACCGGCGGATACGGCGGTTGGGTGCAACGACTGCGCCCCTAGGGCGACGTCCGTCCAACGCGAGCCGGTCCCCGTCCATGCCTTCGTTGCGATGCCGGCGGTATCGATCGAAGGCGGTCGGATCGCCGGAATCGGGGACGGTAAAATCGTCGTCTTCAAGAACATCCCGTTCGCCGCACCGCCGGTCGGTCCGCTGCGCTGGCGTCCGCCACAGCCGATCGCGCACTGGGCGGGCGTGCGTTCCGGCGGGCTCGATGGCCCGGCCTGCCCACAGACCGTCAACGCCGACGGGCGGCCGAACGGCGGCGGCTATGCCGGGCCGACCAGCGAGGACTGTCTGAACCTCAACGTTTTCGCGCCCACCCACGCGCACCACGCGCCGGTGCTGGTGTGGATCTTCGGCGGCGGCAACACGGCCGGAGCGAACTCGATCGCGCCGAACGACGGCTCGTCCTTCGCCCGCGACGGGGTCTTGGTGGTGCAGGTGAACTACCGACTGGGCGCGCTGGGCTGGTTCGCCCATCCGGCGCTGACCCGCGAAGCGAACGCCGGCGAGCCCTTGGGCTCGTTCGGGACCATGGACCAGATCGCGGCGCTGAAGTGGGTCCAGCGCAACATCGCCAGGCTCGGCGGCGATCCGCACAACGTAACCATCTCCGGCGAGTCCGCCGGTGGGCTCGACGTGCTGACGCTGATGGCGACGCCGGCCGCGCGCGGCCTCTTCCAAAAGGCGACCGTGCAGTCCGGCGGGGGCTGGGGCGAGCCGGTGACGCTGGCCGACGCCGAGGCCGACGGGGTCAAGTTGGCGACGTCGCTCGGCCTGCCGGAGAACGCCACCGCCGACCAGCTGCGCGCCCTGCCGGTCGACCAGCTGGTCGCCGCCCGCGGCCGCTTTGGGCCGATCGTCGATGGCCGGCTGATCCATGAAACGGCCGCTCAGGCGTTCGCCCGCGGCCATCAGGCGCCAACCCCGCTGATCATCGGCTCCAACAGCTGGGAGGCCTCGCTGCTGCCGCCGCCCGGCTATGCGGCCTACCTGGCCGCGCAGAGCCCCGCGACCCGGGCCGCCTACGCGGCCGACGACGGCGACGACGCCAAGCTGGCGCAAGCGATGTTCACCGACGGCTTGATGGGCGCGCCGGCCCGCTGGTTCGCGGCGCGCCAGGCGGCGAAGAGCCGGGCCTGGCTCTACTATTTCTCCTACGTCCGGGTGGTGCGGCGCGGGAAGATTCCCGGCGCGAATCACACCTCGGAAAACCCCTACGTCTTCGACACCCAGATGATCATCCCGAACTATGCCGCCGAGATTCAGCCGCCCGACCGCGACGAGGCGGCGTTCATGCACTCCTGCTGGGTGGCGTTCGCCAAGACCGGCGCGCCGACCTGCAACGGCGGCCCGGCCTGGCCCGCCTATTCAGCGACCCGCGACCAGCTGATGGAGTTCGGCCTGACGAACGGCGTCCGCACCCACTTCCGCCAGGTCGAGCTCGACGCCCAGGACCGTGCGCAAGCCGCCCGGTCGCGCTAGCCGGCGCCGGCCATGAAGTCGTAGACGTCGGCGGCGCGGGTCACGGTGATGGCGATCTTGTCGTCGCTGATGACGATCTCGCCGCGCGCCACCGGGTGATTGTTGGCCAGGATCCAGACCTCGTCCGACGCCTTCGCATCCAGCGGGATCACCGCGCCGCGGCCCATGCGCAACAGCTGCTGCATCGGCAGGACCGAGCGGCCGAGCACCACGGAAATCTCGACGTTGACGGCGCTAACCTGGTTCAAACGGGACCCCACGAGCGTCCGGCCATTGCCTTGGCCGGCTCTGGGGCCACATTGCCGTCATCATGCTTGACCGGTCGTTAAGCGAAACTGCGAGCGCGCCGTCTTTCGCGCGCGCCGACGGCCGGGCCGCGGGTTGGGCCGTCTCGCCCGGACGGACCGGCTATCCCGAGGCGGTCGCCGCGATGGAGGCGCGCGCGGCGGCGATCGCTGAGGGCCGCGCCGGCGAACTCGTCTGGCTGCTCGAGCATCCGCCTCTCTACACCGCCGGCGTCTCGGCCAGGCCCGCCGACCTCCTCCAGCCCGACCGGTTTCCGGTGTTCGAAAGCTCGCGCGGCGGCCAGTTCACCTATCACGGCCCCGGCCAGCGCGTGGCCTATGCGATGCTGGACCTGGGCGCCCGCAAGAAGGACGTCCGCGCCTTCGTCCGCGCGCTAGAGGCCTGGATCGTCGAAGCGCTCGCCGCCGTCAACGTCGACGGCGCCGTGCGGCCAGGCCGTGTCGGGGTCTGGGTCGAGCACGGATCGCCGCGGCGCGAGGACAAGATCGCCGCCATCGGCGTCCGCATCCGCCGCTGGGTTGCCTTCCACGGCGTCAGCCTGAACGTCGAGCCCAACCTCGAGCATTTCAGCGGCATCGTGCCCTGCGGCGTCGCCGAGCACGGCGTAACCAGTCTGGTCGCGCTCGGCCGGCCGGTGACGATGGACGAAGCCGACGCGGCGCTGAAGATCGCCTTCGAGCACGTGTTCGGCCCAACCGAGCCGGCGGCGCCGCCGATCTGACCAGGAGAAAGCCATGACCGACCTCGAGCGCCTGCGCGCCATGCCCATGCCGTTCGCCGAACTGATGGGCGTGCGCTACATGGAAGCCAGCAAGGAGCGCGTCGTCGCCACGCTCACCGTGCGCGACGATCTGTGCACGAGCGGCGAGATCATCCACGGGGGCGCGTTGATGGCCTTCGCCGACACCCTCGGCGCGGCGGCGACCGGTCTCAACCTGCTCGAGGGCGTCGGCACGACGACGCTGGAGAGCAAGACCAACTTCCTCAGCGCCGGGCGGCTCGGAACGACGCTCACAGGCACGACGACCCCCATCCACCGCGGCCGGCGCACGCAGGTCTGGCAAACCCGCATCGAGAACGACCAGGGCCGGCTCGTCGCGCTCGTGACCCAGACTCAGATGGTATTTGCGGCCAGCTAGGCCGAGACCGGCCGCGTCGGGTTGGGACCGTAACGGTTCGGACCCTGCTCGGAGTCCATCAGGCCAAGCTCGATCGCCGCCCAGATCAGGATGAGCATCAGGAGGAAGTCGACGAAGCCGGCCGGGTGCGGCCAGACAACCGCGAGCGCGAACAGGATCAGCGCCGCCCACCAGCCGGAGCGGCCGCGATCGTGCAGCCGCTTCGACACCAGGCAGGCGCCGCCATAGAGCATCGCCGGGTAGACGATGAGGCCGGTGAGCCAATGACCTACAGGGCCGACCAGCCCTTCGTAGACTGCCGTGATGGCGAAGAGGATCGCCGCCCCGATCAGGAACGGCGTGCGGCCAAGCCGGCCGTCAGCGGAGAGAAAGAGCTCCCGCCAGTCGATCTGGCCGTTGTTCAAGCGAACACGTTCGGGGCCATGCCGCCGCCCATCGGGCCGGGAATGCCTTTCGGCGAGGGACCATACTGGTTCGGGCCGGGCGTCCCGTCCAGGAAGCCGAGCTCGATCAGCGCCCAGATCGGGCCGACGATGGGCACGAAGTAGAAGATCAGCATGAAGGCGCCGCTCTTGTCGCGGTCATGGCAGCGTTTGACCCCCAGCGCGATGCTCACCCAACAGAGCGGGATGAGGCCGAGGACGTAGATCAGAACCACGATTGCGCCGACGCCGCTGCTGGCGGCGTCCTCGCTGGCGCCGCCGGCCGCCGCCACGACGCCGCCGAGCGCGCCGAAGATGACGACGGCGACGATGAGGACGAACCCGTAGGCCACGCCGAACCCCAGCCGGGCCAGCCAATAGGTGGTCCGCCTGATCCGGCCCTGAAAGCCGAACAGCGTCTGCATCAAGGTCATCTGTTGCATGGCGCCCCTCGACACGGATCTCGGAGCCGAGACTACGTCAAGCCGCCGCGGGCGGCCAGCGGCGGACCGCGGCTACTGGGCGGCGACCGCGACCGGGACGATCGGATCGCCGAGGCCCTTGGGCGATGGCCCGAAGCGGTTGGGACCGGGCGTGCCGTCGGTGAGGCCGAGTTCGATCAGAATCCAGATCGGACCCGCGACGGGGATGAGCGCGGCGAGCACGAACCAGCCGCTCCGGTCGCGGTCGTGGGCGCGCTTCACGCTGATCGCCAGGCCCACATACATCTCGAAGACGTAGAGGGCGAGGATGAGCGCGGCGAGCAATGGGATGACGGCCGTCGAGTCGGTCGCCGCGAAGGCGATGCCGACGATGGCCAGCGCCAGCACGAACACGCAGCCGAGCAGCATGAGCCCGCCGAGCCAATAGTGCTTTCGGCGGATGCGCCCGTGGTAGCTGAAGAAGAGGTGCATCAGGTCCATCGTCGTCCCCCGGACAGCCTGCAACAAGCGCCAGGCTAGCGGCGAACCCGGCCATGGGCCAGCCCGCACCCCTTCCTTCCGGCGGCCTGAAGGCGCATGTTTCGTCCATGACCGACACCGCGACAAACCCCACGCGCTCCGCCGCCGGCTTCGACCTCACGCCGCCTTCGGCCGAGGAAGAGAAGCAACTCGAGGCGACCCTCACGGCCGAGGAAGCCGACGTCCTCCTGCACCACGGCACCGAGGCGCCGTTCTGCGGCGGCCTGCTCAACAACAAGGTCGACGGCGTCTACTGCTGTCGCCTCTGCGGACTGCCGCTCTTCCGTGCACAGACGAAGTTCGAGAGCGGCACGGGCTGGCCCAGTTTCTACGCGCCGATCGACGAGGCGCACGTGCGCGCCGTGCGCGACGAAAGCTATGGCATGGTGCGCATCGAGACTCGCTGCGCCCGCTGCGACAGCCACCAGGGCCACGTCTTCCCCGACGGTCCGCCGCCGACGCGGCTGCGCTACTGCATCAACTCGGTGTCGCTGAGCTTCGTCGCCAACGGCGATCCCCTGCCCGATCCACTGCATCGAGGCGACCACATCTAGCGCGTCGGCATCCCGGGCTCAGAGCGGGATGTTGTCGTGCTTTTTCCATGGGTTCTCGAGCTTTTTGCCCTTCAGGCTTTTCAGCGCCCTTGCGATCCGGCGGCGGGTGTCGCGTGGCAGGATCACGTCGTCGATGTAGCCGAGGCTGGCGGCGACGAAGGGATTGGCGAAGCGCTCCTTGTATTCCGCCTCGCGCTCGGCGATCGCGCCGGGCTTGTTCATGTCGGCGCGGAAGATGATCTCGACGGCGCCCTTGGCCCCCATCACCGCGATCTCCGCCGTCGGCCAGGCGTAGTTGATGTCGCCGCGGATGTGCTTGGAGCTCATCACGTCGTAGGCGCCGCCGTAGGCCTTGCGCGTGATCAGCGTGATCTTCGGCACGGTCGCCTCGGCGAAGGCGAACAACAACTTCGCCCCATGCTTGATCAGCGCGCCCTGTTCCTGCCGCGTGCCGGGCATGAAGCCGGGGACGTCGACGAAGGTGATCAGCGGAATCGAAAAGGCGTCGCAAAAGCGGACGAAGCGCGCGCCTTTCCGCGCCGCGTCGATGTCGAGCACGCCCGCCAGCGTCTGCGGCTGATTGGCGACGATGCCGACCGGCTCCCCGTCGATGCGGCCAAACCCGCAGACGATGTTCTTCGCCCAGTCCTTGGCGATCTCGAAGAAGTCGGCCTCGTCGACGACCTTCAGGATCAGCTCTTTCATATCGTACGGTTTTTCGGTGCTGGCCGGCACCAGCGTGTCGAGCGAGGCTTCCTCGCGATCGACGGCGTCGAACGTCTCGCGCCGGGGCGGCTTCTCGCGGTTGGACAGCGGCAGGAAGTCGACCAGCCGGCGGATCTGCGCCAAGGCCTCGAGGTCGTTCTCGAACGCGCCGTCGGCCACGCCCGACTTCAGCGCATGCACGCGATAGCCGCCCAGCTCCTCGTGGCTGACGTCCTCGTTGGTGACCGTGCGCACCACGTCGGGGCCGGTCACGTACATGTAGCTCGTGTCCTTCACCATGAAGATGAAGTCCATGATCGCCGGCGAGTAGACGTCGCCGCCGGCGCAGGGGCCCATGATCACCGCGATCTGCGGAATGACGCCCGAGCAAAGCGTGTTGAGCAGGAAGATGTCGGCATAGCCGGCCAGGGACTCCACGCCTTCCTGGATGCGGGCGCCGGCGGCGTCGTAGAGGCCGATGATCGGCGCGCCGAGCTTGGCCGCCTGCTCATAGATCTTGACGATCTTTTTGGCGTGCGCCCCCGAAAGAGACCCGCCGAACACCGTGAAATCCTTCGAAAAAACGAAAACGAGACGGCCGTTGATCGTCCCCCAGCCCGTGGCGACGCCGTCGCCTGCCACCTTCTGGTCGGCCATGCCGAAGTCGGTGGCGCGGTGCTCGACGAACATGTCGAACTCCTCGAACGAGCCTTCGTCGAGCAGGACCTCGATGCGCTCGCGGGCTGTGAGCTTGCCCTTGGCGTGCTGGGCGGCGACGCGCCGCTCGCCTCCACCCGCACGAGCCTGGGCGCGGCGCCGTTCGAGTTCCTCGACGATGTGCTTCATGCCGCTGGACGCTCCGTCTTCCACCACGCCTGAGTCGAGGCGTAGACAAGCGGCGAACGGGTGACAAGCGCCGGGCGGCCGACACGCTCTGCGACAACGCGCCCGCGACGGATGCCGGGGCGCTCGTGCGTGCAAGCCCGTGTAGGCCGTCGCAGTCGCCAGGAGGGTGGCGCCCATGTCCCTAGACCCTGACCTGAAGGCCGCGATCGCGGTCACGCGCTTCGGGCTCGGCGCCCGGCCCGGCGAACTCGGTGCGGCGCGCGCGGACGCGGCCGCGTACCTCAAAGCGCAGATCACCCCGACCGGCGCCGAGCAGCCGCCAGGAAGCTTCGCGTCGAGCGCCACTCGGATCACCGATCTGCGCGTCTTCCAGCAGGATCGCCGCCAGGCGCGGCAGCAGCAGGCGGCGGCCGACGGCGCCGCCCCGGCAGACATGGACCCCGTGAAGATGGCGCAGAAGATGCTGCGCGACGACGCGGCCGGCGAGTTCATCGCCCGCGCCGCCCTTGGCGCGACCACCGACGCCAGCTTTCGCGAACGCTGGGCGCTGTTCTGGTTCAACCACTTCACCGTCGGGCAGAAGAATCTGGAGACGGCGCTGCTCGCCGGGCCGTTCGAGCGCGAGGCGATCCGCCCGCACGTGTTCGGCCGCTTCGAGGACATGCTGGTCGCCTCGTCCACCCACCCCGGGATGCTCCTCTACCTCGACCAGGCGCAATCGATCGGGCCGAACAGCCAGCTGGCCGCCATGGCCAAGACCGGCTTCGTCCCCGGCCTGAAGAACCTCGGCGGGCTGAACGAGAACCTCGCCCGCGAGATCATGGAGCTGCACACGCTGGGCGTCGGCTCCGGCTACACCCAGGCCGACGTCACCGAGTTCGCCCGCGCCATCACCGGCTGGAGCATCGTCGGGTTGAACGAGCGCCGCTTCGGCGCCGGGGCCGGCGGCGGCGCGCCGGGCGAGTTCACCTTCCGCGCCCTGGCGCACGAGCCGGGGTCGCGCACCATCCTCGGTAAGACCTATCCGGCCGGCGGCATCGAGCAGGGCCGCGCGGTGCTGCATGACCTGGCCGCGAGCCGGGCCACGGCCCACCACATCGCCGTCAAGCTCGCCCGCCACTTCGTCGCCGACGATCCGCCCCCGACGCTGGTGGCCAAGCTGGAGCAGAGCTACAGCGCGAGCGGCGGGCGGCTCGATCAGGTGGCCCGCACGCTGGTCGACGCGCCCGAGGCCTGGGCGCCCGACCAGCGCAAGTTCAAGACGCCCTACGAGTTCCTCATCTCCAGCTACCGCTCGATCGGACTGGCGCCGGGTCTGGAGATCACGCCGGTGCTGAACGAGCTCGGCCAACGGCCCTTCTCCGCGCCATCGCCGAAGGGCTGGTCGGAAGACGCGAGCGACTGGGCATCGGCCGACGGCGTGGTCAAGCGACTGAGCTGGGCCGAAGCCTTCTCCGCCCGCAACGCGCCGCCCAGCGAACCGCCCTTGCAACTGGCGGAGAACACGCTGGGGGCGCGGCTGAACGCCAACACCCAGACCGCCATCAACCGCGCGGAGTCGCGCAGCGAAGCCTTCTCCATCCTCTTGATGAGCCCGGAGTTTCAACGCCGATGACCCGCTCACTCGATCTCAGCCGGCGCGGCGCGCTGGCCGCCGCCGCCGGATTCGGCCTCTCGATCACCTTCCTCGGCCGCCAGGCGTTCGCCGCCTCCGAGGGCGACATGGCCAAGCGCAAGCTGGTGGTCGTCATCTGCCGCGGGGCCATGGACGGGCTCTCTGTCGCCCCGCCGATCGGCGACGCCAACTATCAGCGCCTGCGCGGCGAGATCGCCATCGCCCCCTTCGGCCAGCCCAACGGCGCGCTGCAGCTGGACGAGACCTTCGGCCTGCATCCGCGGCTCGAGACGGTGCACACGCTGGCGCTCGCGGGCCAGGCGCGCATCGCGCCGGCCATCGCAACGCCCGATCGCGCCCGCTCGCACTTCGAGGCGCAGGACGTGCTGGAGAGCGGCATGGAGGTGGTCTATGGCGCCAACTCCGGCTGGCTCAATCGCGCCATGGGCGCGTTGGCCACGACGCGGCGGGTCACCGCGATGTCGGTCGGACCTCAGGCGCCGCTGATCCTGCGCGGGCCGGTCGAGGCCGCGTCCTGGTCGCCCGGCGGCTACAAGGACCGCGATCCGCGCCTGCCGCAGATCCTGACCGACCTCTACGCCGGCGATCCGCTGCTCTCGCCGGCGCTGGCGAGCGGGCTGCAGACGCAGGCCATGGCCGCGGTCGCGACAGCGGGGATGACGACGGCTGCACCGCCGGCCGCGATGAATGCGGCCGGCCAACCGCCCGCGGCCGACCAGGCCGCCGCCGTCCAGCGCTATGCGCAGCAGGCGAACCAGCAGGCCGCCGACGCCGCGCGCAAGCTGGGGACCACCCTCGCTCACTTCATGACCGAGCCGAACGGTCCGCAGATCGCCGCCGTCTCCATCGACGGCTTCGACACCCACGCAAACCAGGGCGCGGCCGAGGGGCAGCTCGCCACCCGCCTGCGCGGCCTCGATGCGGCGCTGGACGGCCTCTCGACCGGGCTCGGGCCGGAGTGGACGAACACCGTCGTCGTCGTGGCGACCGAGTTCGGGCGCACGGCGCGCATCAACGGCACCAAGGGCACCGACCACGGCACCGCTTCGACCGCGCTCGTGCTCGGCGGCGGCCTGAAGAAAGGCGGCATCATCGGCGACTGGCCGACGCTGGCGGACGCCAGGCTGTTCGAGAACCGCGACACCGCGCCCACCGTAGACATGCGCGCCCTGTTCAAGGGTGTGCTCGCCGAGCAGATGGGCGTCGACCGCCGCGCTCTCGACGCGACCGTCTTCCCGAACAGCGCGGGCGTCGCACCGCTGACCGGGATCGTCTAGCGCCGGCGGCGCGGGCGCGGGAACGTCACCGGCGCGGCGTCGTCTTCGCGGAAGCCGAAGCGGTCGAAGCCGGCGCGCATCTCCGGGCTGAGCGGCGCCTCAACCACCAGCCGCCCGCCGCCGGGATGCGGCAGCTCCAGCCGCCGCGCGTGCAGCAGCAGCTTGAGGCCCTCGGACAAACCAGCCGATCCCGCGTCGCCATATTTCCTATCGCCCAGAATGGGATGGCCGATAGCCTTCATGTGCGCGCGGAGCTGATGTGTGCGGCCGGTGTGGGGACGAAGCGCCAGCCAGCTCACGCGGCCTGCCGCGCGCGACAGGGTCGCATAGTCGGTCACGGCGGCCTCGGCCCGGGCTTCCTTGGCGTCGGCCGGAACCATCAGCTCGCGATCGCCGATCCCGACCTTGGCCAGCGGCAGCTCGATCGTCCCCTGCCCCGGCCTCGGCTGGCCGGCGACGATGGCCCAATAGGTCTTCTCTGCCTTGCGGTGCGCGAACGCGCCGGCCAGCCGCGCGGCGGCGGCGGGCGTCTTGGCCATCACCAGGACGCCGGTCGTGTCGCGGTCGAGGCGATGCACCAGTTTGGGCCGCTGCGGCCCCTCGCCCCAGGCCGACAGCAGCCGGTCGATGTGCTGGGTGGTCTTCGTTCCGCCCTGCACGGCCAGGCCCGACGGCTTGTTCAGCGCCAGCACCTCGTCGTCCTCGTAGAGCACCAGTGAGCGGGCAAAGGCGGCGTCGCCCGCGGATAGGCCCGCCCGGCCCGTGCGCTCGGGCGCGTCGGGCAAGGGCGGCACACGCACCTGTGCGCCCGCCGCCAGGCGTGTTTCCGGCTTCACCCGCCCGCCGTCGACGCGGATCTGGCCGGAGCGGGTCAGCTTGTGGATCTGCACGTGGTTCAGGTGCGGCCAGCGGCGCCGCAGCCAGCGGTCGAGGCGGCTCCCATCCTCGCCGGGCGCGACCTGAAGCGTGCGGACTTCCTTGGCTTGCATCGCCGCCTTATGCCGCGCCGGCGACAGCGCGTGCAAACTGGCGTTCAGGCCGGCGCGCCCAGGGTGCGGGCGACGTCGTGGGCGTCGTAGACGTCCGGCTCGCGGGGCGCAGGACCCCGCCCGATGAGGATTTCGAGCGTCTGGATGGTGCGCGGGCCGCCCCCGAGGTCGAAGCCGACGTCGCCGCCCACGCCCACAGCCGAGTGGCGCCCAAAGTCGGCGCCGCCGGCGCCCAACGAGACATAGGGCCCGTTTCCGGCCCGCCGCTCGGTGGCGCGCTGCGTTACGCGGAACCAGTCCCCGCCACGCGCCAGCGTGAGTTCGGCCGCGCGCCTGAGGGCAAGGTCGGCAACGCGCGCGGGGTCGGCGCCGGGACCGCCGGCGAAGACGATGCGCCAGCGATCCTGCTCGATCGGGCTCTCCTGGTAGCCGACATGGGTGTCGGCGCTGAGCGGCTGATAGACCGTCGGGGCGTCGACGCACGCGGTCAGACAGAGCACCGCCAGAATGATCAGAGCCGGGCTGCGCACAGCGATTTCCTCCTCATCGATAAGGGCTTCAGCGCGTGGCTGGTTCCGTTTCGAGCCCAGCGGCGCGGACGAGCGCACGAAAGTCCGCCGGCGCCGGCGCTTCAAGCCGCATCTCGCCGCCGCCCGGGTGCGGGAAGCGCAGCGCCGCGGCGTGCAGCATCAGGCGGGGAACGGCCGCGCCGTCCAGCACGAGCGCGCCGCCGTAGCGCGGATCGCCGGCGATCGGCCGTCCGACCGAGGCCATGTGCACGCGCAGCTGATGCATGCGCCCAGTGCGCGGCCGAAGCTCGACCAGCGCCGCGCTCGGGCCGGCCGCCAGCGTCCGGTAGCGGGTGAGCGCGCTTTCGGCGTCCGGATGATCCGGCTCGCACACGCGCATGAAGGCTTCGCGGCCTTCCTCGACGCGGCGGAGCGGCGCCTCGATGACGCCCTCGCGCGGCTCGGGCGCGCCTGGGGCGACGATGGCCAGATAGCTCTTCTCCACCCGCCGTCCCATCAGCGCCTTGCCGAGGAAGGCGGCCGCGGGCTTGGTCTTCGCCGTCAGGATGAGGCCGGAGGTGTCGCGATCGAGGCGGTGCACGAGCCGCGGCCGGTTCCCATTCGGCTTGGCGAAGGCGAACAATAGCTCGTCCAGCGTATGGACCTGCCCCCGCCCGCCCTGGCTCGACAGCCCGGCCGGCTTGGCGAACGCCAGCACGTGCTCGTCCTCATGGATCACCATGGCCCGTACGGCCGCAACCTCGGCCGTCGAGAGTCGAGGATTCTGTTTATTTTTTAACGTCATGGCCCGACTTGTTCGGGCCACCCATGATCACCAACCGCGATCAGGTGTTCATGGGTCCCCCGCCTTCCGCGGCTGCGCCGCTCCAGCGGGGGATGACGGGAGAGAGGAGCGCTCACTTCGGCGACTTCGAGTCCCGCAGCGCGGCCCAGCGGTCGAGGCGTTCCTTCATCCGGGCTTCGGCGCCCTCGCCTTTCGGGCGGTAGAAGACCTGCCGCTCCATCCCGTCGGGGAAGTAGTTCTGGCCAGAGAAGCCCTCGTCCACGTTGTGGTCGTAAGCGTAGTCCTTGCCGTAGCCCAGTTCCTTCATCAGCCGGGTCGGCGCGTTGCGGATGTGGGCCGGCGGCATCAGCGAGCCGGTCTCCTTCGCCGCTCGCATCGCGGCCCCGAAGGCGGTGAGCACGGCGTTCGACTTCGGTGCTGCGGCGAGGTGCACGACGAGCTGCGCCAGCGCCAGCTCGCCTTCCGGCGAGCCCAGGAAGTCATAGGCGTCCTTGGCTGCGTTCGCGAGCACGAGCGACAGCGGATCGGCTTCGCCGATGTCCTCCGACGCCGCGCGCATCAGGCGACGGGCGATGAACAGCGGGTCCTCGCCGCCGTCCAGCATTCGCGCCAGCCAGTAGAGCGAGGCGTCCGGATCTGAGCCGCGGATCGACTTATGCAGGGCCGAGATGAGGTTGTAGTGCTCCTCGCGGTCCTTGTCGTAGGCGGGACTGCGCTTCTGCAGCACCTGGCCCATCTCGGCGATCGAGAGCGGCTTGGCCGCAGCGATGTTGAACAGCGTCTCGGCGAGACTAAGCAAATAGCGGCCGTCGCCGTCCGCGAGCGCGAATAGGGCGTCGCGGGCCTCCGGCGCCAGCGGCAGCGGGCGGCCCTCGTAAGCCTCGGCCTTGTCCGCGAGCACGCCCAACGCTTCGTCGTCCAGCCGCCTGAGCACGAACACCTGGCAGCGCGAGAGCAGCGCGCCGTTCAGCTCGAACGACGGATTTTCGGTCGTCGCCCCCACCAGCGTGACCACGCCCTGCTCGACGAAGGGCAGGAAGCCGTCCTGCTGGGCGCGATTGAACCGGTGAATCTCGTCGACGAAGAGCAGCGTCGATTGGCCCGCGGCGCGGCGCCCGCGCGCCGCCTCGAACGCCTTCTTCAGGTCCGCGACGCCGGAGAAGACCGCCGACAGCTGCTGGAACTGATAGCCGGCCTCGGCGGCCAGCAGCCGCGCGATCGTGGTCTTGCCGGTGCCGGGCGGACCCCAGAGGATCATCGAGGCCAGGCGATGGGCGTTGGCCATCCGCCGGATCGGGCCGTCGGGGCCTAGCAGGTGATCCTGGCCTACGACTTCGTCGAGCGTGGTGGGCCTCAGCCGGTCCGCCAGCGGGCTCGGCGCGTCGGGGCTCAGGCCCGCGGCTTCAAACAGGTCCGCCATCGTGGCAAGCTAGCAGAGATCAGGCGGGCCCGAGAGGGGGCGACCGCCGCTCCGCCAAAGGACGCGCATGGACTGGACGTCGGGCTATGTTTCCGAGATCGACTACACGCACGGCTACTATCGCGAGTTGACGCCGGGGCTGATCGACTTCGCGCTCCTGGCCAGCGGCCACCAACCGCCGCGCAGAGCCGGGATGCGCTATTTGGAGCTGGGCTACGGCCAGGGGATGTCGGTCAACATCCACGCCGCCGCCTCGCCGGGCGAGTACTGGGGCACCGATTTCAACCCCGTTCAGGCGGCGAACGCTCAGACGCTGGCGCGGGTGTCGGGCGCCGATGCGCGCCTGTTCGACGACAGCTTCGCCGATTTCGCCGCCCGCGATGACGTCCCCCAGTTCGACTACATCGTGCTGCACGGCATCTGGAGCTGGGTTTCGGACGAGAACCGGCAGGTGCTGGTCGACATCATGCGCGATCGGCTGAAGGTCGGGGGCGTCGTCTATTTCAGCTTCAACACCCTGCCCGGCTGGGCGGCGGCAATGCCGCTTCGCCAGCTTATGTCGACGCACATGGAGGCGGCGGGCACGCACGCCCAGGGCATGGTCAGCCGCATCGATGCGGCGATCGCCTTCGGCAACCGGCTGGCCGACGTGGGCGCCGCCTACTTCCGCGCCAATCCCACGGCCAAGGCGCGGCTGGACTCGATCGCCGGCCAGAACCGCAACTACCTCGCGCACGAGTACTTCAACCGCGACTGGACGCCGATGTACTTCGCCGAGGCGCACCAGTGGCTGACCGGGGCCAAGCTCTCCTTCGCCGCGCCGGCGACCCCGCTGGACCAGCTGCTCGCGTACAACTTCACGCCCGAACAGCGCGACCTGCTTTCCGGCATCTCGTACGACGTGCTGCGCGAGACGGTGCGCGACTACCTGTCGAACCAACAATTCCGCAAAGATCTCTACAGCCGCGGCGCGCGCCTGCTCACCAATCTGGAGCGGCTTGACCTGCTGCACGACCTCTCCGTGGTGCTGACGCTCGATGCGGCCAACATCCCGTTCGAAGTCGAGGCGGGGCTCGGCAAGGTCGGCATGCGCCAGGACATCTTCGGTCCGGTGATCGAAGCGCTGAGCGAGGACAACTACAGGCCGAAGCGGATCGGCGACCTGGCCGAACTGCCCAAGCTGGCGGCGCTGCCGCCGGGCGCGCTGGTCGAGTCCATCGCCGTCCTGATCGGCGCCAAGCGGGCCGACGTCGCCCAGTCGCCAGAAGAGATCGAACTGGTCCAGCCGCGCTGCGAGCGGCTCAACGCCCACCTGATCGAGCGCGCGCGGGTCAGCGGCGACGTGACCTGGCTCGCCTCGCCGGTCACCGGCGGCGGCTTCGAAACCGGCCGCTTCGAGCAGATGTTCCTGGCCGCCCGCGGACGGGGGATCAAAAAGCCCGAGGATTGGGCCCGCGACGCCTGGGCCATCCTCGCCAAGCAGAGCCAGTCGTTGATCAAGGACGGCCAGGTTCTGCAGACGGAGGCGGAGAACCTCGCCGAGCTGACAGCCCAGGCGACTCAGTTCGCCAACCAGCGGCTGAGCCTCATGAAGCGGCTCATGGTGGTGGCCTGACCGCGGATCGCCGTGATGTGAACGGCGCCGCGCCTTCCGCGCGCGTCGGGCAACCGCTACAAGCCCGCGTCCTCACTCGTCCCGGAGCCAGTTTTGGCGCGCCTGTTCAACGCCTATGTGATCGCCGACTGGAGCGCCGCCTCGCGGCCGAACACCGGCGCCGACTCGGTCTGGATCGGCGTTCTGAAGCGCGACGTGCGCTTTCGCCTGGCCTTCGAGGCGACCAACCCGCCCACGCGCGCGGAGGCGGAGAAAAAACTCGCCGCCGTCCTCGACGATCTGAAGAAGCGCGGCGAGCGCTGCCTGCTCGGCTTCGACTTCCCGCTCGGCTTTCCGCGCGGGTTCGCCGCCGCGCTCAAGCTGCCCGAGGCCGCCCCGCCATGGCGCGCCGCCTGGGACCAGCTCGACCGGATGGTGAAGGACAAGCTCGACAACACCAACAACCGCTTCGGCGTCGCCTCCGAGATCAACCGGCGGCTGACAGGGGGACCCTTCCCCTTCTGGGGCTGTCCGCCCAAGGACGCGCTGACGACGCTGCAGCCTAAGCGCACGCGGACCCACGGCCCAAACGACCTGCCGGAGATGCGCCACGCCGACCTCGCCGCCAAGGGCGCCAAGCCGATCTGGCAGATGTACTACAACGGCTCGGTCGGCGGGCAGGCGATCCTGGGCATGCCGGTGGTGCGCCGGCTGAAGCTCGCCCACGGCGAGGCGATGCGCGTCTGGCCCTTCGAGACCGGTTTCAAGGCGCTGGACGAGGGCAATCTGGCCGGCGTCGCGATGGTCGCCGCCGAGGTCTATCCGTCGCTCTACAAGGCCCAGCCCCTGCCCGGCGAGGTTAAGGATCAGGCGCAGGTGCGCGTCACCGCCGAGCAGTTCGCCCGCGCCGACGAGGCCGGGCGCCTGGGCGCGATGTTCGGCCCGTCGAAGAGCGCGCCCGCCGACCTCGTCCTCGACGCCGAACGCGAGGAAGGCTGGGTTCTGGGCGCGACCGCCTAGAGCCCGCGGCGGCCGAGCAGGACGAAGCGGCCGACGAGGAGGCCGGCGGAGAGAAAACTCGCCAGATTGATCGACCAGATGATGCCGGCGACGCCCGCGTGCAGCGGCAGAGCCAGGAACCAGGCCAACGGCGCCATCAGGGCGACGTAGCTGATGAAGTGGGTCACGCTGGGCATCCAGACGTCGGCCCGCGCCCGAAGCAGGCTCGCCGCCACCACCTGCAGCGCGTCCGGCAAGAAGAACACGCACGCGAGCATGAGCGCGCCCGCGCCGAGCGCCAGGACGCGGGGGTCGGTGGTGTAGGCGCTCATCATCGCCCGAGCGCTCGGCAGGACGGCCAGCGAGACGGCCAGGCCAAACAGCGCCGCGACCGCCAACCCCAGCCACGCGGCGCGGTTGACGCCCTTCGCGTCGCGCGCGCCGTACGCGCGCCCGACCAGCACCGCGGTCGCCGTCGACAGGCCGAGCGGGACCATGAACACCAGCGACGCCACGTTCAGCACCGCCGTGTAGGCGGCGAGCGCCGCAGCGCCGAGCCAGCCCGCGATGAGGTTCATGCCGGCGAACGAAGCGACCTCGAACAGGCCGGACAGGCCGGCCCCGTAGCCGACGTGCCGCTGCTCCGCCTCGGCGGCCCGCTCGCGCGGCGGCTTGGCGAAGAGGCCGAGCGCGCGGGCGTTCGGCAGCCGGACGATGAAGATCATCAGGGCCGCCATCAGCGCCGTGCGCGAGCCGAGGGTGGCGCAGGCGCCGCCGATCGCGCCCAGCGCCGGCAGGCCGAAACCGCCCGGCACCAGCACCAGGTCGATCGCCAGGTTCACGCCGTTGGCGAGCCACATCATCGCCATGGCGACGCCCGGCTTGCCCATGGCCTCCAGCCAGCCGCTGCAGGCCGCGCCCAGGGTCAGCGGCATCAGCGAAGCGCTGAACACGATCATCACGCGGCTCGCCCCGTCGGCGAGGTCGGACGCGAGGCCGATGTGGTGCAGGAAGGGCGGACCGAGCGCGATGAGGAACAGGGTCGATCCGATGCCGATCTGGGCGCCGTAGACCAGCCCGCGGCGGAGCACGACGCCGGTGTTCGCCATACGGCCCTCGCCGATCGCCCGCGAGGTCATCACCTGCACGCCGTTCAAAAGGCTGATGGCCACCGTCAGCACCACCGCCGTCGGCGCCCAGCCCAGCGCGTGGTAGCCCAGCTGCACCGCCGAATAGCGACCGACGACGATGGTGTCGGTCAGCCCCATGGTCATGATCCCGAGGCGCGACAGCACGACCGGCCCCGCCAGGGCCAGCAGGGCGCGCAGATCGGCGAGAATGGGGCCGCGCGGCGCTCCCGGGTGGGAGGCCGTCCTGGCCTTTCGGGCGTCCATGGGTGTCGCCTACGCGAAGGGCGCGGACCCTGACGGCTCGCGGCTCGGCCCGCAAGAGCCGCGCGCCCGCGCCCAGCCGGCCGTGGCCGCGGCGCCACGGGCATCCAGCGGCGGACTTTCGGCGTATAGTCAGCTGCGCGTGACAGCACTTCGGGGAAGAGCCATGGCCGAGATCATCAAGCGGCGCGTTTGCGCGGAGATCGAGGGCCCGTTCGTGGTCTTCATCATCGGCGCGCGGCTCAACAAGCCGTGGAAGCTGAACGTGGTCATCCCGTTCCTGGCCACGATGCCGCGCATGCTGAAAGAGCTGGCCGCGGCGCCGGAGCTTGGCCTGCTGCACGTCGAGCAGCACTTCGGTCTCTCGGGCGCGACGCTGATCCAGTATTGGCGCAGCTTCGAACAGCTCGAGGCCTACGCCCGCGACAAGGATCGCGAGCATCTGCCCGTCTGGCGCTGGTTCAACAGCAAGCTGGGCTCGAACGGCGACATCGGCATCTGGCACGAGACCTACCTGGTCCAGCCTGGCGCCTATGAGAGCGTCTACAACAACATGCCGGCCTATGGCCTCGGCGCCGCGGGCACGCTGGTCGACGCCGTCGGCGCCCGCCAGGAAGCCCGCCAGCGCATGAAGGCGGCCGCGGAGAAGATCGCGGCCTAGCGCTTCCTAGCCCCGGCGCGCCTCGAAGGTCAGGGTCTTGGCTTTGGGGTGCAGGGGCTGGCCGCGCCGGTAGTCGCCGGTCACCTCGATATCGACGAAGCCCGCGGCGGCCAGCGCGAACCGGAACTCCTCCAGGCCCCAGAGCCGCTGGACCATCGGCTCGAGCTCGGATTCGACCAGCCGGTGGTCGCGCCAGCGTTCATAGCGGATAACGTACTCGATCCGTTGCGCCAGCCACGCTGTGGCCGTGTGGTGACCTTCGAGCGTCAAGACGTCGCCGTTTTCGGCCGTCCAGCTGCGCCGGTCCGTACCGCTCATCGCCATCGACGCCAGCGGCTGAATGTCGAGGATGACGGTCCCGCCGGGCGCGAGGTGGGCGTGAAAACGGCGCAGCACCGCCATCGCGGTGTCGAAGTCCTCGATCAGCGTGAAGGTCCCCACCGGCACGATGATGCAGGCGAAGCGGCGCGCGTAGCCGAAGTCCTCGAACCGCTGCTGGCTGAGATCGGGCGTGAGCCCGCGCTCGTTGCAGCGGGCGCGGCAGCGGGCGAGCATGTCAGGGCTCGCGTCAAAGCCGGTGACATCGTGGCCAGCGTCCAGCATGGGCACGAGCCCGCGCCCCGTGCCGCAGGCCGGCTCGAGGATGGGGCCGTCGATCGTGGCCAGCCGCTCGAGGTGGAAGGCCGTGTCGGGCAGGAACCCGAACGGTTTGT
Source organism: Caulobacteraceae bacterium (assembly GCA_035294785.1). GTDB lineage: Bacteria > Pseudomonadota > Alphaproteobacteria > Caulobacterales > Caulobacteraceae > Poindextera. The sequence continues at coordinate 9,303 of DATGKF010000025.1, read as the reverse complement.
CGGTGTCGTAAACCTCGGCGCAGAGCGCGCCGTAGCGATTGACTCGCATGAAGCTGTTGGAAGGCATGAAGGTCTCGCATGGGTGCGCAACCGCCATTTCGGGCGGTCAGGGCACGGGAGAGAAAAAGGGGGCGCGAGGTCAGGCCCCGCGACGAAATTGCCTGCGGAGGTCCGCGGCGCGTATGGCGATCTAGGCCGGCATAATGGGCGAGCCTTAGCCGCTCCGCCTCCGAAAGCCAAGCGTTCAGCGGCGGCGGGCCGTCCAGAGGATCGTGATCATGTTGCGCACGACCCGGCCCGAGAACGGCGGCGCCGCGGCGATGCGGCGCAGCTCCGCCAGCACGACGCGTTGCTCGTCCGCCGGCCGCGCCGTCATGTCGGAGTAGGTTGAATAGAGCGCCACCGCCTGGTCGGGATCGAGCACGAGGTCCCAGGCGGTCTGTTCGTGTTCGATCTCTTCGAAGCGCCGGCTGCGGCCGAAGGCGCTCAGCCGCGCGTTGACGTCCAGCGCGAAATTGATGCTGCCTGGGCCGCTGCGGCCGGGGCTGCGTGGGCCGTCGTTCAGGAGTTCGAAGGTCGCCTCATGGAAGGGGTCTGCACGTTCATCGTCGCCGAAGTTGTTCCACACCATCGCCCCACCAGCCGCCGGGCTTGAGCGCGTCGGCGATCTTGGCCAGCGCCGGCTGCTCGTCCAGCCAATGGAACGCCGTCGCGGACACACCGAGGTCAAACGCCGCGGCGGCCAGCTCCGCCTCTTCGAACGGCGCCGCCCGCACCGTCAGCCCCGGCAGCGCCTGCGCGCGCAAGAAGGCCGCCAGCCGCGCGTCAGGTTCGATCGCGACCAGCGGATTCGCGCCCGCGGCCAGCAGGGGCCGGGTCGCCTTCCCCGTCCCCGCCCCCACCTCGAAGACCGCCGCACCGGGCCCTAGGCCGCAGCGGTCGCGCAGGCGCTCGAACACCCAGTCCGGATAGTCCGGCCGCGCGGCGTCGTAGTTGGCCGGGTCGTCGCCGAACGCCCGGCGGCCGAATGCGCGGTCGATGTCGGCCATGCCGCTACTCGGCGGCTTGCGGCTGCAGCCCCGTCAGCCGTTGCGCCTTCAGCCGCTCGGCGACCAGGAACGCCAGCTCCAGCGCCTGTTCGCCGTTCAGCCGCGGGTCGCAGTGCGTGTGATAGCGGTCGCCAAGCTCGCCCTCGGTGAGCTCGCGCGCGCCGCCCGTGCACTCGGTGACGTTCTGCCCGGTCATCTCCAGGTGCACGCCGCCGGGATGCACGCCCTCGGCCTCCGCGATCTCGATGAAGCTGCGCACCTCGGCGAGGATGCGGTCGAAGGGCCGCGTCTTGTAGCCGTTGTTCGCCTTCAGCGTGTTGCCGTGCATGGGATCGATGGCCCAGACCAGATGGCGCCCGTCGCGGCGCGTGGCGTCCATCAGCGGCGGCAGGCGCTCGGCTATTCTGTCGGCGCCGAAGCGGCCATAGAGCGTGAGCCGGCCCGGTTCGTCGTTGGGGTTCAGGGCGTCGACCAGGCGCATCAGTTCGTCGGGCTCGACCGTCGGGCCGACCTTCAGGCCGATCGGGTTCTTGATGCCGCGCATGTACTCGACGTGCGCCCCGTCGAGCTGGCGCGTCCGCTCGCCGATCCAGAGCAGGTGGGCGGAGACGTCGTACCAGTCGCCGGAGGTTGAATCGACGCGGGTCAACGCCTCCTCGTAAGCGAGCAGCAGCGCTTCATGGGCGGTGAAGAACTCCACACGGTGCAGGTCGGCCTGTGTCTCGGGCGTCACGCCGATGGCGGCCATGAAGGTCAGCGCTTCGCTGATCTTGTCCGAGAGTTCGCGGTAGCGGGCGCCCAGCGGGCTGTCGGCGACGAAGCCCAGCGTCCAGCGGTGGATGTTGTAGAGGTCGGCATAGCCGCCGCCGGCGAAGGCGCGCAGCAGGTTCAGGGTCGCCGAAGACTGGGCGTAAGCCTTGAGCAGCCGCTCGGGATCGGGCGTGCGCGAGGCCGCATCGAAGTCCATGCCGTTGATGTTGTCGCCGCGATAGGAGGGCAGCGTCACGCCGCCGATGGTCTCGGTCGGCTCCGAGCGCGGCTTGGCGAACTGGCCGGCCATGCGCCCCACCTTCACCACCGGCTTGCCGCCGGCGAAGGTCAGCACCACCGCCATCTGCAGGATCAGGCGGAAGGTGTCGCGGATGTTGTCGGCGGCGAACTCCTTGAAGCTCTCGGCGCAATCGCCGCCCTGCAGCAGGAAGGCGCGGCCGGCGGCGACGTCGCCCAGCAGGCTCTTCAGCCGCCGCGCCTCGCCGGCGAACACCAGCGGCGGCATGCGGCGAAGTTCGGTTTCCACCCGCTCGACCGCCGCTGGATCCGGATAGTCGGACGGCATGTGCTTGGCGGGCTTTTGTCTCCAGGACGCGGGCGTCCAGCGGTCGCTCAAGCGGGCCTCCTTCGCGAAGGCCGGGCTTTTAGACCATGGGGTCCGCCAAGGCAAAGGACCGGCGGCCAGCGGGCGGCCCCTTCGGCGCAGCGCCGGCGAGGCCCAGCCGAGCGCTTCTGAGCGCGGCAGGCGTGCGTCCCAGGTGGCGGTGAAACCCCCTGATCATATGGCTTTGGTCACAGAACCCGGCCTCGAGTGCGATCTCGGCCAGGCCGAACGCGTCGCGCTCGAGCAGCAGCGCGGCGGTCTCGACGCGCCGGCGGCGGAGCGACTCCGCCAGCCCCTCGCCGCGCGCGCTGCGATAGGCGCGCGCCAACCAAGGCGGGCTGACGCCGAGCGCGCGGGCGAGGCGCTCGGTGTGGGGACGCTCGTCGGCGTCGATCAGCGCGTCGAGGTCCCCCAGCCACGCCGGACCCGGCTTGGCCTGCTCGGCGTCCATCGCCGCGCTGAGGAAGGCCTCGGTGGCGGCGAAGGGTGGTTCGGCGGCCGCGCAGGGCGCCATCCACGCGCGCGCGAGCGTGGCCGCTTCGCGTCCGACGGCGCCGCCGATCCAGTGACGGGGGCGCTCCAGATCGGCGCCGAGCCCAAGCACATGCCGCAACCGCGCGGCGTCGAACTCCACGATGATCGACACAAGGCCGCGCGCGCCGACGGCCATTTCGTGGGCGGACCCGGCGGGGAAGAACATCGCCGACGGCCCGCTCACGGCGAGCGGCCCTGCGTCCCCGCTGTCACGATAGGAGCCGAGGACGTGCAGCCAGAGGTACGGGTTGGCGTGCACATGCTCGGGCGAGCCGCCTCCTGCCGGCAGGACGGCGACGTTGGCGACGTGGGCCGGCGTGCGCGCCAGCACTTCGGCCACGTCGTGGATGGCGCCGAGATCGTTCGACATGCCGCAAAGCCTGCCGGCCGCGTCCCGCTCGGGCCAGTGTCTTTTTGGTAATGGCGGGGCGACCGGGGAAGCGAGACGAACTGTCGAATCGTCCAATACCGCCGCCGCCGACGCATGGGACTGAGCGTCCGGCGGGCCACCTTCGGCGCCCGCGACAGCTCACGTCAGATCCTCCATGCGCTCCGCCGCCATCCTCGCTCTCATCCTGCCGGTCGCCCTCGCCATGCCCACTGCCGCGCTCGCCGCCGACAACGACGCCCGCATCCGCCAGATCGAGAACGGCCTTGCGCCCGCCATCGTCGTGGCCGGCCGCCCAGTCCCCTCCTCGAACATCGAAGACCGCATGCGGGCGACCCACACGCCGGGCGTCAGCATCGCCTTCTTCGAGAACGGCAGGATCGTCTGGACGCGGGCCTGGGGCCTCGCCGACATCGCTTCCGGCCGGCCGGTCACGCCGGACACGCTCTTCCAGGCCGGTTCGATCAGCAAGTCGGTGACCGCCACCGGCGCGCTCCGCCTGGTGCAGGAGGGACGCCTCGACCTCGATCAGGACGTCAACACGCGCCTGCGCGGCTGGCGCGTGCCGCCGAGTCCCTTCACGGCCGAACAGAAGGTGACGCTCAGGCGGCTGCTCGGCCACACCGCCGGCCTGACCGTTCATGGCTACAACGGCTACGCCCAGGGCGGTCCGGTCCCGGACACGGTGCAGGTGCTGAACGGCGCGCCGCCGGCCAATTCGGCGCCGGTCGTCTCCTTCGCGACGCCCGGCCAGCAATGGGCCTATTCCGGCGGCGGCTACGTCGCGACCCAGCTCCTTATGACGGAGGTCGCCGAGACCCCCTTCCCCAACCTCATGCACCGACTGGTCCTCGGTCCGGCCGCGATGGATCACTCGACATACGACCAGGCCCTGACGCCCGAGCAGACCGCCCTCGCCGCCACGGGCTACGCGTCGAGCGGGGATGCGGTGCCCGGCGGGCATCACCTCTATCCGGAAATGGCGGCCGCCGGCCTTTGGACCACCCCGTCCGACCTCGCCCGCTTCGCGATCGCGCTGCAGGGGTCGGTGCGCGGGTCGGCGCGCCCTCTGCTCGGTCGGGAAGCGACGAAGGCCATGATGACGCGCGGCCTCGGAGACTGGGGATTGGGCGTGAGCCTCGGATCGCCCGCGGGGCCTGCGATGTTCGAGCATTCCGGCGACGATCAGGGCTTCAACGCCGACCTGATCGCCTTCACTGGCGGCCGGCGCCAGGGCGTGGCGATCATGACCAACGGCGACGGCGGCAGGCAGCTCATCCCCGAAATCGTTAGGTCGGTCGCCAATACCTACGGGTGGAGCGCCGAGCAGCCGAAGCTGCTCAGACCCGCGCCGCTGTCCGCGGAGCAGCGCGCAGCGCTGGCCGGCAACTACGAGATCAAGGCGTTGGGGGCCACGCTGACCGTCAGCGTCGAAGGCGATCGGCTCTTCGCCACCGCGCCTGCGCTAAGCCCGCAGCGTTACGAGTTCCTGCCGGAGACGCCGACGCACCTTGTCCTGTTGGAGCTGGAGATCGCCGCCGACGTCGAGCGAGGCCCGGACGGCGCCGTCAGCGGCCTGGCGCTCAGCGGCATCCTCGGAAACCTGCAGGCGGTGCGCAAGCCCTAGCCCGCCGCCGCCAGCTCCGCCGGGACGTACTTCTCGTGCATGGTCACCAGCTCCTCGCCGGCGGTGGGGTGCAGGGCGCAGGTTTCGTCCCACTGCGCCTTGGTGAGGCCCGCCTTCACCGCGATGGCCGCCATCTGGATGATCTCCGGCGCATCGGCGCCGACGATGTGGCAGCCCACCACCTTGCCGCTCGCGCGCGCCACGACCAGCTTCATCATCATCCGCTCGTCGCCGCCGACGAAGCCGGTGCGCATGGGGCGAAAGCGCGTGAGATAGATGTCGACCTCGCGGTGCTTGTGGCGCGCCTCGCCCTCGGTCAGGCCGACGACGCCGACGGGCGGCTGCGAGAAAACCGCGGTGGCCACGTCGGCGTGGTCGAAAGCGGTCGGGCGGTCGTGAAACACCGTCTCGGCGAAGGCCTGCGCCTCGCGGATGGCGACCGGCGTCAGCGGCAGCCGGTCGGTGATGTCGCCCACCGCCCAGATGTGCGGAACGTTGGTGCGTGAATAGTCATCGACGGCGATGGCGCCGCGCTCATTCAGCTTCACGCCGGCCTTCTCGAGGCCCAGGGTCTTGACGTGCGGCTCGCGGCCGGTGGCGAACATCACCGCGTCCGAGACGATCGGCGGGCCCTCGGTCACGTGATTGACGAAGGCGCCGTCGGCGCGCTTCTCGATCCGCTCGTGCTGGCACAGCAGCCGCACCTTCAGGCCGCGCAGACGCAGTTCGTCGGCCAGGTGCGCGCGCACGTCCTCGTCGAACCCGCGCAGCACGTTCGGTCCGCGGTAGACGAGCGTCACGTCGACGCCCAGGCCGTGGAAGATGCAAGCAAACTCGATGGCGATGTAGCCGCCGCCCACCACCACCATCCGCTTCGGCAGCTCGGGCAGGTGGAAGGCCTCCTCCGACGTGATCGCGTGCTCGATGCCGGGCACGTCCTCGGGCAGCTTCGGGCGGTCGCCGGCCGCGATCAGCACCTTGTCCGCCGTCACGGTCCGCGTTCCGCGCCGCCCCTTCACCTCCAGCGTGTGCGGGTCGAGAAAGCGGGCCGTTCCCTCGATGATGTCGGCGCCGGCTTTCGTGAGGTTTGAGGTATAAATACCTGAAAGGCGGGCAATTTCCTCGTCTTTCGCCGCCAGGAACGTCTGCCAGTCGAAGGCCGTGTCGCACCGGGTCCAGCCGAAGCCCTTGGCGATCTCAAACTCGCGCCGGAAAGCGGAGGCGTAGACCATCAGCTTCTTGGGCACGCAGCCGCGGATCACGCAGGTCCCGCCGACACGGTACTCCTCCGCGACGATAACGCGGGCGCCGGTCATCGCGACCAGCCGCGCCGCGCGCACGCCGCCGGAGCCGGCGCCGATGACGAAGAGGTCGCAGTCGTAGTCAGCCATAGGGCGGCTCCATCAGGTCGCGGGGGCTCAGGCGCTCGACGCCGGCGGCGGTCCCGATCAGGGCCTCGCGCGCCAGGCCGAGGAAGAGGCCGTGCTCGACGACGCCGGTGATGCTCTTCAAGGCCGCCTCCACGCCCGGCGGGTCGAGGATCGCGCCGCAGGGCGCGTCATAGATAAGGTTGCCGCTGTCGGTCAGCACGACCGCCCCGTCGTCGCGGCGGCGCAGCCGCGGCTGCGCGAGGATGCCGCAATCGGCGAGTCCGGCCTCGATGCGGCGCAGCGTGTGCTCGTGGCCGAAGGCGATCACCTCGATCGGCAACGGATAGCGGCCGGCGCCGAGCACGCGGACGAGCTTGGATGAGTCCGCGATGACCACGCAGCGGCGCGAGGCCTCCCAAACCAGCTTTTCTCTCAGCAGCGCCCCGCCGGCGCCCTTGATCAGCGCCAGGCCTGGCCCGATCTCGTCCGCGCCGTCGACCGTGAGGTCGATCTCCCGCGCCTCATCCAGGGCGATCAGCGCTAGCCCGCCCTCGCGCGCCAGCGCCGCAGTGGCCTCGGACGTCGGCACGCAGCGGATGTCGAGCCCACGCGTCGCCAGCGCGCGCACGAACCAGGCCGCCGTCGAGCCAGTGCCGAGGCCGACGATCATGCCGGGCTGGGCCAGCTCGGCCGCCGCCTCACCCACCGCGCGCTTGGAATCGTCGGCGCTCATGGCGTTGCAGATAGGTCAAAGCCGCGCCCGGCGCGACCCCTTACGCCCGCGCCGCGGCCCGCTCCGGATGGGTCTCGTGGACCAGGGCCATGGCGATGATGCCGATCACCGTCGTGACCATCAGATAGAAGGCCGGCGCCAGGGGTTGGCCGGTGACGTGGATGAGCCAGACAATCAACGGCGTCGTGACCCCGCCAAAGAGAGCCACCGCGACCGCGTAGACGCCGCCCATGCCCGTGGAGCGCAGCTCCTTGTGCATCCCCTCCGCCAGCACGATCAGGGCTGCGCCAGTGCTCATCGAGCCGAGGGCGCTGATCACACCCGTCGCCGTCCACAGCGTGATTGCGTCGTGGTTGCGCACCATCAGGAAGAAGGCCGGATAGATCACGATCAGATAGGCCACGAGCGGGATGATCATCAGCGGCTTGCGGCCGAATTTGTCCGACAGCCAGCCGCCGAGGACGGTGAAGACGACGCCGGCCGCCCCGTTCACCACCGAGGCGCCGAAGGCCGCACTCGCCGTCATGTGCAGGGTGGTCGTCGCGTAGGTGGTCATGTTCAGCCGCACGTAGGTCGAGGTCGTGAAGCAGAGGATCGAGGCCAGGCCAAAGACGAGAATCGGCGCGTGGGCGAGCACGTCCGCCGTCGCCGGCCGCCCGTGCGAATGCGTCTCCGGCCGATGCAGCGTCTCCGGCAACGAGCGGCGGATGATGAGCCCGAACGGCAGCACGACGGCGCCGATCAGGAAGGCCGCGCGCCAGCCGTAGGTCTCGAGCAGGTGGGGCGCCAGCATCATGGCCATGATCGCGCCCACCGCCCCGCCGACCAGCGAGGACACCGACTGGCTGGCCGACTGCCAGGAGCCGACCAGGCCCCGCTGATTGAGCGGCGCGGCCTCGATCAGGAAGGCGGTCGCCGGACCGACCTCGCCGCCCAACGCGAAGCCCTGGATCAGCCGGAACGCGACCACCGCGATCGGCGCGGCCAGCCCGATCTGGGCGAAGGACGGCGTCAGCGCCAGGCCGAGGATCGCTAGGCCCATCAGCCCGAAGCTCAGCAGCATCGCCGGCCGGCGCCCGATGCGGTCGGCGATGGCGCCGATCGCGAAGGCGCCGATCGGCCGCGTCGCAAAGCCTGCGCCAAAGGTCCCCAGCGAGGCCATCAGGCTCGCGAACGGCGAGTGGCTCGGAAAGAACGCCTTGCCGATGTCGACGGCGAAGATGGTGTAGGTGGTGAAGTCGTAGAACTCGAGCGCGTTGCCCATCACCGCCGCCGTCACCTGCGTGCGGGTGATGTGCGGGTGGGACTCGAGCGGGATCGCCTCGGCTGTCATCAATCCGAGATACGGGAAGCGGCGCTGACGCGCGAGCCCCGATGTCTCATCGCTGATGCTTCAGCCGTTCTTCGCGGCCATCTTCCTGGCCCGGAACTCCGCCGCCCACCCGGGCTTCTCCTCCTGGCGCGCGCGGCCGAGGCCAAGGGCGTCGGGCGCGACATCCTTGGTGATCACCGAGCCGGAGCCGGTGTAGGCGCCCGCGCCGATGGTGACCGGCGCGACCAGGGCCGAGTTGGAGCCGACAAACGCCCCCTCGCCCACGTGGGTGTCGTATTTGTCGAAGCCGTCGTAGTTGCAGAAGATCGTCCCGGCGCCGATGTTTGCGCCCGCGCCGACCGAGCCGTCGCCGAGATAGGCGAGGTGGTTGGCCTTCGCGCCCTTGCCGACCGTGACCTTCTTCACCTCGACGAAGTTGCCGATGTGCGCCGCCTCGCCGATGTCCGCGCCCGGGCGTAGCCGCGCGTAGGGGCCGACGAGAGCGCCGGCGCGCACGATGCAGCCTTCCAGGTGGCTGAACGAGCGGATCACCGCGCCCGCTTCGACGGTCACCCCCGGCGCGAAGACCACGAACGGCTCGACCACCGCGCCGCCGGCGATCTCGGTGTCGGCTGAGAGGTACACCGTCTCCGGCGCGGTCATGCTGACGCCCGCATCCATCAGTTCGCGCCGTCGCCGCGCCTGGAACGCCGCTTCCGCCGCGGCGAGCTCCGCCTGGCTGTTGACGCCCATGAAAGCCTCCTCCGGCGCGTAGACCGCGCGCACGCTGTTGCCGGCCGCGTTGGCGATGCCGACGATGTCGGTCAGGTAGTACTCGTGCTTGGCGTTCTCGTTCTTCACCTGCGCCAGCCATGAGAACAGCAGCGGCGCCGGCGCGGCGAAGACGCCGGAGTT
>DATGKF010000024.1:0-3923 GCA_035294785.1 Caulobacteraceae bacterium | reverse complement strand
CCCTCGTCGTTGTGTGAGTAGAGCTGCTCGTCTTCCGGGGCGAGGCGGGCGAAGAAGGCCTCCAGGTCGTCGCGCACTTCGCGGGCCGCGTTCTCCTGGATCAGGAGGGATGCGGAGGTGTGGCGGCAGAAGAGCGTCAGAAGCCCGGCCGTCATCGCTTGGCCCTCGGCCCAGCCGGCGACCTCGCCGGTGATCTCGATGAGGCCCTGGCCTTGGGTGCGAACGGTCAGCGTGTAGACGGCCTGGCGCATGCGGTTGTTCTAACGAGCCTGGATCGCGCGGGGCGCCGTCACCAGCAGGTGTAGCCGCCGTCGGCGACGACGATGGCGCCGGTCATCAGGCTGGAGGCCTCGGAGGCGAGGAAGAGGGCGATAGCGGCGATTTCGTCCGGCTCGCCCAGGCGGCCCATGGGCGTTGAGTCGATCCAGCGGCGGTACATCTCGCCCTCGCGGTCGGCAAAGGCGTTGATCGGGGTGTTGATGTAGGTGGGCGCGATGGCGTTGACGCGCACGCCGCGCGGCGCCCACTCCGCGGCCAGCGATTTGGTGAGGTGGTGCAGCGCGGCCTTCGACGCATTGTAGTAGCTCTGCGGCTGCGGCCGGTTGACGATGAGGCCGCTCATCGAGCCGACGTTGACGATGACGCCCCTTCCTTGCGCCAGCATGCGTCGGCCGAAGGCGCGGGCGCACCAGAAGGCGCCGTTCAGGTTGACGTCGATGACATTCAGCCAATGCTCGTCGGCGACGTCCTCGGCGGCGGTCTCGCTGCGCGCGATGCCGGCGTTGTTGACGAGGATGTCGACGCGGCCGTGGGCTTGGGCGAGCGCCTCGGCGGCGCGATCGACCGCAGCGGAATCGGTGACGTCGAGCTCAGCGCCATGGACGGTGAGGCCGGCGCGGCCGAGTTCGGCGACCGCCGCCGCGATGGCGTCCGGCGCCCGATCGCCGATTGTCACGTCGGCGCCGGCTTCGGCCAGCGCCTGAGCGGTGGCGAGCCCGATGCCCTGGGCGCCGCCCGTGACGAAGGCGATGCGGTCGTCGAGGCGGAAGCGGTCGAGATAGGACGCCATCAGGCGGGTTTCCGGCAGACGGCCTCGATGTTGTGGCCGTCGGGATCGAGGACGAAGGCGCCGTAGTAGTCGGGATGATAGTGCGGTCGCGGGCCGGGCGGGCCGTTGTCCGTGCCGCCGGCGGCGATGGCCGCGGCGTAGAAGGCGTCGACCGCCGCGCGGTCGGCCGCCTCGAGCGCCACATGCAGCTTGCCGTGCGTTGCGTCCTGCTCGGCGATCCAGAACCAGGGCCGCGTGTCGCCGTAGCCGGTCGAGTCGACGCCGCCGGAGAATTCCTTGGGGACCGTGAACAGCCGCTTGACGCCCAACGGCGCGAACGCGCGGTCGTAGAAGGCGGTCGAACGGGCGAAATCGGAAACGCCGAAGGTGATGTGGTCGATCATGGGCGGACCCTGGTCAGGTGGAACACGGCGACGGTCGCCGGCCGCAGGATGGGCAGCGGCAGGCCCATCGTTGTCAGCAGCCGGCCGCTGGCTTCGAGCGGCTCGCCGCGGGCGAGGGCCGGGGCGATCTTCATCCCCGAGCGCGGCGGGTTGAGCAGGCGCACCCGGTACGTCTCTTCCGGATCGAGCCCGCTGAGGCGCAGCGGATCGAGGCTGGCGGTCGCGGGCATGTCGAGCAGGGCGTAGCTGACCAGCGCCTCGCCGTCGCCCACGACCATGAAGGCGACAGCGGCCGGCTCCGACACGGTCAGGCGCAGGCGCCGGCCGGAGTGGATCAAGGCCCGATGGGTCTTATAGAGGCCGATCCAGACGGCGAGCTGCTCGCGCTCGGCGTCGCTCATGGCCGGGATGTTCGCCTCGATCCCGAAGTGGCCGAACAGGCTGGTCAGCGCGCGGAACTCGAGGCTCGATCGCCGCCAGGTCGTGTGGCTGGCGGCGTCGGCCACGTCGGCGCCGATCACCTCCGGCGGGAAGAAGAGCGCGAAGGCCTGCTGCATCGGCTGCCGGTCAACGGGATCGTTGTTGTCGGACAGCCAGATACGCTCGGTCCGCTTCAGGATCTCGTAGTCGGCGCGTGCGCCGCCGGAGGCGCAGGACTCGATCTCGACGCCGGGGTGGGCGGCGCGCAGGCGGTCGATCAGCGCGTAGCCGGCCAGCGTCTGCGCATGCGTCGCCGGTCGCCCGCCGCTGGCCGGATGCGTTTGGTCGCGGTTCAAGTCCCACTTCAGGAAGCCGATCGGATGGGCGTCGAGGAGCGCGTCGAGCTGGGCGAAGATGTTGTCGGCGGCGTCCTGGCGCGTCAGGTCCAGCCAATACTGGCCGCGGCCGAGCGGCTGGTCGCGGCCGGCGACGCCGAGCACCCAGTCCGGATGGGCGCGCCCGAGGTCGGAGTCGGCGTTGACCATCTCCGGCTCGACCCAGAGGCCGAACTCGAGCCCCAGGCCGCGGACGTGCTCGATCAGCGGCCCGAGCCCGTCGGGATATTTGGCCGGATCGGGCGTCCAGTCGCCGAGGCCGGACGTGTCGTTTGGGCGGTTCCTGAACCAGCCGTCGTCGAGCACGAAGCGCTCCGCGCCGACGGCAGCCGCTGCGTCGGCCAGCGCCTTCAACTCGGCGAGGTCGTGGCGGAAGTAAACCGCCTCCCAGCTGTTGAAGTTCACCGGCCGCGGCTTGCCGGTCAGCCGGCCCTTGAGGATGCGGTTGCGCACAAACGGGTGGAAGCGGTCGGTGAGGCCGTTCAGGCCGCACGCCGAGCGCGCCGCATAGAGGATCGGCGTCTCGTACGTCTCGCCGGGCGCCAGGGTCATCTCCCCGGGCCAGAAGAGTTCGCCGGCCTGGATCTGCACGCGCCCGTCGCGCAGCCGCTCGACCAGGACGCGGTGATTGCCGCTCCAGGCGAGGTGCAGGCCGAGCACCGCCCCGTCGTCGTCGCCGAAGCCCGGCGCGCCCACCACCGCGAACGGCGGCGCATGGTGCGATGTGCGGCCGGTGCGGTTCTCCTTCATCACCAGGCCGGTTGGGACGCGCCGGCGCGTCTCGACGTACTCGCGCGTCCAGCGGCCATCGAAGAGCAGCGCCTCGTCGCCGGCGAAGGCGGGGAGGGCGCAGGCCGCAGCCCAATCCACCCCCAGCGGCGTATCGCCAGTGTTCTGGAGACGTGTGCGGAAGGCGGCGACGCCGGTCGCTGCGTCCATCTCGATCGCCAGCGTCATCTCGACGCCGGCTGTCGCGTCAGCCAGCCGGACCTCGGCGCCAGCCACGGTCTGCTCCGCCGCCGCCATCGCCAGTTGGGTCACGAAGCCGCCGTCCGACCGCCGGCATTCCAGCGCCGGATGGCCAGTGAAGCCGCGCCCGGCCTCCGGGTAGAGGTCGAACACCTCGCCCGTATCCAACATGCCGTGCGGGACGGCGCGCTCGGCCAGCGCGGCGAGCGCGGCCGCATCGATGGTCTCGCCCAGCGCCTCGCCCCAATAGGCCAAGCGGGGCGGCCCCGCGCTGGTCAGGAGGACGAGCGTGTCGCCGCCGCCATCGAGGCGCAAGAGCGCGCTCACTCGAGCCGCCAGGCGGCGACGCCGGCCGGCGGCAGCTCGGCATCGCCCAGCAGGAACGTCGCCCCGACCGGCGCCGGTGTCGCGCGCGGCTCCGCCGCATAGTTGAACGCGAAGGCGACGCCGTCGCGCGTACGCATGCGCACGCCGTCCTCCAGGCGCGCGACGAAGAGCCCCGTCGCGCGCACGACACGCCGCATGATCGCATCCATCAGCGCCGCCTGCGGCCAGGTGGCGAGATAGCTCCAACCGTCCTTGCCCACCCAGGCGGCGCCGCCATCCTCGAACGTCGCCAGCGGTTCGAGCGCCGTCTCCAGCGTCTCGCGCCAGAGGCGGCCCGGCAGCGTCTCCTCGCCCAGCACG
>DATGKF010000023.1:0-14889 GCA_035294785.1 Caulobacteraceae bacterium | reverse complement strand
ATGATCGTCGAGGATTTCCTCGAACATGTGGTGATCCAGCCCGAGCACCACGTCGGAGTACATCTGGATGAAACGCCGGTAGCTATCGAGCGCGAAGCGCCGGTCGCCGGAAAGGTTGGCCAGGCCGTCGACGGTTGCATCGTTCAGACCGAGGTTGAGGACCGTGTCCATCATCCCCGGCATCGAATCGCGCGCGCCCGAGCGGACGGAGACGAGCAGCGGGTTGGCCGCGTCGCCGAAGCGCTTGCCGGTCAGCTGCTCGACCGTCGCCAGCGCGCTGGCGACCTCGGCCTTTAGGGCCGGCGGATAGCTGCGGTCGTTTGCATAGTAGTGCGTGCAGGCTTCGGTGGTGATGGTGAAGCCGGGCGGGACCGGCAGGCCGAGCGCGCTCATCTCGGCGAGGTTCGCGCCCTTGCCGCCGAGCAGCGCCTTCATCGAGGCGTCGCCGTCGGCCTTGCCGCCGCCGAAGGCGTAGACCCATCTCGTCGAGGTTGCGCCGTCCGCCGCCATCATCCCGCCACTTGCGAAAAATCGGCCACGCGACCCATCAGGTCGCGCACCTGGATCAGCAGACGCAGGCGGTTATCCCGCGTTGCAGCATCCGGATCGTTCACTAGCACATGCTCGAAAAACGCGTCGACCGGACTGCGCAGCGCCGCGAGCGCCCGCATGGCGGCCGTGAAGTCCTCCTTCGCCAGATCGGCCTCGATGCGCGGTCCCGCGGACGCCAGCACATTGATGAGGGCTGTCTCCTCGGGTGGGGCGTTCTCCAGCCGCCCGACCGGACCGTCCGGCAGCGGGCCCTTCTTCTCCTCGGCGCGCAGAATATTGCTGGCGCGCTTGTAGCCGGCCAGCAGATTGGCGCCGTCCTCGCCGGCCAGGAACGCGCTCAGCGCATCCACCCTCGCCACGATGCGGACCAGATCGTCGTCGCCCAGCGCGAAGACCGCATCCACAAGGTCGTGCCGCTCGCCCTGATCCCGCAGCAGCACTTTGAGCCGGTCCACGAAGAACGGCAGCAGGTCGTCCACGCCGGCTTTTCCGAAGCGCTTGGCGAATGCGATGCGCAAGTTGGCGGCGAGCACCACGCGGATCACGCCAAGGGCGGCGCGGCGGAGTGCGAAAGGGTCGCGCGAGCCCGTGGGCTTTTCGTCGATGCCGAAGAAGCTGGTCAACGTGTCGAGCTTGTCCGCCAGCGCAACCGCGAGCGTCGCTGGACTAGCCGGGACTACGTCGCTCGGCCCCTGCGGCTTGTAGTGGTCGCGGATGGCGTCGGCGATCTCGTCGCCCAGGCCCTCCTCGCGGGCGTAGTAGCCGCCCATGACGCCCTGCAGCTCGGGGAACTCGCCGACCATGCCCGTGGCGAGGTCCGCCTTGCAGAGGCGCGCCGCCTCAGCCGCCACGCCGGGATCGGCGCCGACCAAAGGCGCGAGCTCGCGGGCCAAGGCCTCGATGCGCTCGACGCGCTCGTACATCGTGCCGAGCTTGGCGTGGAAGGTGACGCCTTTCAGCCGCTCGAGACGGTCGGCGAGTGGGATCTTGCGATCCTCGTCCCAGAAGAAGCGGGCATCGTTCAGGCGGGCGGAGAGCACACGCGCGTTGCCAGCGGCGATGGCGGCGCCGCCGTCGTTGGCCTCGATGTTGGCGACGGCGATGAAATGCGGCGCGAGCCCCTCGCCCAGCGGATTGCGCAGCGCGAAGTACTTCTGGTGCGTCCGCATGGAGGTGCGGATCACCTCGGCCGGAAGGTCGAGGAAGGCGTCGTCCATGTCGCCGAGGAGCGGAACCGGCCATTCGGCGAGGCCGGCGACCTCGTCCAGCAGGCCCTCGTCCTCGACCAGGGCCAGGTTCTTCGCCTTCGCCAGCCGCTGGGCCCCGTCGAGAATGCGCCGCTTGCGCTCGGCGACATCGAGCACGACGAAGTTGTCGGCCAGGCCCTTGGCGTAGGCGTCGAAGTCGCGCGCGGCGAACGGGCGCTTCGAGCCCATGAACCGGTGGCCCTCGGCGACGTCGCCGCTCGCCAGGCCCTCGATCTCGAACGGCACGATCTGGCCGTCGAAGACGCAGAGGATGCGCTGCAGCGGCCGCACCCAGCGCACTTGGCCCGTTCCCCACTTCATCGACTTCGGCCACGGGAAGGCGCGGACGATCTCGGGAACCATCTCGGCGACGATCTCGGCGGTCCGGCGGCCCGTCCGCGCGAGCGCCGCGAAGAACACCCCGTCACGCTCGACCAGATCGGCGCGATCGACGCCCGTCGAGCGCAGGAATCCTTCGATGGCCGCGTCCGGCGCGCCGACGCGCGGCCCTTTGCGCTCCTCGCTGCGGTCGGCCTGCGCAGCCGGCAGCCCGTCGACCACCAGCGTCAGCCGCCGCGGCCCCGCGAACGTCCGCAGGCCTTCCGGCCCCAAGCCCGCCGCGGTCAGCCGCTCGCGCGCCATGCGTTCGAGGTCGCGCGCCGCGTCGCTTTGCATGCGCGCGGGGATCTCCTCGGAGAACAGCTCGAGCAGCAGCTGGGGCATCAGGCGCCGGCCGCCGCGTTTTCGCCTTCCAGCGCCAGCCAGGCTTCCGCGCAGGCTTTGCAGAGGTCGCGGATGCGGCCGATGTAGCTCTGCCGCTCGGCGACCGCGATGGCGCCGCGCGCGTCCATCAGATTGAACAGGTGCGAGGCCTTCAGCACATGGTCGTAGGCCGGCAGCACCAGCGGCTGTCCCTGCCGCCCGCGCGCGGCCAGCAGGCGAGGAACCTCGCGCTCCATGTCTTCGAACTGACGCTTCAGCATGTCGACATTGGCCGCCTCAAAGTCGAAGGCGGAAAACTCGCGCTCGTTCTCCAGGAAGACGTCGCCATAGGTCTTGAAATCAGGGCTCTGCGGGTCGTTGAAGGCCAGATCGAAGATGTTCTCGACGCCTTGCACGTACATGGCCAGGCGCTCGAGACCGTAGGTCAGCTCGCCCGCCACCGGGTCGACGTCGAGGCCGCCGACCTGCTGGAAGTAGGTGTACTGGCTGATCTCCATGCCATCGCACCACACCTCCCACCCGAGGCCCCAGGCGCCGACGGTCGGGTTTTCCCAGTCGTCCTCGACGAAGCGGACGTCGTGCAGGGCAAGGTCGACGCCGATGGCCTCAAGCGAGCCGAGATAAAGCGCCTGCATGTCGGGCGGGTTCGGTTTCAGCATCACCTGGTACTGGTAGTAGTGCTGCAGGCGGTTGGGGTTCTCGCCATAGCGGGCGTCGGCGGGCCGCCGCGACGGCTGCACGTAGGCCACGCGCCAGGGCTTCGGCCCGAGCGCGCGCAGCACCGTCATCGGGTGCAGCGTGCCCGCACCCACCTCGACGTCGTAAGGCTGCACGATCACGCAGCCCTGCCGGCTCCAATAGGCGTGCAGCGCCAGGATGATGTCCTGGAAGGATAAGGGCGTGCGGCTGGTCATCTTTTGAGGGATTCGCTGGGCGCGAAAAAGCCGGCGGACCATAGGGTCCGCCGGCCCGGCCTTCAAGTTGGGCCGACGCCTAGCGCGGGGCGGCGCCGGTCTCCGCCGCGACCGGCCGGGCCAAGGTCGAGGCCGCCTGCGCGCTTGGGGCTCAGGCCCTGGTCGAGCGCGTTCAGGTCGCCGTTCGAGACGGTCGCCCGACCGACGTGCATCGGCGTTGTGGCCCCATCCCCGCAGCTGGCCGCACCGGCGACATGCAGCCGGCGGCCTGGCTGAAGACCGCCCGGCGTCACGTCAGACGCGAATCGCCACGCCTCAGTCGCCGGTGGGCGCTGTGTGCCGGCCGGCGTTGCTCATCGGCCCGCCGTAGAGCTTGCGGTTGGCCGGCGTGTCCGGCACCGGGCCGTTGGTGACGAGCACCGCGTTGCTGTCGGTCGACGTCGAGCCCGCCATCGGCGCGCCCTGGTATGAACTCGCGGCGGCGTTCGAGCCGGCGGCGGTGGCGGACTGTGCGGCGGCCGCTGCGGCCGTGTTCGTCTGGTCGTTCGTCCCGTCGTTCGTCTGGCTCTGCGCGTAGGCGGCGCCGCCGACGAGCGCGGCGATCGCGGCGCCGGCTAACATGAGTTTCGTACGCATCTTGAACCTCTCTCAGAGGAGCCCCATCAGCTGACCTCTGCCAAGGATACGCGCGAGCTTGGCCTTAGGTTCCACGCGCGCACGACCACTTCGCGCCCTCGCCCGTCCCGTCCAAACGACCGCGGCGCCTCGTTTGCGGGCGCCCGCGCGCGGGCATGCTCAATTGATGAGCGCTGTCGGCAAAATCGTGGCGCCGAGGCCGGCCGCGCCCGACCGCGGCGGCTGTGACGCTTATGGCTCGCGCTTGGCGTCGAGGGTCTGAGCGCCTCGGCGGCCAATCGGATCTCAACACGGGGTGCGCGGCTCGTCGGCCGACGCGGGAGCGAGCGAATGAAACTGATCATGGCGATCGTCAAACCCTTCAAGCTCGACGAGGTGCGTGAAGCCCTCGGCAACGCGGGCGTCGAGGGGATGACCATTTCGGAAGTCAAAGGCTACGGACGGCAGAAGGGCCAGACCGAGATCTATCGGGGGGCCGAGTACACCGTGAACTTCGTGCCCAAGGTCCAGCTGGAGCTGGTCGTGGACGACGGCGGCGTGGCCAAGGCCATCGAGGCCATCAAGACCGCCGCGGGCACGGGCAAGATCGGCGACGGGAAGATCTTCGTCCTCAACGTCGAAGACGCCGTGCGCATCCGCACGGGCGAGACCGGCGCGGCCGCGCTCTAATCATCAAGACAGGGGACTTGAAGATCATGAAATTCTTGGGAATTCACCGCCTCGCGGGCTTCCTGCTCGTGGCCGTGATTGCGGGGGCGGCGTTTGCGGCGCCGGCGATCGCACAGACTTCGGGAGCGCCGGCGTCAACGGCCGCGGCGGCCGCGTCCGCCTCGGGCGGGCCGGGCGCCTCCGCCGCGCCGGCCTCCGCCGCCGCATCGGCCGCTTCGGCGGCGCCGTCCGCGGCGGCGAACGACGCCACCGCCAACTACACCCAGGACAAGGTGAGTTCGGGCGACACCGCCTGGATGCTCACCTCCTCGGTGCTCGTGCTGATGATGACCATCCCGGGCCTCGCCCTCTTTTACGCGGGCATGGTGCGGAAGAAGAACATCCTCGCCACGCTGGCGCAGAGCTTCGGCGCGACCTGCGTCATCACCGTGCTCTGGATGATCGTCGGCTACTCGATGGCCTTCAGGGGCACCGACCCCTACATGCCGGACTTCAGTTACATCCTGCTGGCGCCCCTGAACGGGGACATCAACATCGCCAACACGGCTCTGGCGCCGACGATCCCCGAAACTGTCTACATGTTCTTCCAGATGACGTTCGCGATCATCACGCCGGCCCTCATCGCCGGCGCGCTGGCGGACCGCATGAAGTACTCGGCGTTCCTGATCTTCATGGGCGCCTGGCTCCTGCTGGTCTACTGCCCGATCGCGCACTGGGTCTGGTCAGCCAAAGGGTTCCTCGGAACCGGCGGCAGCGTCGGGGCGCTCGACTTCGCCGGCGGCACGGTCGTTCACCTGAACGCCGGGACCGCGGGCCTCGTCACCGCCCTCATGCTCGGCAAGCGCAAGGGCCTCGGCACGGAGAACTTCGCGCCGTTCAACCCCGCCTACGCCATCATCGGCGCCTCGCTGCTGTGGGTGGGCTGGTTCGGGTTCAACGCCGGTTCGGCGGTTGAGTCCCACGACGGCCAGGCGGGCATGGCCGCGGCGGCGACCCAGATCGCCACCGCCGCCGCCGCTCTCTCCTGGATGTTCTCCGAGTGGATCGTGGTGAAGAAGCCCACCGTCATCGGCATGGCCTCCGGCGCGGTCGCGGGCCTGGTGGCCATCACCCCGGCGTCGGGCTTCGTGAACCCGACCGGGGCCCTGATCATCGGTCTGGCCGCGGGCGTGGTCTGCTACATCGCCTCGGCGCACGTGAAGAAGTGGCTGGGCTTCTACGACGACGCCCTCGACTGCTGGGGCGTGCACGGGATCGGCGGCGCGCTGGGCGCGCTCATGACCGGCATGTTCGCTTCCAAGGCGATCAACGCCAACATCCCGTCCAAGGGCGGCTGGTTCCTCGACGGCAACCCCTCGCAGATGATCGCCCAGCTCATCGATGTGGGCGTGGTGTTCGCCTACTGCGGGGTCGTCACCTTCCTGATCCTCCTGGTGCTCAAGTACACGATCGGGATCCGCGTCTCGGAAGAGGTCGAAGTCGAAGGTCTCGACATCAACCTGCACGGCGAAGTGGTGCAGGGGTAGCGTCCCCCGGGGCTCGCTCCCGCCGGGCGAGCCCCCTTCCCTCCTTGAGTGCGTCAACGGGACCCTCCACGCGGCGGGTCCCGTTTTCGTCTCGAGCGCGCTCAGTTCCAGGGACCGCCGAGACGCACCGCGTGCACCCACCAGCCGCGGCGCGCCCGCGAGAGCCACCCGGAGAGGGCCTCTGCCGACGCCCTGTCGCGGCAGAGGGCGAAGACGGTGGCGCCTGATCCGCTCATCCGCGCGACGAGGGTCTGGGGCTGGCCGCGCAACCGGGCGAGCGCTTCGCCGATGGCTGGCTGCAACCCGATCGCCGCCGGCTCCAGATCGTTGCGGGTAGAGTGGATCAGCCGAAGGAGCTGATCGGCGTCATAGCGGTCCCGCAGCGCGGGCGCCGGACCGGACGGCGCCGCGCCGAGACGGTCGAACGCGCTGAAAACCTCCGCCGTCGGCGACGGCACGCCTGGATTGACCAGAACGGCGTCGATCGGCGGCAGGTCCGGCGCCGGCGCGAGCCGCTCGCCGCGACCGCTCGCCACGACCGGCTCCTGGGCGAGGCAGGCCGGAACGTCAGAGCCCAGCGCTGCGGCGATGCGCGACAGAGCGGCATGATCGCGCGGGGGCGCCAGGCGCGCGTTCAGCAGCCGCAACGCCCCCGCCGCGTCGGCCGAACCGCCGCCGAGCCCGGCCGCGAGCGGCAGGTGCTTCTCCAGGATCAGGGGCGCGGCCTCGCCGAGCGCCGCGCTGGCTTTCAGGACGAGGTTGTCGGGCCCGGCGGTCAGGCCGGCGGCGAATGGACCCTCGATGCTGAGCGGCGGGTCACCCGGTTTCCCGATCCGCAGCCGGTCGCCGATGTCGGCGAAGACGATCAGGCTCTCGATCGGGTGATAGCCATCGTCGGCGCGGGGGCCGACCTGCAGGAAGAGATTGACCTTGGCGGCGGCGAAGGCTGCGTCCGCCGCAGCCGCCGTCATCGCTCGGCGACGGCTGCCCGCGCCGGCCCGCCGAGACCGTCCCTCAGCTTGGCCTCCACCTCGGCGCGCAGCTTTTCACTGGGCCCGAGCGTCAGCACCTGCTGCCACTGGAAGCGGGCCTCGAGCTTGCGCCCGGCGCGCCAGTAGGCGTCGCCCAGATGATTGTTGATGTCCGGATCGGCCGGCTCGAGCTCGGTCGCCCGCTCCAGCTGCTCCACCGCCTGCTTGTAGTCCCCCATCTGGTAGTAGGCCCAGCCGAGCGAATCGACGATCGCGCCGTCGTCGGGTTTGGCCGCGACCGCCTTCTCGACCATCGCCTTCGCCGCCTTCAGCTGCACGCCGCGGTCGATCCAGCTGTAGCCCAGATAGTTCAGCACCTCCGGCTGGTCCGGGCTGAGCGTCAGGGCGTGCTGCAGGTCGCGCTCCGCGCCGGCCCAGTCGCCGGCCTGGTCGAGGGCGACGCCGCGTTCGTAGTAGAGGCTCCAGGCGGCCTTCTCGCCCAGCTGCGCGATCAGCTTGTCGAGCACGGCGGCGGAGTCCTTGTAGCGCTCGTTCGCGCGCAGGGCGTCGGCCAGCAGCTCCATGGCCTCCGGATCGTCCGGGGCGCCCTTGGCCGTCTCCTCGGCGAGCGCGAGTTCGGTCGGCGCGCTGCCGGCGATGTCGTCGTAGCTGGCGATCAGCCGGGTCCTCGAGCCAATGTAGACCAGCGAGCCAGGCTGCGGTTCTGCGTAGGCCGCCCGCGCGCCGTCCGTGTCGCCAAGCGCCGAGGCGGCGTCGCCGAGCAGGAGCCAGGCCTCGTCGCGCTTGGGATCGAGGCGCAGCACAAGGCGCAGAAAATCCTCCCCCAGCTGCGGTTGCTTTTCGCTGAGCAACACGGCGGCCGGCACGATCAGCGCGCCTGCGGCGCCCTGAGCGGGCGTCGGCGCACGCGGCGGCGGCGCGCCGGCCTGCGCGCGCGCCAGGGCCATCTTGACGAGTTCGCTCGTCGGTTCCGCTTTCAGCACTTCCTGATACTGGGCGATCGCCAGGGCTGTGCGCCCATGCCGCTGGAGGAATTCGCCGTACGCCACGGCGTACACGCTCGCGCCGTGGCTGTCGGCGACCAAGCTCTTGAAAACACCGTCGGCCTTGTCGATGTCGCGGCGGTTCTCGTCGATCAGCGCCTCGTCAAGCTGCGCGACCTGCGCGAGCACGCGGTCGTCGCCGAACGCGGGCGTCGCCAGCGCCGTCTTCCAATCGCCCGCTTCGGCGGCCGCCCACGGCAGAATCAGCCTTGCGGAGGAGTCCAGCGGCGGCGGCAGCGGCTGTCCGGCGAGCTCCAGCTCCGCCGCGCGGCCCTTGCCCTCGGCGATGGCTTCGACGGCGACGGTGAAGCGTCCGATCAGCTGCTCGGCCGCCGTGCCTTCGTTGGGGCCGGGCGCAAGCGCTGCGGCGCGCGGAATGTCGCCGGCGGCCAGCGCGGCGCGGAAGGCGCGGCCCTTGATGAAGGTCGAGTCGGCGTCCGTGCGCGACGCCTGGCTGAAGTAGCCGGCGGCGAGATCGCCCTGGCCGTGGTTCAGCGCCGCCTGGCCGGCGAGGAAGAGCCCGTAGGCGGAGGTGTCGGCGGGCGGCGCCGGCTCGGCGGCGGGCGGCGGCGCCGCGGCGGTCTCGTCCGCCGGCGGCCCGCTGGCGGCCGTCGTGCAGGCGGTGAGGCCGATCAGGGCGGCGATGGCGGCGAGCGGGCGAAGTCGGATCATGGGCCAACCCCTCTGAGGGCAAATTGCGGCGCCGGCAAGGAGGCGGCTACATGTTCGGGTAGTTGGGCCCGCCCCCGCCCTCCGGCGTCGTCCAGACGATATTCTGCGACGGATCCTTAATGTCGCATGTTTTGCAGTGCACGCAGTTCTGGGCGTTGATCTGGAAGCGCGGGTTCTTGCCGGCTTCGTCGTAGAGCACCTCGTAGACGCCCGCCGGGCAGTAGAGTCGCGCCGGCTCGCCAAACTCGGGAAGGTTGACGTTGATCGGCACGCTTGGGTCCTTGAGCGTGAGGTGCGCCGGCTGGTCCTCGTCGTGGTTGGTCGAGGAGAGGAAGACCGACGACAGCTTGTCGAAGCTGATCACCCCATCGGGCTTCGGATAGACGATCAGCTCGTAGTCCTTCGCCTGTCCGGTCGAGGCGGCGTCGGTCTTGCCGTGCTTCATCGTGCCGAAGAAGGAGAACCCGCGGGTGATGAGGTTCACCCACATGTCGAAGCCGCCAAGGCCCACGCCGACCAACGTGCCGAATCTCGACCAGAGCGGCTTGACGTTGCGCACCAGGCGAAGCTCGCGCGCCACCCAGGAGCCCCTGTAGGCCTGCTCGTAGTCGGTGAGCTCGTCGCCGGCGCGGCCGGCCCCGATGGCCGCGAACGCCGCCTCGGCCGCCAGCATCCCCGTCTTCATGGCGTTGTGGCTGCCCTTGATGCGGGCGACGTTGACGAAGCCGGCCGAACAGCCGATCAGCGCGCCGCCCGGGAAGGTGAGCTTGGGCACCGACTGGTAGCCGCCCTCGGTGATGGCCCGCGCGCCATAGGCGATGCGCTTTCCGCCCTCGAGGACGGCGCGGATCGAAGGGTGATGCTTGAAGCGCTGGAACTCGTCGAAGGGCGAGAGCCAGGGGTTCTTGTAGTTCAGGTGCAGGACGAACCCGACCGACACGTAGTGGTCGCCGAAGTGATAGAGGAAGCTGCCGCCGCCGGTGTCGTTGCCCAGCGGCCAGCCGAAGGTGTGCTGCACCAGGCCCGGCTGGAACGCCGCCGGCGTCACCTGCCACAGCTCCTTCAGGCCGATGCCGAACTTCTGCGGCTCGCGCCCGTCGGTCAGGTTGAACCTGGCCTGCAGCACCTTGGCCAGCGAGCCGCGGACACCCTCGGCGATGAAGACGTACTTGGCGTGCAGCTCGAGGCCGGGCTGGTAGTCGGGCTTCTTCTCGCCGTCCTTGCCGATGCCGAAAACGCCGGCGACGACACCCTTCACCGAGCCGTCCTCGCGATAGACCAGGTCCGACGCCGCCATGCCCGGATAGATCTCGACGCCCAGCGCCTCGGCCTCGGTCGCCAGCCAGCGGCAGACATTGCCCAGCGAGGCGACGTAGTTGCCCTGGTTGTGCATGAACGGCGGGATCAGTGGGCCGAGAAAGCTGAAGTCGAACGCGCCCGCCGGCCCGAGCCAGAGGTACGTGTCCTTGGTCACCGGCGTTTCGAGCGGGGCGCCCTTGTCCTGCCAATCTGGGATGAGTTCGTTCAGCGCCCTGGGATCGATGATGGCGCCTGAGAGAATGTGCGCGCCGACTTCGGACCCCTTCTCCAGGACGGCCACGCTCAGGTCGGCCGAGAGCTGCTTCAGTCGGATCGCCGCCGCGAGGCCGGCCGGACCGGCGCCGACGACGACGACGTCGTATTCCATCGCCTCGCGTTCTTCGCTCATCGCGTCCTGGTCCCTGCCCGTCAGCGCCTTATTCGAAGGCCATGGCCGATGGGTCAAGCGAAAGCGGCGCGCGCTTCCGCCACGGCGGTGCTAGCTTCGCGCCATGCCTGCCGACCCGCGCGCTGTCGAAAGTCTGCTCGCCTTCTGGGCCGAGGCCGGTGTGGACGCGGTCATCCAGGACGCGCCGATCGACCGCCTCGCCGAGCGCCGCCGCAGCGCGCCCGCGCGGCCAGCGGCCGTCCCGCAGGCCCGGGCCGCGCCAACCGACGCCCCCGCCGCCCTCGAGGACGCCCGGCGCCTCGCCGCGGGGGCACCGGACCTCGCCGCGCTCGCGGAGGCGATCGCCGGCTTCGACGGATGCGGGCTGAAGTTCGAGGGCGCGCGCCAGGCCGTCTTCTCCCGCGGCGTCGCCGACGCGCCGGTGATGGTGATCGGCGAGGGCCCCGGCGCGGACGAGGACGCGCAGGGCGCGCCGTTCGTCGGCCGAGCGGGCAAGCTGCTCGACCGGATGCTGGCCGCGGCTGGCCTGACCGAGCGCGTCTTCATCACCAACACCGTCTTCTGGCGCCCGCCGGGCAACCGCAATCCGACGCCGCAAGAGCAGCTCGTGTGTGCGCCGTTCGTGGAGCGCGCCATTGCGCTGGTGCAGCCGAAGCTGTTGCTGCTCGCCGGCGGCGCGTCGGCCAAGGCGCTGCTGCAAAGGCCGGAGGGCATCCTCACCCTCCGCGGGCGCTGGTTCGACTGGACCTCGAGCGATGGGGCGATGAGCCTGCCGGCGCTGCCGACGCTGCACCCGGCCTTCCTGCTGCGGCAGCCCGGCGCCAAGAAGCGCGCCTGGGCGGATTTGCTGATGCTGACGGATCGCCTGGATCGCCACGAACGGCCTGCCTAGGCGAGCACGCGGGCGCCGATGCGGCGCGGTCGGCCACCCGGCGTTGCGCGTGGGCGGAGCAGGCCGTGCGCGGGGCGCGGGCGGCCGAGGAGGCCAGCTTCCAGCTCTGCTCTCGCCTCCTCGAGGCGCGCCACGGGCCCTCCCCTCAGCGACAGACGAAACCGGCCCGCACGGCCGGGGTGCTCGCGAACATGCCGCCACGCCGCCTGCTCCCAGCCGACCTCCAGCCGTGCGCCGGCGACGAGGATGAGCAGCCAGGGCTGGCGCGCAGCCGCGCACGCGGCGTCCAGGTCGGAAGCGATGATCGCGCCCGCCTCCTCCGCCGCGGTCGCGGCCTCGGCGCCCACCACCAACACCTCGCGGACGAAACCGTCGGTGGCCGCCGTGTTCAGCGAGGCGAACGTCGCCGCCAGCGCGTCCGCATCCACCGCATCCGTGATCACGACCGAAATCATCGGTGCATGAAGCGGCGCAGGGCGAACGCGTCAATGTGTTCTTGCTTTGTTCTTTCTCGGCGCCTAGGGTCCATCCCATGCCGCCGCTTCCCATCCGATCGCGCGGGCGCGCGTCGCAGTCGAACGAGTCGGGCCGCTTCGAGGTCTTCACCCGCGGCGCCTTCGACGACGGCTGGACCGAGGAGGATGGCGAGCCGAAGCAGCTCGAAACCACGCTCACGGCCGACAAGGCGCGCGCGATCATCAGCCACAACGACAGCCCGGACATCGGCTTCGACCGCTCGATCAACCCCTATCGCGGCTGCGAGCACGGCTGCATCTACTGCTACGCGCGCCCGACCCATGCCTACATGGGCCTCTCGCCCGGGCTCGACTTCGAGACCAAGCTTTTCTTCAAGCCGGAGGCGGCGCGGCTTTTGGAGCGCGAACTTGGCAAGCGCAGCTACCAGCCGGCGCGCATCCAGCTGGGCGCGAACACCGATCCCTATCAGCCAGTCGAGCGGCGGTTGATGATCACGCGTGAAATCCTGAAGGTGCTGGCGCGGTATCGCCACCCGGTCGGCATCACCACCAAGAACGCGCTGGTCGCCCGCGACATCGATATCCTGGCCGAGATGGCGGCGCAGAACCTGGCGGTGGTCGCGGTGTCGGTGACCACCCTCGACCGCAAGCTGGCGCGCGACATGGAGCCGCGGGCGTCCACGCCGGAGCGGCGGCTGGGGGCGATCCGGGCGCTTTCGGACGCTGGCGTGCCGGCCATCATTGGGGTCGCGCCGATCATCCCCGGCCTGACCGACCATGAGCTGGAGACCGTGCTCGAACGCGGGGCGGAAGCCGGCGCGAAGGGCGCCTACTACACGGTCCTGCGCCTGCCCTACGAGATCAAGGATCTGTTCCGCGAATGGCTGGCCGCCGAGCGTCCCGATCGCGCCTCGCGGGTGATGTCGTTGGTCAGGCAGATGCGCGGCGGCAAGGACTATGATCCCGAGTGGGGCGTTCGCATGCGCGGCGACGGGCCGATCGCCGAGCTGATCGCCACGCGCTTTCGCCTGGCCGTGCGCAAGTACGGGCTCGAACGGCGCCTGCCGCCCCTCGAACTCAGCCTCTTCCGCCGCCCCTCCGCCGACCCGGACCAGATGGAGATGTTCTAGCGCTCGAACACGCCAACGAGCTCGACGTGGGCGGACCAGAGGAACTGGTCGACGGGCAGGACGCGCGCCAGCCGGAAGCCGGCGTCGGCGAGGATGCGGGCGTCGCGGGCGAAGGTCGCGGGATTGCAGGAGACGCCGACGGCGAGGCCGACGCTGGAGCGCGCGATCTCGGCGGCCTGTTCGGCGGCGCCGGCGCGCGGCGGATCGAACACCACCGCATCCAGCCGCTTCAACTCCGCCGCGAGCAGCGGACGGCGGGCCAGGTCGCGCGCCTCGGTGGTGATCGCCTTCAGGCCGGGCACGGTCCCGCTCGCGGCGGCGAGCGCCTTCACCGCCGCGGCGGAGACGTCGACAGCCTGGACCGAAGCGACCTCGGCCAGGCGGAAGGTGAGCGTGCCGACGCCGCAATAGAGGTCGGCGACCCGCGCTGCGCCCGCGACGGCGTCGCCAACGAACGCCGCGATCGCCTCCTCGGCCGCCGGGACAGCCTGCAAGAACGCGCCTGGCGGCAGCGCCACCATGGCCCGGCCGAGACGCACGACCGGCTGGCGGGCCTGGTAGAGCGTCTCGCCGGCCAGGCTGACGCGGGCGAGGTCGTGGGCGGCGGCGCGCCCGGCCACGGCGACGCGGGCGTCGGCGGAAAGGCCGCCCTTACGCCGCTCGACGCCGGTGACGTCGACGTCGAGCCCTGTCGCCGTCAGCGTCACGTGCAGCGTCGGCGCCGACTTCGGGTGCTCGAGAAACGGCTGCGCGAGATCGGCCAGCGCCGGCAGCGCCGCCTCGAGCCTGGGATCGGCGATCGGACAAGCGCCGATCTCGACCAGCCGCCACGATCGCCTGGCCTTGAAGCCCAGCGCCGCGCGGCCGCTCACCTTGCGCGCATGCAGCGCCAAGCGGCGCCGGCTGTGCGGCCGGGCGGCGAACGGCGGGAGGATTTCGGTCTCGATACGGACGCCGGCCAGCGCCGCGCGCACCTGCTCCACCTTCCAGGCGAGATACGGCGCGGCCGCCCAGTGCTGCAGCGCGCACCCCCCGCAATCGCCGAAATGCGGGCACGGCGCAGCGATGCGGTCAGGGCTGGGCTCGAGCACCTGAAAGAGCTCGGCGCGGTCGCCCTCGATTTGAGCCTGCACGCGCTCGCCCGGCAACGTCAGCGGCGCGTAGATCGGCCCCGCCGCCACGCCGTCCCCCTGCGCGGCGATGCGTTCAATGAGGAGTTCGACGGTCACCCCAAACTCCGCTCGTCCCCGCGGAGGCGGGGACCCAGTCTTCGGCCAACCGAGCGAGCGCGGCAGGCGAGGCAACTTACCAAAAAAACACCTGGATCCCCGCCTTCGCGAGGAGAGCGGCTCGGGTCAGTTCTCCTCGAACAGCTTCTTCAGTTCGTTCTTCAGGATCTTGCCTTGCGGGTTTCGCGGCAGGGTTTCGCGCCAGAAGATCACCTTCACCGGCACCTTGAACGCCGCCAGGCGATCGGCGACGAAGCTCCTCAGCTCCTGCTCGGTGGCCGTCGCGCCCTCTTTCAACGTGACCACCGCGCCCGGCTCCTCGCCCAGCTGCTTGTGCGGGATGCCGACCAGGGCCGCGTCCATCACCGCCGGGTGGTCGTAGAGGACGTTCTCGACCTCGATGCAGTAGATGTTTTCGCCGCCCCGGATCAGCATGTCCTTGGCGCGGTCGATGATGTAGCAGAACCCCTCCTCGTCGAG
>DATGKF010000022.1:0-43059 GCA_035294785.1 Caulobacteraceae bacterium | reverse complement strand
AAGACCACGTCCACGGAACCATCGGAGGGCGCGGCGCCGCCCTGGCCCCCATACGCGCCGCTACGGTCGAGATACCCGGCCCAGGATGGCAGCCGCCACCGAGCCACCCAAGAGAACCCGTGGTCGTCGAGCCTGAATTCCAAGGTCTGTTCTCCCCTCCGAGCTGCCGGTGTCCTCAACGCCCGTCGAAGCGGCGGGAGAGCACGGTCGTCGCCTCGGTCTGGTAGCCGATGGCGTGGTAGAAGCCGACCGCGCCCTGGTTGTCGGCGCGCACCATCAGCTGCAGCTTCGGCATGCCGCGGGCGATGACCCAGGCCTCGGCCGCCCGCATCATCTCTGCGCCAAGCCCGCGCTTGCGCGCAGCTGGAGCGACGCCCAGATAGTAGACCCAGCCGCGGTGGCCGTCGGCGCCGACCATGACCGTGGCGACGAGGCGGCCCTCTTCGTGCGCGGCGAGGATAGTCGAGGTCCCGCCGGCGAGCGCGAGCGTCGCGTCGGCGCGCGGATCGTTCCAGGGGCGGGTCAGGCCGCAGGCGTCCCAGAGGGCGACGGCCTCCTCGATCTCGTCGGCGGCGAGATCGACGATCGCGGTCACTTGTCGACGAGGGCGTAGATGGCGTCGGCGAACTTGCTGGCGTCGCCGTCGTAGAAGCGCGCCTGAATGTCGACGCCGGCGGCGATCTTCTGGCACTTCGTCAGCCAGGCCTTGTCGTTCACCAGTTTCGCGGCGGCGGCGACGTAGCCGTCGATCGTGCTCGCGGCCAGCTCGTCCGGCAGGCCGAGGCGCTTGAAGATGGCGACGTCGGCGTGGCTGTGCGCTTCCGGGCCGTCGAGGCAGACGCCCGGCAGGCCGAGCGCAACCGCGTCGGCGATCGAGTTCATGTTCCCGTACGGGAAGGGGCAAACGAAGAAGGCGCACGCCTGCAGGCGCTTGACGTAGAGGTCGTGCGACACTTCCGGGTAGACCACCGCCTGCGGCAGCTGCCGCATGATCTCCTGCTGCAGGTAGTAGTAAGCGATGCCGCGCGAGCCGAGCGGGAAGAAGTGGAACTCCACCGGCCGGTCCGCCGCCTTGGCGATGTCGCGCAGCGCGCCGAGCAGGAAGGCGTTGATCTTCATCACCGACGCGGGGACGGCGATGCGCAGCACCGCGTCGGCCGCCGGCGGCGGCGCCGGGTCCACCACCGCCTTGTCGATCGCGCGCGGCTCGTAGGGGAAGGCGTCGGACGGCAGCAACAGCAGCTGTTCCGAGTAGCAGGTCTTCGACGAGACGAAGTCCTCGGGTAGCACCATGTAGTCGATCGCCGGGCTCATGGTCGTCGCCGTGTGGCCGTAGGAGACGCACTGGATCGGCGCCAGGCGAAGCGAGGCGAGCGCGATCGCCGTCACCGTCAGGCCGACGCCAAGGTGGAAGACGATGTCGGGCTCGCGGGCGAGGATCTGGTCGGCGACCGTGCGCGTGATCACCGCGAGATCGGCCATCGGAAAGCGGATGACGTCGTCGAAACAGTCGAGCACCTCCGGCTCCTTCGGGTCCCCGTGCAGGACGCCGATCACCTCGAACCGCTCGCGCAGCGCCTTCACCGCGCGCGAGTGGGTGCGGAAAATCGCGTGGCCGACGAGAAAGTGCTCAGTGACGATGACGATGCGAGGCTTCTTGCGCGCCGGCCGCTTGTCTGGGGCCGCATACTCGTGGCAGCCGGCGTCGAGCAGGCCCCGCCGCATCTGGGCGATCAGGTTGGCCTTCAGCCGGTGCTTGTCGGGATCCATCGCATAGCTGCAATGGGTGTAGGGCTCGGTCATCCGCTGCAGGAAGACGGTGCCGAGCGTGACGTCGGTGAAGTTATCCGGCAGCCACTTCAGCATCCGCTCGCGGAACGCGGTGGCGCGCGGGGTGACGCAGATGCGCGCCGACAGATAGGCGATCAGCGCCACGATCGTGGTCGGCCGATTGACCGCGATGCATTCCTCGAACGACACCTCCATCACCGACGAGGGCGTGAACAGCAGGAAGAAGATTCCAAGGTTCTCCGCGCTCAGCCGCCATTGGCCGGCGTCGCCGCCACCCAGGTGAATCGCCAGATGGTCGGCGCACTGAAACCCGCTGATGGCGAAGATGTTGTCCAGCCAGCGGTGCTGGGCGAACAGCACCTCTGCCGCCATCGGCGCGATCGCGGCGCGGCCATTGACCAGCAGGTCGCCGAAGGCCGCGGCGAAGCGGGTGGCGAAGCGGCGGTAGAGGTCGGCCGCATCGGTGACCTGGACGCTGGAGCCGACGTCGATGCCGTCGATCGCGCCCATGCTGCGGTCGATCACGTCCAGCATGCTGAGCGTCTGGGAAAGCGCCGCCGGGTAGTCGCGGCGCTGGATGGCGCGCTCGAGCTCGATCAACGACGGCCGCGCGACCCGCGGCGTGGGCCGCCGCGCCGGCTGCACGCCCAGTTCCAAAATCTGCGGGGTCTGGTCCTGAGCGGCCACGATCATTCCTCAGCCTTTTCGGGCCGTCTCCTTTGGCACAGCCGGAGCCGACGCGAAACCGGCGAGCGTCAGCGCAGCCGGACGCCGATCTCCGCCACCGCGCGGTCGATTTGCGGGTCGCTGCTCATGCCGGCCAGCCGGTCGGCGAGCACGGCGGCGGCCAGGGCCGCGGCGGCTTCGGCGGCGGCGGCTTTCACCTCCAGCGCCGCCTGCTGTTCGGCGTTGGCGATGCGGCGCTCGGCCAGGGCGCGGCGGCGCTCGATCTGGTCGGCGAGCCGCACCTCGGCGTCCGCGCGCAGGCGCCGGGCGTCGTCTTCAGCGGCGGCGAGGATCTCGGCGGCCAGCTTTTCGGCCGCTTCGCGCTCGTGGCGGATGCCTTCGAGCAGCGCCTGCGCCTCCTGGCGCAGTCTGAGCGCCTCGTCGAGCTCGGCCTTGACCCGGGCGCCATGGTCGTCGAGCGCCTTCATCGCCATGCCGGGGACCTTCGCGTAGATGAGGATGCCGAAGAACACGGCCATCCCCAGCGCGACCCAGAGTTCGGCTTCGGTCAGGATGCTCACCGGCTAGAGCCCTTCCCGCGCACGCGCGGCGTTCAGTTGCGCCACCGTCGGCGCATCGCCGGTCAACTTCAGCACCATGGCCGAGGCCCCGGCGAGGGCGATCTCGCGCACGTGCGTCAGCGCCTCGCGGCGGGCAGCGACGATGCGCTGTTCGGCGTGCGCCAGGGTTTCGGCCAGCCGGGCCTGCTCCTGCGCGTCCTTGGCCTGCGCCTCCGCTTGGGCGCGCGCCTTGGCCTCCAGCCCGAGCCGCTGGGCGCGCGCGCGCGCCTCGGCCGTTTGCGCCGCGGCGGCCGCGGCCTCCGCCTCGGCCTGTTCCTTCATCCGCCGCGCATCGCCGATGTCGCCCGAGACCCGGTCCTCCCGCTCGGCGATCGTGCCAGCCACCCGCGGCACGAACACCCGCGAGATAAGGATGAACATCCCCACGAAGACGACGAGGATCCACACCGCCTGTCCGGGCCACTGCGAGGTGTCGAACTGCGGCAGCCCGCTCGCGCCGGAGTCCGGCGGAGCGGTCGTTGCGTGCGTTGCGTGCGTTGCTGGGGCGGACGTCGCGGCCATCGTCGAGAGGGTCGTCAGACCTTCACGAACAGGATGATGAAGCCCATCACCAGCCCGAAGATGCCCATGGACTCGGCCAGCGCCATGCCCAGGAAGAGCCAGACCCGCTCGCCGGCGGCGGCGGCCGGATTGCGGATGGCGGCCTGCAGGTAGCCGCCGAACAGGATGCCGAGGCCGGCGCCGGCGCCGATCAAGCCCGTCATGGCGAGGCCCGCGCCGATATATTTGGCCATTGCAACGTCCATAGGGAGAAGTCCTTTTTCGTCAGTGCGTAAGGGTTGGCATCAGTGGCCGTGATCGAGATTCACGACTTCGTTCAGATAGACGCAGGTCAGCGCGGCGAAGACGAAGGCCTGCAGGAAGGCGACGACGAACTCCAGCGCCATCAGGCCGACGACCATCGCGAAGGAGACCACCGAGCCCAGGAATCCCAGGCTGGCCAGGCCGCCGCCGAGGCCGAAGAGGCCAAGGCCGACGACGAAGCTCGCGAACATATAGATGACGACGTGGCCGCCGATCATGTTGCCGAACAGACGCATCGCCAGCGTCATCGGGCGGATGAGGAAGGAGATGATCTCGAAGAAGGCGATGAACAGCGCCATCGCCCAGTGCACGCCCGAGGGCCAGAAGAGCTTGAAGAAGCCGATGCCGTTGCGCAGGAACCCGACCACGATCACGGTCAAGAACGTCATCACCGCCAGCGTCGCCGTGACGGCGAGCTGAGAGGTCACGCTGAAGCCGTCCGGCGTCAGGCCGACCAGGTTGAGCAGCGCGATGAGAAGAAAGAGCGTGAAGACGAACGGCAGGAAGGCGCGGCCGCGATCGCCGATGATGGCGCCGGTCAGTGTTCCGTCGACCATGTTGTACAAAATCTCGCCCATAGCCTGCATGCGCCCTGGCACGACCTGGCGGCGGGTCGCCGTCAGCACGAAGAGCGTCAGCAGCCCCGCCGCGATCAGCATGAACAGGACCGAGTTGGTGACTGACAGGTCGAGCTTGACGATGCCGGGGATCTCCAGCGGCGGCAGCGCCACCACCTTGTGGATCAGGAACTGATTCATGGGCTCGATGGCGGCCATGGCTTGCGTCTTCTAGTCCTCGTCCTCGTCAGCGACGGCCGGTGGCGGCGCGCCCAGTTGCGCCTTGGCGCTGATCGCTAAGGCCGTCCGCACGGCGGCGAATATCGATACCCCGAGCCCGATCAGCAGCCCGCTGATCAAGCCGAGGGGGCTTGTATGCACGAAGTGGTCGAAGGTCCAGCCCAGGCCAAGACCGCCCAACACCCCGCCCAGAAGTCCCGCCAGGAGGCGGTAGCCGACGCCAGCTTCGCCCAGGCCGGCAAGCTGCGACGCGGGCTTCGCGCGCGACGCTTCGAAAGCGTCGAGGTCGCGCCCCAAACGCTGCTGCGCCCGGTTGCGCGGATCATCGGCTTGCGACATGGCGTCCGGGGCTGCCCCGTCGGATCGCGGCGGACCCTACAGACGCGCTACGGCAGCGTCAAGCCGCGCAGACGTGGGATTAGTGGTTTGATTTCTATGCATAATATCCGCCTTCGCCGTCCTGCACGGGGGAGACGGCCGGGTGAGGGGACTGCGGCGGTTTAGCAGGCGAATCGGGGCCGGTTCGCGCCCCGAGAGGCCGCCCCCTCACCCTGCCCTCTCCCCGCTGGCGCGGGGGGCGAGGGTTTGGAGCTAGTGGTGACCGAGCGCCGCCACCGAGCGTTCGTGGAGGCTCTTGGCCGTGGTCTCGCAGCGAATCGGCACGCCCCAGAACAGCCAGGCGTCGGCGAGCTTGCGGCTGGGCATCGTTTCCGCCTTCGACCAGATCGCGCGGCCCTGGGCGATGTCGGTCTGGCTGGCGGCGTCGACATCGCCGGCGTCGGCCTTCTCGGCCGCCTGGATGGCGTCGCCGAACCGCTTCAGCGCCTTTTTCTCCAGCGCCACGTCCTTGGCGTAGGGCACATCCTCCTTCACCGGCGAGCCGACCAGCTTGTCGATGTCCTTCAGGTCCGGCAGCACCTTGTCGTAGATGCCCAGGTACTCATCGAGCGCGCCGTAGCACCAGCTGACGAAGCCGAAGTCGTCCGTGGGCGCGCCAGGCGGGATATCCTCGGTCTCCGAGGCGCCGGCCGGCGCGGCCGAGGAATCGGTCGTCGCCGGCGGGGGTGGCGCATCCGACGGCGCTGGCGCGCTCGCCGACGAGCCGGCGTCCGGCGGCGGGGCGGGCGTATCGCCCTGGGCCAGAAGGATCGACAGGGCCAGAAAAAGCGGCAGCGTCATTCGCGCGAATCCCTTGAGCTTTAGCGCGCAGGCCGACCGAAGCCGCCACCTCCCGGCGTCTGGATCTCGATGGCGTCGCCGGCCCGCGCTCGGACGGAGAAACAGCCCGGCAAGTCCTTTATCGCGCCCCGCGCCGTAAGCAAACGCTGTCGGCCGGCTTTCGCGTCGCCACCGCCGGCGAGGCCGCGCGGCGCATGCTCGCGGCGCGTCGAGAGCAACGCGACCTCGGCCGGCTCGAGGAAACGGATGCGGCGCACCACGCCGTCGCCGCCGGCGTTGGCGCCGGCGCCGCCCGAGCCGCCGCGCACGGCGAAGGCTTCGATGCGCACAGGAAAGCGGCGCTCGAGGATTTCCGGATCGGTCAGGCGCGAGTTGGTCATGTGGGTGTGGACAGCGCTCGCCCCCGCCGCCCGTCGGCTGGCCCCGGCGCCGCCGCACAGCGTCTCGTAGTACTGCCGCCGCGCGTCGCCGAAGGTGAGGTTGTTCATCGTCCCCTGCGCGTTCGCCATCACGCCCAGCGCCGTGTAGAGGGCGTCGACGATGTGCTGGCTTGTCTCGACGTTGCCGGCGACGACGGCGGCGGGCCGCGTCGGGGCCAGCATCGAGCCGGCGGGAAGGACGATCCTCAGCGGCTTCAGGCAGCCGTCGTTCAGCGGGATGTCGTCGTCGACCAACGTGCGGAAGACATAGAGCACGGCGGCGTCCACGATCGCCGATGGCGCGTTGAAGTTCGACGCCAGAACGCCGCTCGTGCCGGTGAAGTCGACCATCGCTTCGCCGCGCGCCGCATCGACCGTGACCGCCACGGCGATCTCGCCGCCGCCGTCCATGGGCATGCGCGCCTCGCCATCCTTCAGGCTGCCGATCGCGCGGCGCACGGCCTGCTCGGCGTTCTGCTGCACGAAGCGCATGTAGCGGGCGACTTGCGCGCCGCCGTAGGCCTGGATCATGCCGGCGACCGCGGCGGCGCCGGCCTCGCAGGCGGCGATCTGCGCCTTCAGGTCGGCGACGTTCTGCTCGGGATTGCGAGCCGGCCAGGGCCCGGCGGTCAGCGCGGCGCGGACGTCGGCGTCGAGGAAGCGGCCGCCGCGCATGATCGGCAGCGCGTCCAGCATCACCCCCTCTTCGTCGATGGTGCGGGAGAAGGGCGGCATCGAGCCCGGCTGCACGCCGCCGACGTCGGCGTGGTGACCGCGCGCGGCCACGTGGAAGGCCGGACTCTCCTCGCCCGCGAGGAAGATCGGCATGACGACGGTGATGTCGGGCAGGTGCGTGCCGCCGGCGAAAGGGTTGTTGAGCGCGAACGCCTCGCCGGGCGCGAAATGCGGATGGCGCTCGGCCACTGCGCGCACGCTCGCGCCCATCGAGCCCAGGTGCACCGGCATGTGCGGTGCGTTGGCGACCAGGCCGCCACCGGCGTCGAACAGCGCGCAGGAGAAGTCCAGCCGCTCCTTGATGTTCACCGAGTGCGCGGTGCGTTCGAGCGCGGCGCCCATCGCTTCGGCCACGCCCATGAAGCGGCGGTTGAACAGCTCCAGCGTAACGGGATCGACGGCCTCGGACGCCCTTTGCCGCTTCCCCGGCTGGCTGCGGCGAACGAGACGGATGAGCCCGCCGGCGTCCGGCGTCGCCCGCCAGCCGGGCGCCACCGCGATCTGGGTGTCGCCGCGCACGATCAGCGCCGGGCCGTCGAGCGGCCCGGTCAGAGTGTCGGCGGCGATGGCGCGGCCGGCGGCGACCGCGGCCACGGGCGGCGCGTGGCAGTCGGGCGTGGCAATAGGCTCCTCCGCTTCGACCTCGACGCCGGCGATGAGCACGGCCAGCCCAGACTCGACGAACCCGAACAGCCGCCGGTGCGCGGCCTCGAAGTCCGCCTTCGCTGCGGCGAGATCGGCCGCGTTGATGGTCAGCTCGGCGTCGGCGCCGTCGTAGCGCAGGCGAAGGCGGCTGTGGACGGCGGCGGCGTCCGCGCCCTGGGCGGCCAGATCGTCGCGGGCCTCGCGCTCCAGCCGCTCTGCCAGGCCCGCGGCCTCGGCGAGCCCGGCTGCATCCAGCGGCCGTTCGAGCCCCGCCCGCTTCAGGCTGCGCATCCGCGCCTGGCCGATGCCCCAGGCAGAGAGCACGCTCGCATGTCGCGGCGAGAGCACCGTGGTCGCGCCCAGCGCCTCGGCGACCCAGCAGGCGATTTGTCCGGCCGCGCCGCCGGCGGCCACCAGCGCATGATCGCGCGGGTCGAAGCCGCGCTCAGTCGAGATGCGGCCGATCGCCTGCGCCGCCTCCTCGACCGCAACCGCGATGAAGCCCTCCGCGGCCGCCTCGACGCTCGCCGCGCCCATCGCGGCCGCCAGTTCGCCGAGCCGGGCGCGGGCGGCGACGACGTCGAGCGGCTGGTCCTGCCCCAGCCCGAACACGGCGGGAAAGGCCGCCGGCTCGATGCGACCGAGCACGAGGTTCGCGTCGGTGATCGTGGCCGGGCCGCCGCGCCCATAGGCCGCGGGGCCGGGATCGGCGCCGGCGCTGGCCGGGCCGACGCGCGCCCGCAAGCCGTCGAAGCTCAGGATTGAGCCGCCGCCGGCGGCCACGGTCTCGACGTCCAGCATCGGCGTGCGCAAACGGACTCCGGCGACGCGCGCGGTCTCGCGCCGCTCGAGTGCTCCGGCGTAGCGGCAGACGTCGGTCGAGGTGCCGCCCATGTCGAAGCCGAGCACCGCGCCCGCGCCGGCTTCCGCCGCGGTCCGCGCGGCCCCGACCACGCCGCCCGCCGGGCCCGAGACGATCGCATCGCGGCCACGGAAGGCCGACGCGCGCACGAGCCCGCCGGCGGAGGTCATGAAGAAGAGCGGCGCCCCGCGCACCGCCAGCTCCAGGCGCTCGGCATAGGCGCGCACCACCGGCGTCAGGTAGGCGTCGACGACCGTCGTCTCGGCGCGGGGAACGAAGCGCGGCGCCGGCGACGCCTCATGCGAGAGGACGATGCAGTCGAAGCCGGCGGCGCGGGCGATCTCCGCCGCTGCGAGCTCGTGGGCGGGGTTCAGGTCGGCGTGCAGAAAGGCGATGGCGGCGGAGGTGAAGCCGTCGGCGGCCGCGGCATCGAGCGCAACGGCCAGGGCGTCAGCGTCGAGCGGAGCCAGCGGCGCGCCGCCCGCGTCCAGCCGCTCCCGCGCCTCGACGACGCCTGCGTAGAGCGGCGCTGGCTTTTCGATGTCGAGGGCGAAGAGCTTCGGCCGCGTCTGGTCGCCGATCACCAGCGCATCGGCGAATCCCTCCGTCGTCACGAACAGCGTGCGCGCACCCTTGCGCTCGAGCAGGGCGTTGGTGGCAACCGTCGTCCCGAGCTTGATTGCCTCGACCTGTTCGGCCGGAAAGGCCGCGCCGGCGGCGACGCCCAGCATCCGCCGCATGCCCTCGAGGGCCGCGTCGTCATAGGCCGGCGAGGCCGATAGAAGCTTCAGCGTGTGAAGACCGCCGTCGCCGCGCCGGCCGATCACGTCGGTGAAGGTGCCGCCACGATCGATCCAGAACTCGTAGCGCGTCTGGCCCGTCTCGCTCATGCCGCCTTTGTCGCACAGGCTGCGCCGCCGTGCTCAATCGGTTGACGCGGGAGCGCTTCGGGCGGACATTCTGCGTCGCTCGCGGGGGGACGCGAGGAGGAACGACGGGGATGGAACAGCTGGGACGCGCCCGCACGCCGTTCATCTATGGGGCCTTTCGCCCGCTCGCCTGGGTCGGCGGGGCGATCGCCACAGCCTGCGCGGCCGCCGTCGCCGCCGTTCTAACCGTCTTCTTCGCCGCCACGCTGGTCGTCATCGCCCTGATGGGCGCCGTGCTGGTGATCTTCGCCGGCCTTGCGCTCCGCGCCCGCCGCACCGTGCGCCGCGCCGATGTCCTGGACGCTCGGCACCTCGGCGGCGGGTCATGGGTCGCCTACGGTTGGGACCATCGCGGGCGCTAGCATCCTGCCTTCGTTGACGATGATCGAGGCGCCGTCGCCCAACTCGGACGCGCGCCTCATGCCCCCAGACATGATCGTGCTGCACTACACCGGCATGCCCACCGGCGCGGGCGCGCTCGCCCGATTGTGCGATCCGGCGGCGCAGGTCTCGGCCCACTACCTGATCGAAGAGGATGGGCGGCTCTATCGCCTCGTGCCGGAGGAGCGGCGCGCCTGGCACGCCGGCGTCTCCTTCTGGAAGGGGGCGCACAACCTGAACGGCGTCTCCATCGGCATCGAACTCGCAAACCCGGGCCACGAGTGGGGCTATCGTCCGTTCCCGGACGCTCAGATCGACGTCCTCGTCGCGCTGGTCGCCGCCATCCGCGGACGCTGGAGCGTGCCGGACGAGCGGATCCTCGGCCACTCCGACATCGCGCCCACGCGCAAGATCGACCCGGGCGAACTCTTCCCGTGGAAGCGGCTGGCTGAGGCGGGGCACGGCCTCTGGGTCGAGCCGGACCCGGCGCCGGGCGCGGCGCTTGGCGTCGGCGAAGAGGGCGCGGCCGTCTTCGCGCTACAGGCCGGCTTGACGCGGCTGGGCTACGATTGTGCGCCGTCCGGCGTCTACGACGAGGACACTCAGATCACCGTCGGCGCCTTCCAGCGTCACTGGCGGCCAGCACGCATCGACGGCGTCTCCGATGGCGAAACGCGCGCGCGGCTGATGGCGCTGCTCCGCGCCCAGGCTTGACCGGGCGGCGCAGCGGGCCGATTCTCCCCAGCGGATCAGACGGCTGGGCGGTCGCTCTCGCCTTCGGGCGGGGGAGGAAAGTCCGGGCTCCACGGCGAAGAGGCGGCGGGTAACGCCCGCCGGGGGCGACCCCAGGGACAGCGCCACAGAAAGCAAACCGCCGAGCCGGCCTTTCGGGGCCGGCGGCAAGGGTGAAAGGGTGGGGTAAGAGCCCACCGCGGACCCGGCGACGGGGACGGCATGGCAAGCCCCGCCTGGAGCAAGACCGAATAGGGACGTCGCGCCGGGAGCTTGCTTGCGGCAGGGCTTCGCCGCCCGAGGCGTCCGGGTAGGTCGCGCGAACCGGCCCGCGAGGACCGGTCCAGAGGAATGGCCGCCGCGCGCTGCTTTTAGCAACGCGGCACAGAACCCGGCTTATAGGCCGTCTGATCCATTATACTTAACGCGTTCCGGGTATGTTCTGTGGGTAAGTAGTCTTCGTTAACCATGTTGGAGGGAGAAGTCGTTACTCTACAGGTGTGTCAATGAGTGTCATTGCCTCCCATTCGCGCCCATGTTAATTACGTTCGTTGAGAATGCGGCGCTTGTGTCTCCTGGGGCGGGACACCGGCGGAGCGGTTGGGCGGCGACGCCCGGGGGGCCAGGGCCGAAGTGTTTCACTCGACCTTCGAGAAGCCGTTGGACGCCAAGCGGCGCATCGTCGTGCCGATGGACTTCCGCGCCGCCGTCGCGGGCCCGTTCGATGGCGTCTTCTGTTACCCTTGCGTCGAGGCCGACTGCATCGAGGGCGGCGGCAAGGCGCTGTACGACCGCAACGAGGCGCTGATTAACGAGTTCGAGGTCGGCGATCCGATCCGCTACTCGCTTGAGTTCACGCTGCGCGGCGGGATGGCGCGGCTCTCCTTCGACACCGCCGGCCGCATCACCTTGCCCGAGCACCTGTGCGATATGTTCGGCATCACCGAGTGGGTCGTGGTCGTTGGCCTCGGCGACCGGTTCCAGATCTGGGATCGCGGCGCGTTCGAAGCGGCGCGCGACCAACACCGCCTGGCCGCCCGCCAGGGCCTGCGCGAGCGCGCCGAGCTGCGCCGCGCCGTGGCCGGAGCGCGCGGATGAGCGGGACCGCGCACCGCCCGGTGATGCTGGACGAGGTGGCCGCCGTGCTCGAGCCCGGCCCCGGCAAGCTGATCGTGGACGCAACCTTCGGCGCCGGCGGCTACAGTCGCGCCTTTCTCGCCGCCGGCGCCCGCGTGACCGCCTTCGATCGCGACCCCGGCGCGCGCGTCTTCGCCGCTCCCCTGATGAGCGAGCGTTTCCGGCTGGTCGAGGATCGCTTCTCGAGCATGGCCGAGCACCTCGGCGCGCCGGCCGACGGTGCGGCGTTCGACCTCGGCGTCTCCTCGATGCAATTGGACGAAGCCGAGCGGGGCTTCTCCTTCCAGGCTGACGGGCCGCTCGACATGCGCATGAGCCGCTCCGGGCTTTCCGCGGCCGACCTCGTCAACGGCGCCGAGCAGGCGGAACTCTCGCGAGTCTTCTTTGTCTATGGTGAAGAGCGGAAGGCCAGGCGCATCGCCCAAGCCATCGTGCGCCGCCGCGCCGAAGCTCCCTTCACCCGCACGCTCGATCTCGCCCAGGCGGTGGAGCGCGCCGTCGGCGGGCGTCGCGGCGCGCCGACCCATCCGGCCACCCGCGTGTTCCAGGCGCTGCGCATCGCCGTCAACGGCGAGCTGGAGGAGCTGGAGGCGGGCCTGAACGCCGCCGAGGCGGTGCTGCGCGAAGGCGGCCGGCTGGCCGTGGTCAGCTTCCACTCGCTCGAGGACCGCATCGTCAAGGCGTTCTTCACCGACCGGGCCGGCCGGACGCCAGGCGGATCGAGGCACCGTCCGTTGACAGATTATAATCTCCGTCCAACCTTCCGTCTACTGTTCAATGGCGTTTGCTCGCCCACCGAGGCCGAAACGATCGGCAATCCTCGCGCCCGCTCCGCCAAGCTGCGCGCTGGGGAGCGGACGAGCGCTCCAGCCTGGGGGATGGCGGCATGAACGTGTTTGGAGTGTTCGACCACCGTTACCGCGGCTTCCGCGTCGTCGAGATCGCCGGCCTCTGCGTCCTGCTGGCGCTGGCGCTGGTCGTCTACCTGGCCAAGACCCATGCGGGCGGGGAGCGGGCCGACATCACCCGCATCCAGGCGCAGATCGCCGACGAGCATGTGCGCATCGCGCTACTGCGCGCCGAGGTGGCCGAGCTGGAGCGGCCGGAACGGCTGGGCGCGCTGGCGCACTACCTTGGCCTTCAGCCTATCGCCGCCGCCCAGGAGATCGGTCCGGACGAACTGGCCAACGTCGCGCATGCGGCGCCGGCGAAGACCTCGCCGCCCAGCGACGCCGCCCCGACGGACTCGGCCGCGCCGCTGCACGCCCCGGCCACCGTCGCCGCCGCGCCGAAGGCCGCGCCGCCGCACGCCGCCACGACGACGCCCGCGACTGACGCCGCCGCCAGCATCGACCAGCTCGCCGACGCGGCCATAGCCCAAGCGCCGAGGGCGCCCCAGCGATGAGTCCGATCGACATTCCGCTCAACCCGATCCCGCAGGGGTGGCGATGGCTGACGGGGCGCATCTGGGGCATCGAACGGGCGTTTGGGCGGGCGCACGAGGAGGGCCGCGCCGAGGACGACACGCGGCTGCGCATCTTCTTCGTGCTGGCGCTGTTCGCGCTCGCCTTCCTGGCGCTCGCCGCCGGAGCCGCCCGCTCGGCCCTGTTCTCGGATGGCGACCGCGCCGACGCGGCCGGCGCCCCGCCCGGCGATCGCGCCGACCTGGTCGACCGCAACGGCCGTCTGCTCGCCGTCGATCTGCCGCACTTCGGGCTCTACTTCGACCCCAAGGAGAACTGGAATCCGGACGAGGTGCGCCGCGTGCTCCCCGCCGTCGTGCCCGAACTCTCGATCGAGCGTCTGGACAAGGCGCTGAAGGCCGACCGCCGCCAGTACCTGGTCGGCGGGCTGACTCCGGCGGAGCGGGACCGCATCGACGACCTCGGCCTGCCTGGGCTGTCGTTCGAGCCGGAACCGAAGCGCGTCTATGTGCTCGGTCCGACGGCCGGCCACCTGATCGGCTTCGTCGACCGCGGCGGGATCGGCATCTCCGGCGCCGAACTTGGGCTCGACAAGCAGATCCGCGCCAACGCCGGCAAGGGCCCGGTGGCGCTGTCGATCGACCTGCGCGTCCAGGCGGTGCTGCAGGACGAGGTGCAGCAAGCGGCCGAGACCTTCCGCGCCCAGGGCGCGGCCGGCATCGTCACCGACGTGCACACCGGCGAGATCCTCGCCATGACCAGCTATCCGGCCTTCGATCCGAGCAAGCTGGGCGAGGTCCCGGTGGCCGACATGACCAACCACGTCACCTCTACGGTCTACGAGCCGGGATCGGTGATGAAGGTGTTCACGCTCGCCATGGGCATCGACTCGGGCCTCGTCGACATCAACACGGTGATGGACACCACAACGCCGCTGGTGATCGGCAGCCAGAACATCCGCGATGACGAGCACTCGGCGACAAATCTCCATATCTGGGAGGTGTTCACCCACTCCTCCAACGTCGGCGCAGCGCGGCTGGGACTGAGGGCTGGCCCGGACCGGCTGGAGCACTACTTCCGCGCCTTCGGCCTCTATCAGGCGGCGCCGAGCGAACTCATCGAGTCCGCCCGACCGCTGGTGGCGCGCAAGCTGACCGACAACACCGTCGCGTCGATGTCGTTCGGCCAGGCGATTTCGGTCACGCCGCTCGCGGTCGCGACCGGCATGAATGCGGTCATGAACGGCGGCGTCTACGTCCCGCTGACCATTCGCAAGCTCGGGCCAGGAGAGGTCCCGCAAGGCCGGCGCGTGATCTCCGAAGCCACCTCGCGCACGATGCTCGACCTGATGCGCATGAATGCGACGATGGGCACGGGCAAGGCCGCTGACGCCGCCGCCCCCGGCTATCGGCTCGGGGGCAAGACCGGCACGGCGCAGAAGGCCGTGAATGGCCACTATGCCAGCGGCCAGCGGGTGTCCTCCTTCGCCGCTGTGTTCCCAACCGACGGGGCGATGAGCGACCCGCGCTACTTCGTCTTCATCCTGCTCGACAACCCGCAGCCGACCAAGGACACCGCCGGGTTCGCCATGGCCGCCCAGACCGCCGCGCCCGCCGCCGGGCGCGTGGTCGAACGCATTGCGCCTATCCTCGGGATCCGCCGCGGACCGGCGACGCCGCCGGTGGTCGTCGCCCACAACGCCAAGACGGCGCGGTAGCCGCATGCGACTGTCAGCGCTCGTCCGCCGCGAATTCGATCCCGACCCCGAGATCACCGGCGTGACTGCCGACAGCCGGCGCGTGAAAGCCGGTTACCTCTTCGCCGCCCTGCCCGGCTCGGCCACCGACGGGCGCCGCTTCGTCGCCGACGCGCTCGCCGCCGGCGCGGCGGCCGTGCTCGCTGGCGAGGCGATCGAAGGGCTGGGGGCCCCAGTGGTGCAGGCCTGCGATCCCCGCCGCGCCTACGCGCTGGCCGCCGCCGCCTTCTGGAGCGCCCAACCTGAGACCTGCCTCGCCGTCACGGGCACCAACGGCAAGACCTCGGTGGTCACCTTTTGCCGCCAGATCCTGACGCACCTCGGTCGCAGCGCTGCCAGCATGGGCACGCTCGGCGTGATCGCCGGCGAGGAGGCTATCACCGGCCCAGCCCTGACCAGCCCCGACGCCGCCGACGTCGCGCGGCTGCTGGCCGAACTCACCGGCCGCGGCGTGACGCACCTGGCGCTCGAAGCGTCCTCGCACGGCCTCGACCAGCGACGCCTCGACGGCGTTCGGCTCGCCGCCGGCGGCTTCACCAACTTCAGCCAGGACCACCTCGACTATCACCGCGACATGGCCGCCTACCTGGCCGCCAAGCTGCGTCTCTTCGAGGCGCTGCTGCCGCGCGGCGCGACCGCGGTGCTGAACGCCGACTCCGACGCCTTCGACGCCTTCGCCGAAGCCGCGGCGCGCGCCGGGCAGAGCGTCGTTGCGGTCGGCGAAAAGGGCCGCGACCTCACGCTGGTCTCCCGCGCCATGGACGCGCGCGGCCAACGCCTCGCCGTCCGCGTGGGCGGGCGCGAACACGCCGTCCGCCTGCCGCTTGCCGGCGCCTTCCAGGCTTCGAACGCCCTCGTCGCCGCCGGGCTCTGCATCGCCGCAGGCGAGCGAACCGACGCGGTTCTCGAAGCGCTGGAGCACCTCGAGGGCGCGAGCGGCCGGATGCAGCGCATCGGCGCCGGGCCACGCGGCGGCGAAGCCTATATCGACTACGCTCACACGCCGGACGGGCTGGCGACGGTGCTCCAGGCGCTTCGTCCGCACGCCCGCGGGCGGCTGATCGTCGTCTTCGGTGCTGGCGGCGATCGCGACGCGGGCAAGCGGCCACTGATGGGCGCGGCCGCAGCCCGCCTCGCCGACCTGGTCATCGTTACCGACGACAATCCGCGCACGGAGGATCCCGCCGCGATCCGCGCCGCCATCCTGGCCGCCGCGCCTGGCGCGACCGAGATCGGCGATCGCCGCGGGGCCATCCGCGCCGGCGTTTCAGCGCTGGCCGATGGCGACGTGTTGGTGGTGGCTGGAAAGGGTCATGAGCGAGAGCAGATTGTCGGCTCGCGCGTCATCCCTTTCGACGATGCGAGCGAGGTCGCCGCCGTCCTGGCCGGCGAGGCGACGCCATGACCGAGGCGCTGTGGACCTCGCAGGCGATCATCCGCGCCACTGGCGGACGGGCGGCCGGCCCGAGCTTCGCCGCAAGCGGCGTCTCGATCGACACGCGAACACTCGAAGCCGGCGATCTCTTCGTCGCCCTGACCGGCGCGCGCGACGGCCACGAATTCGCCCTCCCCGCCCTGACCAAGGGCGCGGCCGGCGTGCTCATCTCCCGCCCAGGCGCCCAGCCGGCGGTTCTGGTCGACGACACGCTGGCGGCGCTGGAGCAGATGGGCGTGGCCGCCCGCCGGCGCGCGACCAAGGCCAGGCGCGGCGCGGTCACCGGGTCGGTCGGCAAGACCAGCCTCACCCAGGCCATCGCCGCCGGGCTCGCCCGCGCCGGCGCGTCGCACGCCTCGGTCAAGTCCTACAACAACCACATCGGCGTGCCGCTGACCCTGGCGCGGATGCCGGCGACCACCGAGCGCGCCGTCTTCGAGATCGGCATGAACCACGCCG
Organism: Caulobacteraceae bacterium; assembly: GCA_035294785.1. Taxonomy (GTDB): domain Bacteria; phylum Pseudomonadota; class Alphaproteobacteria; order Caulobacterales; family Caulobacteraceae; genus Poindextera. The sequence continues at coordinate 26,267 of DATGKF010000022.1, read as the reverse complement.
GCGAGATCGGTCCGCTGGTCAGGATGGTGCGGCCGCACGCTGCCTGCGTGACAAATGTCGGCCCAGTGCACATCGAGAACTTTCCCGACGGGGAGGCTGGCGTGGCCCGCGCCAAAGCTGAGATCTTCGAGGGCCTCGAACCTGGCGGGATCGCGGTCCTGAACGCCGACGACGCCTGGTTCGACATGCTGAGGGCGGCCGCGGAGCGGGCCGGCGCGCGCGTGCGCACGTTCGGCGCCGGCGCGGACGCCGACGCGCGCCTGGTCGATGTCATGCTGGAGGATGGCGCGCGCGTTCACGCCCGCCTCTACGGCCGCGAGCTGGAGATCACCCTTCAGCAGACCGGCGCGCACTGGGGCGCGATGAGCCTGGCCGCGATCCTGATGCTGGAAGCGCTGGGGGTCGGCGTCGAGGACAGCTTGGCCGCGCTGGCGAGCTTCGCGCCCCTCGAGGGCCGCGGCGCCGTGCGCACGATCGCTGGCCCAGGCGGGCCCTTCACTCTGGTCGACGAGAGCTACAACGCCAATCCGATCTCGGTCCGCGCCGCCCTGGCGACGTTGGGCGCGCGGCGGGCCGGGGGGCGGCGGATCGCCGCGCTCACCGACATGCTCGAACTCGGCCCCGGCGCCCCGGCGATGCACGCGGGCCTGGCCGAACCGATCGAGGCGGCCGACGTCGACCTCGTTTTCTGCGCCGGCCCGCTGATGAAGTCGCTGTTCGACGCGCTTCCCCCGACTCGCCAGGGCGGCTACGCCGATGACGCCGCCGGCCTCGCGCCGGCGCTCGCCCAGGCCGTAGAGCCTGGCGATGTGGTGATGGTGAAGGGCTCGCGAGATTCACGCGCCAAAGACCTGGTCGAGGCCCTGAGCGCGCTCGCGCCCGACAACGGAGGCGCCCGATGATCCCGGCGCGCGGCTTCGAGGGCGAACGGGTGGCTGTCTTCGGCCTCGCGCGCAGCGGACTGACCGCGGCGCGGGCGCTGAAGGCCGCCGACGCGGACGTTGTGGCCTGGGACGAAGACCCGGCAGCGCGCCAGGCGGCGGCCAGCGAGGGCTTTACCCTCGTCGATCTATCCAACGCCGACTGGTCGCGGTTCGCCGCGCTGGTGCTGTCGCCGGGCGTGCCGCTGACCCACCCCGAGCCGCACTGGACGGTGAAGGCCGCACGCGCCGCCGGCGTCGAGGTCATCGGCGACATCGAGCTCTTCGCCCGCGCCGTCGCCGCCGCCCCGCCCCACAAGCGCCCGAAGATCGTCGCCATCACCGGCACCAACGGCAAATCGACCACGACCGCGCTCCTCGGCCATATGCTGACGGCTGCGGGGCGCGACGCGCGGATCGGCGGTAACATCGGGCTGGGCGTGCTCGGCCTCGACGACATGCACGGCGGCGCCGTTTATGTGTTCGAACTCTCGTCCTACCAGCTCGACCTGACGTTCAGCCTGAAGCCAGACGTCGCCATCGTGCTCAACATCACGCCCGACCACCTGGATCGCCATGGCGACATGGAGGGCTACGTCGCCGCCAAGCGCCGCGTGCTGCTCAACCAGGCGCACGGCGACACGGCCGTGATCGGCGTCGACGACGAGTGGTGCCAGCGCATCTGCACCGAGATCACCGCCGCCAACCGGCGCACGATCTGGCCGATCTCGTCCCGCCGCGCGATGGGCCGCGGCGTCTATGCGCTGCAGGGGGTGCTCTACGACGCGACCGGCGATCGGGTGATCGAGGTGGCCGACCTCCTGCGCGCCCGCTCGCTGCCCGGCCGGCACAACTGGCAGAACGCGGCCGCGGCCTACGCCGCCGCCCGCGCGCTCGGCCTCTCGGTCGAGGACGCCGCAACGGGTCTCGTCACTTTCCCCGGGCTGGTGCACCGGATGGAGACCGTGGGCGAAATCGAGAGCGTGCGCTTCGTCAACGACTCCAAGGCCACCAACTGCGACGCCGCCCGCCAGGCGATGAGTTCCTACCCCCGCTTCTATTGGATCTGCGGCGGGCGGCCGAAAGCCGGCGGCATCGAGCCCTTGGAGGATCTCTTCCCGCGCGTGGCCAAGGCCTATCTGGTCGGCGAGGCGGCGCTGGAGTTCGCGCACACGCTCGAGGGCAAGGCGCCCTACCAGATCGCCCGCACCATCGACGCAGCCGTCACCGCCGCTTTCGCCGACGCACGGGCGGCGGGCGAGCCGGCCATCGTGCTGCTCTCGCCGGCCTGCGCCTCGTTCGATCAGTTCCCCGATTTCGAGGTCCGCGGCGACGCCTTCCGCGAGGCGGTGCACGGCCTCCTGCAACGTCCGATGAAGGGCGCGACCGGATGACGACGCTCCAGCAACACGCCTTCCCGCGCACCGACCGAACGAGGCTCGGCGTCTGGTGGTGGACGACCGACCACCTGCTGCTCGGCGCAACGGCGATCCTGATCGTGATCGGCGTTCTGCTCTGCTTCGGCAACAGCCCGGCGGCGGCCGCGCGGATGAATATCGGCGATCCGTTCCACTTCGCCGTCCGCCAGTCGATCTTCGCCTTTTTCGCCGCGGTGATCCTGATTGTGGTCTCGATGATGAGCCCGCGCGCGATCCGCCGGTCGGCGTTCGTCATCTACCTGGCCTCGATCGGGATGATGGTCGCTTTGATGTTCCTCGGCCACCACGCCAAGGGCGCCACCCGCTGGGTGGAGATCGGCGGGTTTTCGCTGCAGCCGTCCGAGTTCATGAAGCCGGCGCTGATCGTGCTGGCGGCCTGGATGTTTTCCGAGGGCCAGAAGGGTCAGGGCGTGCCGGGCGTCACCATCGCCTTCATTCTCTACGTGCTCGCCGCGGGCTTGTTGCTGGTGCAGCCGGACGTGGGCCAGACGGTTCTGATCACCATCGCCTTTGGCGCGGCCTTCTTCATGGCCGGCGTGCCGATGAAGTGGATTCTCGGCCTGGGGGGCGCGGCGCTGGCCGGCTCGATCTCGCTCTATTTCGTCTTCGACCACGTCGCCAGTCGGGTGAACAAGTTCCTCTCGCCGGAGACCACCGACACCCACCAGATCGACCGCGCCCGCGAAGCTATCGCCGCCGGCGCCTGGTTCGGCCGCGGGCCCGGCGAGGGCGTCCTGAAGCGTCAGGTGCCGGACGTGCACACCGACTTCGCCTATGCCGGCGCAGCGGAGGAATACGGGCTCGTCTTCTCCCTCTTCCTGATCGCGCTCTTCGGCTTTCTGATCGTGCGCGGCCTCTACAAGGCCATGAAGCTGTCGGATCCCTTCGAGCAGGTCGCGGCCGGCGGGCTCTTCGTGCTCGTCGGCCAGCAGGCCTTCATCAACGTCGCGGTGAACCTGAACCTGATCCCGACCAAAGGCATGACCCTGCCCTTCATCTCCTACGGCGGCTCCTCGATGCTGGCGATGGGGCTGACCATGGGCATGGCGCTGGCCCTGACCCGCAAGCGGCCCGGCGCGTACGAGGCGATCGAGGCGCCCGCCGGCGCGTTTGCGTGAGCGGGCGCGGACGGCTGGCGGTCGTCGCCGCCGGCGGCACCGGCGGCCATCTCTTCCCCGCGCAGGCGCTCGCCGAAGTGCTGATCGGCCGCGGCTGGCGCGTGGTGCTGGCGACCGACGAGCGGGGCGCGGCCTACGCCGGCGATTTTCCGGCCGAGGCGCACATTCCGCTTTCGGCCGCCACATACCGTCCGGGCGATCCGATCGGCATGGTCCGCGCCGGCCTCGCCATCAGCCGTGGCGTGATGCAGGCGCGCAAGGCCTTCGCCGCGCTCAAGCCCGCCGTCGTGATCGGGTTCGGGGGCTATCCCTCGCTGCCGGCGCTGCTGGCGGCCGCGAGCGCCGGCCGCAAGACGGTGCTACACGAGCAGAACGCGGTGATGGGCCGCGCGAATCGCCTGCTCGCCGGCCGCGCCACCGCCGTGGCCTGTGCTTTCCCGACGCTGAAGAAGGCCCCGCCCGCCGTCGCCGCCCGCGCCGTGGTGGTCGGCAACCCACTCCGGCCGGAGATACGCGCCCTCGCCGACGTCGCCTACGTCCCGCCCGGCAAGCGCATCAACCTCTTCGTCACCGGCGGCAGCCAAGGCGCGCGCCTGCTCTCCGAGATGGTCCCCAAGGCGGTCGCGCTCCTGCCGGCGGAGACGCGCAGCAAGCTCTCCGTGCGCCAGCAGACGCGCCAGGAGTCCATCCCCGCCGCCCGGGCGGTCTACCTGGACGCCGGCGTCGAGTTCGAACTCGCGCCCTTCTTCCGCGACATGGCGAGCCGCCTGAGGGACGCGCACGTCGTCATCGGCCGCGCCGGCGCCTCGACCGTCTGCGAGTTCGCCGTGGCCGGAAAGCCAGCCGTGCTCGCGCCCTTGAGGATCGCGCTGGACGACGACCAGGGCCAGAACGCCGCGCTGCTGGCCGATGCCGGCGGCGCCATCGTGCTGCGCGAGGACGGCCTCACGCCCGAGACCCTGGCCGAGACGCTGGGTGAGCTGATGGGCGATCCGGCGCGTCTCTCCAAGATGGCCGCTGCGGCGCGCGGCGTCGCCCGGCCCGACGCGGCCGAGCGGCTCGCCGACCTCGTCGAGGCGACCGCCGGCTAGGCCCGCTTGCGAAAATAGCGCCTGCGCCAGACGCCGGCGCGCCGCCAGCGGGCCGGGACGATCAGACGCTCGAAGCGCAGCGCCTGCTGCCAGATCACGGGCGCAACTTCGGGCTCGCGGCGGATCAGCCGGCGCACCGGGAAGACGAAGCGCGGATGGCGGCGCTGCCAATGAATGAACTGCCGCCGCGCGCGATAGGAGTTGCGCAGGACGATAATCACGCCGACCGCCAGCAGTGGCACCCCCAGGTGCCCCGGCAGCAGCGCCAGCACGAGCCCTCCGGCGATGAGCACCCAGCCCGCGGCCAGATACACATAGCGCAGCCAGCCGCGCGTCGCCCGGTGCGCGGACGCGAGGACGTCGGCGAAGGGCTCGCCGGGGATCGGCTCGGAACGGGCTGGCGCCAAGTTGGTCATGGCTCGGCTAGGGTTTGCCCAGCCGCGCGTGAGTCGACCAGGGGGAGCATGGGATATGAAGATCGAATACGGCTTAGCAAGGGCGCGGACGCCACTGCCCTAAGGGCGGCCCGCGTGAAATCGTCGCTGCGTGGCCAAACCGCCGCACCCTGGGGCCGCCGGACCCCGCCGTCCGGTTTTCGAATGTCCCGCCCCGCCGCGTCCGACTACAACCCGACCCCCCGCAGTTTTGGATGACCGGTCGTGACCGACTATTGGGACAGCCACGGGCGCAGTCTGCGCGAAAGCCGCGGCCTCCTGCACAACGAAGATTACTGGCGCTTCCTGCTGCGCGAGGTGTGGCGCATCGACGGCGCGCCGGTCCGCCTGGTCGACTTCGGCTGCGGTTATGGCTGGGCCGGTCTCTTTCTGCTCCCCATGCTGGCGGCGGGAAGCGACTACACCGGGCTCGACCGCTCGCCAGCGCTGATCGCGGAGGGTCGCGAAGCGTACGCTCGCACCTCCTACGCCGCGGCGCTGCACGAGGGCGAAGTGACCGCGGCGCCGTTCGCGGACGACCAGTTCGACGTCGCCATCGCCCACACCGTGTTCATGCACCTGCCAGAGCCGGAGCGGGCGCTGGCCGAAATGATCCGCGTCACCCGCGACGGCGGCCTGATCATCGCCTGCGACGCCAGCCGAAACGCCATCAACGCGCTCGTCCACGTCCATGAGACCGATGAGATGGATCACACGCCGCTTTCGCTGTTCCAGGCGATGAACGCCGAGACGCGGCGGCGGAGCGGCGTCGACTACAACATCGGCATGAAGACGCCGGTGCTGATGCGCGAGGCCGGCCTGGTCGACATCGAGGCGCGGGTCAGCGACGCGGTGCGGCTCTCCTTCCCGCCCCTGGACACGCCCGAGAAGGACCGCCTGTTTAACGCGCTCTGCGACGGCGGGCTGGCCGGCCCGACTGATGAGGCCGGCTTTCGCCGCTGGGTCAACGATCTCATCGCCCGCGGCGTCGGCGAGGCGGAGGCGGAGGCTGAGATCCGGCGCGAGATGGCCAACGACTACCGGAGCAAGGGCCGCGGCTACCATATCGTCCAGCCGGGCCTCATCACCATCAGCTTCGGCCGTGTCAGCAAGCGCGGCTGAACCGTAGCGCTCAAAGCCCGTCGGAGAAGAGGTCGGCCTTGCCGATCTGGACGCCGCGGCTGCGCAGGATGTCGTACGCCGTCGAGAGGTGGAAATAGAGGTTGGTGGTCGCAAACACCGTCAGCCATCGCCCGGCCGGCAGCGTCGGCGTCAAGGCGCCGTTGGCGAGCTCGACGGTCAGCGGAACCTCTTCACGGCTCTCGAACTGCGCCGGGGTCAGCGCGGCCAGGAACCGCTCGCACGCCTCGAGCGCGGCGTAGAAGCCGTTCAGGTCCGTGGCGACGTCGACGTCCGCCGGCGGCGCCAGCCCCGCCACGCGCGCCGGGAACTGCTTGGAGAAATTGCACACGACGGAGACCTGGAAGCGCAGCGGCTCCATGTCGTCGATGAGCCGCCAGCCGAGCATCTCGTCTGTGGTGAGGCCCCGTCCGGCGGCGAACGCTTCGCCCTTGCGGAGCACGTGGGCGGTGCTGCGCACGATGCGCGTGTAGAGCTCGACGAAGGTGAAGAGGTTGGCGGGCATGAGGCTCCTATAGGGGGCTAGCGGGCCGGATCGAGCGGCGGCAGGTCGAGGGCGCGTTGCACCCAGGGAAGCGCCGTCGAAAGCTGCGCTTTCTGGATGTCGCGCACGCGCGGCGCATCGGGAATGAGCGGCTGGCCGGCGCGGGCGGCGAAGTAGCCGCAGACCCAGGCGGCTTGCACCGCATGCCCTGGCAGGATCGCTTCCGGGGGCGGGCCGCCCTCCAGTTCCAGACTGGGCAACCAGCCGGCGAGGTCCAGCGCCGGATCACCGGCGCAGGCCGCCGCCCAATCGATCAGCTTCGCGCCGTCGGCGGCGATGCAGATGTTGTCGCTGCGGATATCGAAGTGGACCAGATTTGGCCCGTCGACGGGGCAGGCCTGTTCGGCGGCGACCAGCGTCGGCAGCGCCGCATCGAGCCAGGCGGGGGATGCGACGCCTAGCGAGAGGAAGGACCGCCGATCTGCGGCGATGCGCGACCAGCCGCCCATCGCCCGGGCGTTGACCTCGGAAAATGGCGCGAGATCGGTCGGGCAGCGGTGCACGGCCTCGATGCGCTCCAGCACGTCGTCGATCAGCGCTGGCGTCCACGGCGGCGGCCAGATCGCCTGGCTGAGGTCTTCAATGACCAGCAGTGGCGCGTCTGGATGATCGTCCCAGCCGATGAAAGCGGGTGCGAACGGGTCGCCGTCGATCGTCTCGTACGTCGCCGCCTCCCGGCGCAGCATGCCGGCGGTCACGGGGTTGGTGGCGACCTTCAGGAAGCAGCGCTCGCTGGCGCATTCGCCGACGTAGCGGGCGGCCGGCGTGTAGCCGCCATGCACGCGGCGCCAACGCTCCGGCCGCCAGCCAAGTAGGGCCTCGGCGCGGTCGACGACCTCGGGCTGCGGCGCGTCCGACATGGCCTCAGGCGCTCGCGACCAGGCCCTGGTCGTGCAGACGAGCGATCTCGGCTGACGAGAGGCCGAGTCGATCGCTCAGCACCTCGTCCGTATGCTGACCGAGGCGTGGGCCAGGCTGCGGCGATGGGCGATCCTCGCCGTGGGCGCGCGCGACGGCGCCAGGCGTCGGATAGCTGTAACCGCTCGGGTGATCGACGTCGAACAGGTTGTCCTGAAAGCGCTGGTCACGGGCGGCGGCGCTGGTCGGCTGATAGGGCCCGTGCGTCACACCCGCCCCGTCAAGCAGCGGCGCAAGGTCGGCCAGCGTGCGGCTCGCGAACGCCGCCTCGAACAGCGGATCGATGCGCGCGCGCCATGTGAACCGCGGCCCCTCATCGGCGGTGAAGTCGACGCCGAGCTCTGCCTCCAGCGCCTTGATCGCTTCGCTGAGGCCGAGGGCGCCGACGAGATTGGTCCACTGCCGGGGCGTGATCGCGATCACCATCACCCGCTCGCTGTCCTTGGTCTGAAAATCGCGGCCGAAGGCGCCGTAGAGGTTGTTGCCGACGCGCGGCCGGTCGCCATCGCCGAGCAGCGCCTCCGGGATAAAGCCGAGGTGGCCCATGCTCGCCATCGCCATATCGGCGAGCGGGATGCGCACCTCGCGCCCTCGCGCATCGGCCTGCCGGGCGCGCTCTGCGGTCACCAGCGCAAACGCGGCGTAGGCGCCGGTGAGCAGGTCCCAGGCCGCCAGCACGTGGTTCACTGGCCCCTTGACGTCGACGGGGCCGGTCATCAGCGGCACGCCGACCGCGGCGTTCACGGTGTAGTCAACCGCCGGCTTGCCATCCGCCCAGCCCATGATGCGGACGGCGATCAGGTCATTGCGCAGCGCGTGCAGCCGCTCGTAAGACAGGAAGCCGTCCACGGGATAGTTGGTCACGAAGAGGCCGGTCGAGGCCGCCAGCCGCTGGGCGAGCTCGCGCCCCTCCGGCCGCCCGAGGTCGAGGGCGACCGACTTCTTTCCCTTGTTCAGACTCTCCCAGTAGAAGCTCACGCCACTGGGCGCGAGCGGCCAGCGGTTATAGTCCGGGCCGCCGCCGATCTGGTCGAAGCGGATCACCTCGGCGCCCATCTGCGCGAGGTAGATGCCGCAGGTCGGCCCGGCCACGAAGGACACGCCTTCGACGACGACGAGGTCTCTCAGCGCTTCGTACAGCAAGCCCGTCAGCCCAGGTTGCGGCGGTAAAGGGCGAAGAGCCGCTCCCAGTGCCGCTCGGCGGCCGCCTTGTCGTAGGCGGCGCGCTGCGGGAAGGCGAAGCCGTGTTCGACCCCGGGATAAAGCTCGACCTCGGCCGTCACCTTGTCGGCCAGCAGCTGCCGGGTCAGCGCCTCGACGGTTTCCATCGGCGCCCACCGGTCGGTCTCCGCGCAGCCGAAGTAGAGTTCGGCCTTGGCCTTCTTGGCCACGACGTGCGGGCTGTTCGCCTTGTCGGTGACGAGGAAGGTTCCGTACATCGAGGCGGCGGCGCGGATGCGATCGGTGAACGTCGCGGCGGCGTTGATGGAGAACTGGCCGCTCATGCAATAGCCGACGGCGCCCATTGGCCCGGCCTTCGCCGCTGGATCAGCGTCGATGAACCGGATCAGATGCTCGGCGTCGCTCATCACCATCTCGATGGTAAGCCCATTCATCAGCACCATCATCCGCTCACGGACGGCTGCATCGCCCAGCGGCCCAATCTCCATCACGCCTTCGCGGTAGTAGAGGTTGGGCAGCACGACGTAGTAGCCGCCCGAAGCGAACCGGCGGGCCATGTCGCGGAGCTCCTCGCGGATCGCCGGCGCGTCCATGAAGAACAGGATCACCGGATGCGGTCCGTTGCGTTCGGGGTGCACGATGAAGGTGGTCGTCGCGCCGTCGCGCGTCTTGATGTCCAGCTGGCGTTCGATCACGGCCCCTCGCCTCCTTTGTCCACGCGCGGACTGCTTAGAGCGCCGACCAGCGGCTGGCCAGCGTCCTCACGACGGGCGACGCTTGACACATTCGTAAGCTAAGACTAACGGTAAGTCATGACGAACGCTTTGACAGCGCTGGCGGCCCTGGGCGATCCGACCCGGCAAGCGATCGTGGAGCGGCTGGCGGAGCGTCCGCACGCGGTCGGCGCGCTGGCGTCGCGGTTGCCGGTCAGCCGCCCGGCGGTGTCGCAGCACCTGCGCGTCCTGAAGGAGGCCGGGCTGGTGGAGGAGACGCGCAGCGGAACCCGCCGCATCTACCGCCTCGATCCGCGCGGCATCGGCGCTATGCGCGATTGGCTGGACGCCCACTGGGACAGGGCGCTGGCCGCCTTCAGGGACTTTGTCGAGACACCGCCCGGGGAGCCGAGCGAATGACCATCGCCCCCGTCGTCAAGACCCTGAGCGTCAGGGCCGATCCGGCGCGCGCCTTCGAGGCCTTCACCGCCAACATGGCCGCCTGGTGGCCGAAGGGCCACACCATCGGCGCGACGCCGTTCGAAACGGTGGTGCTGGAGCCGCGCGTCGGCGGGCGCTGGTTCGAACGCGCCGCCGACGGCGCGGAAACCAACTGGGGTAAGGTGCTGGCCTGGGATCCGCCGCGCGGCTTCACCCTGGCCTGGCAGATCAGCGCCGGGTGGACCTACGACCCGAACCTCTTGACCGAGGTTGAGCTCACGTTCGCGGGGCAGCCGGACGGGACGACGCAGGTAACGCTGGAACACCGCCATCTCGAGCGGTTTGGCGCAAGCGCCGCGGCAATGGCCGAACAGTTCGACGGCGGCTGGGTCGGCGTCATCCAGAACTTCGTCGACTACGTGCAATCCTGAAATGAGAAGGAGATCTCCGCGATGACCGATTTCGTGGTGCACAACATTCCCGGAAGTCCGTTCGGACGCGCGGTGCTGATCGCCCTGGAGGAGAAGGGCGCCTCCTACCGCGTCGCGCGCGTTGGCCTGGCCACGATGCGGGCGCCAGAGCATCTGGCGCGCCATCCGTTCGGCCGTGTGCCGGCGATCGAGCATGGCGACTTCCGTCTGTACGAGACGCAGGCGATCCTCCGCTACGTGGACCGCGTCCTTGGCGGCGCGCCGCTAACGCCGGCGGATCCGCGCACCGCGGCGCGCATGGATCAGCTGATGAACATCAACGACTGGTACCTTTTCCGCGACGTCGGGATCCCGATCGGCTTTCAGCGCGTGATCGTGCCGCGCCTCATGGGCGGAAAGGCCGATGAGGCGGTCGTCGCCGCCGCCATGCCGAAAGCGGACGCGGTGTTCGCGCAGCTGTCGGCGCTCCTGGCCGATCAGGCCTACTTCACCGGCTCCGAGGTTACGCTCGCTGACGTCATGCTCGCGCCACAGCTCGACCTGTTGCGCGAGGCGGCGGAGTGGGCGGCGCTGACCAGGACGCGCCCGAACCTGGAGGCCTGGCTGACCCGCATGGCCGCGCGCCCGAGCCTCGCCGCGACCACCTGGGACCGCGTCGAAGCCATCGCCGAAGCCGCCTAGAGTTGCATCAGTGCATATTCGGCGCTGGACGTCTCGTCAGCTTCCGGCGGGCTGTAGTCAGCCTCGGGCCCGGCGGCGATCGAGAGCCCCTGCAAGAGGTCGCGCAACGCGTCGATCACCTCGTCGGGGCCCATGCCGGAGGCATGGCCGCGCAACCGGTGGCTCCAATAGCTCACCACCTGTTCGAGCCTCCCGATGCCCTCGCCGAGGTCGATGAACAGCCCCGAGCCCTGGGTGAGGAAGCGGCGGAAGCTGTCCGGATCGCGGGAGTCGATCAGCGTGCTGTATGCGGCGTCGTACCGCCGTAGGGTATCGCCGATCTCTCGCCAGCTCTCGGCGATCGTCCGTTGCAGGAGCATTCGCGCGCGCTCGACAAACGCCTCCGCATCGGCGGCGTAGCGCTTGCCCCCCAGCGATAAGATCGACTTCAGCGTCGTCTTCAGCACCGGCGCCAACACCTGCACGCGCCAGCGGTAGTAGAGCAGCGCCTTCCACGAGAACATCGCCTCGGAGAAGGCTTGGTCGTCCATCTTCAGCGTGGTCTGCAGCGGGCCTAGGTCTGGAGAGTCTGAATCGGCCAAGAGGAGCCGAGAGAGGCGCTTCGTGCGCCTGTCCTCGGGCCGAAGGTCTCCGAAGCAAAGCTTGATCAGAGAGCCCATCTGGCCCTCAACGAAGCCCAGCATGTGCGCCTTGTCCGGCTGGCTGAAGCGGAAATAGCTGCGGTCGACCTCGATCTCCTCGCGCGCCAGCGCCTCGCGCAACAGGAATGGATCCAGCGTCGGCAGGCGGTCCATCAGGCGGAGCACCGCCAGGTCGCGTTCGAGCGGACGATCTCCGTATTCCAGGTGGCGGCCGAGCACGCCCACGAAATCATGCTGCTCGATGAAGAGGTACTGGCCGCCGAGGTTCAGGTCGCGCGGGTCGAGCGGGAAGATCACTTTGGTCGCGTTGAAACGCCGCGGCGCGAGACGCTCCTCTTCGCCGGCGGCCACGTTGTGCTTGGCGATGATGGCGCGGTTGAGCACCGGATGGGCGAACATCGGCGCGGCCAGCCGGTCGGGATCGGACGGCCGCTCCTCGGCCAGCCCGTGCAGGTTCAGCAGGCGCGCGGAGGAGGACATCTCCACCATCGCCCTCAGATTTTTAACGCCGGGCGTCGCCTTGAGCGTCTGCATGCATCGGCACTCCGCCAGAACGGCGCGAGGCGACCTTAGTTGGCGAACGTTTGCCGACGCCTTTAGGAGCGTGGCTAACGAAGCATGACTGCGGTGGCCGCCACGCCGCGGACTTAAGCGGCCGCGACCGCGCCCCCGTCCTGATCCGGCGTCCAGCGCAGGCGGGGCTTGCGCGCCGCCAGCGTCTCGTCGAGGCGGCGGAGCGGGGCCAGATGCGGTGCGCCCTTGAAGCGGTCCACCTCGCCCGCCTTCGCGGCGGCGGCCAGCGCCAGCACGGCGTCGCAGAAGCGGTCGAGTTCGGCCTTGGGTTCGGTCTCGGTCGGCTCGATCAGCATCGCGCCGTGCACCACGAGCGGGAAGTACATGGTCATCGGGTGGAAGCCCTCGTCGATCAGCGCCTTGGCGAAATCGAGCGTGGCGACGCCGGTCCCGTCGAGCCAGCGGTCATCGAACACCGCCTCGTGCATGCAGTAGCCGGCGAAGGGGGCGCTGAGCACGCCAGCCAGCCGCGCCTTGACGTAGTTGGCGTTCAGCACCGCGTCCTCGGCGACCTGCGCAAGGCCGTCGGCGCCGTGGCTCATCATGTAAGCGAGCGCGCGCACATACATACCCATCTGTCCGTGGAAGGCCGAAAGGCGGCCAAAGCTTTGCGTATCGCCGCCATGCTCGACGAGCGCGAAGCCCTCGGGCCTGTGGGTGACCCACGGGGCCGGCGCGAAGGCCGCCAGCGCCGCGCCCAGGACCACCGGCCCGGCGCCCGGCCCACCGCCGCCGTGCGGGGTCGAGAAGGTCTTGTGCAGGTTGATGTGCATGGCGTCGACGCCGAGGTCGGCCGGGCGGACCTTGCCGACGATGGCGTTGAAGTTGGCGCCGTCGGCGTAGAGATAGGCGCCCGCGGCGTGGGTCATGCGCGCGATCTCGATGATGTCGCGCTCGAAGAGCCCGCAGGTGTTGGGGTTGGTCAGCATGACCGCCGCCACGTCCGGCCCGAGCTTGGCGCCGAGGTCGGCGAGATCGACCCGGCCGCACGCCGTCTGACCGATCTCCTCGACCGCATAGCCGACAAAGGCGGCCGTGGCCGGGTTCGTCCCGTGGGCGGAGGTCGGTACCAGCACGCGCTGGCGGGCGTCTCCCCTCGCCACATGCGCCGCGCGGATGGCGAGGAGGCCGCAGAGCTCGCCCTGCGCGCCCGCCTTCGGCGTCAGCGCCACCGCCGGCATGCCCGTAAGCGTCTTAAGCCAGTGCGCCAGCTGGTCCATCAGCGCGATCGCGCCCTGGACCGTCGATTGCGGCTGCAGCGGGTGGATGTCGGCGAAACCGCCCAGTCGCGCCATCTTCTCGTTCAGGCGCGGGTTGTGCTTCATCGTGCACGAGCCGAGCGGATAGATCGCCAGGTCGATGGCGTGGTTCCTCTGGCTGAGCCGCACATAGTGGCGCAGCGTTTCCGGCTCCGAGAGGCCCGGCAGACCGATCGGCCGTTCACGGACGAGATCGCCCAGGTCGCCCGCGTCGAGATCGGAGTCCGGCAGGTCGACACCGGTCTTTTCCCAACCGCCAAGCTCGAAGATCAGCGCCTCGTCCTGCAAGAGGCCGCGGCCGCCGGTGAGGCTCTTCGTCTCGGTCGCGCCGGCCGGCTCGGCGCGGGTCGGTCGTCCGATGCTCTGCAAGGTCATGCGCAGGCTCCGATCAAGGCCTTGGCAAGGGCGTCGATGTCGCTTTCGGTGGTGAGTTCAGTCGCCGCCAGCAGCAGCACGTCGTCCATGCCGGCGTCGGGGCTGAGGCGCGAGAACGGCACGCCGGCCAGGACTCCCTGGCGCGCCAGCGTCTCAACGACGGACGCGGCGGGCTTGGGTAGGCGGACGGCGATCTCGTTGAAGAAGCGCGGCGTCAGCACTTCGACGCGGGGGATGGCGGCGAGCGCGATGGCGAGCTTGCGCGCCTGGGCGTGGTTGATGGCCGCCAGCCGCCTGAGGCCGGTCTCGCCGAGCAGCGTCATGTGGATGGTGAAGGCCAGGGCGCAGAGGCCGGCGTTGGTGCAGATGTTGGACGTCGCCTTTTCGCGCCGGATGTGCTGCTCGCGCGTCGACAGCGTCAGCACGAAACCGCGCCGGCCCTCGGCGTCGAGCGTCTCGCCGCAGAGGCGGCCGGGGGCCTGCCGGACGTATTTCTCGCGCGTGGCGAAGAGCCCGACGTAGGGCCCGCCGAAACTGAGCGCGTTGCCGATCGACTGGCCCTCGGCGGCGACGATGTCCGCGCCCATCTCGCCCGGCGGCTTGAGCAGGCCGAAGGAAACGGCCTCTGTAGTCACGGCGATCATCAGAGCCCCGGCGGCATGTGCGGCTTCGGCGATGCGCGACAACTCACTCGCCGTCCCGAAGACGTTGGGCGTCTGCACGACAACGCAGGCGGTCTCGGCGTCGATGGCCGGAATGACGTCGGCCTCGGCGTCGACGCCCGGCGCCTGATGGACGACATCGACGCCGGCGACGCGGGCCAGCGTGGCGATCGCGTCCGCATAGTGCGGGTGGACGCCGCCCGAGAGGATGGCCTTCGGGCGCCGTGTGATGCGGTGCGCCATCATCACGGCCTCGGCCGCCGCGGTCGAACCGTCGTACATGGAGGCGTTGGCGACTTCCATGCCGGTCAGGGCCGCGACCTGGCTCTGGAACTCGAACAGCGCTTGCAGAGTCCCCTGCGCGATCTCCGGCTGATAGGGCGTGTAAGACGTAAGGAATTCCGATCGCTGGATGATGTGGTCCACGCTGGCGGGCACGTGATGACGATAGGCGCCCGCGCCGCAGAAGAACGGCCCCTGTGCTCCGCTCACGTTCTTGGCCGCCAGCGCGGCCAGCGCCCGTTCCACCTCGAGTTCGCCCTGGTGCGACGGCAGATCGACCGGCCCGGCCAGCCGCGCGGCCGGCGGGACGTCCTCAAAGAGCGCGTCGACCGAAGGCGCGCCGACCACAGCCAGCATCGCGCGCCGGTCGTCATCGGTCAGGGGCAAATAGCGCATAGCGGGCTCCTTAGAGCGTTTGCAGGAAGGCCTCGTAGGCCGGGCGGTCCATGAGACCCTCGACGGCGGTGGGATCGGCGAGCTTCAGGCGGGCGAACCAGCCGGCGGCTTCAGGCTCGGCGTTGACGGTCTCGGGCTCGTCGGCGAGCGCGCCGTTGACGGCCACGACCTCGCCCGCAACGGGCGCGTAGACGTCCGAGGCCGCCTTCACGCTCTCCACCACTGCTAGGCCGTCGCCCGTCTTCACCGCCTTGCCGACCTCGGGCAGTTCGACGAACACGACATCGCCCAGCTGTTCGGCGGCGTAGGCGGTCACGCCGATAGTGGCGACATCGCCGTCGACCTCGATCCATTCGTGATCCTTGGTGAAGCGCATCGGGCCCTCCTAGACGGCGCGCACGTAGCGATGGGGAACGAACGGCATCGTCGCGACCTCGGCGGCCTGCGCCTTGCCGCGCACGATGACGCTGAGCGGCGAGCCGGCGGCGGCCAACTCAGGCGGGACATAGCCCATGGCGATGGGCGCGCTCAGGCTGGGCGCATACCCCCCGGAGGTGACGCGGCCGATGACCGCGCCGGACGGATCGGCGATCTCGGCCCCTTCGCGCGCCGGCGCGCCCTCCCTCACCCGCAGGCCGACCCGTCTGCGCGCCAGGGCGCCGCCAAGCTCGCGAGCGATGCGCGCCGCGCCACGCACTGCGCCCGCCTTCAGCCGCGGCTTGGCGACCGCGAAGCCCAAGCCCGCCTCGATCGGTGAGACGGTCGGGTCGATGTCGTGGCCGTTCAGCGGCAGTCCGGCCTCGAGTCGGAGCGAGTCTCGGGCGCCGAGGCCGATCGGCTTCACCCGTTCGTCCTTGAGCAGACGATCCCAGAGTTCGACCCCAGCCGGCGCCCGGGCCAGGATCTCGTAGCCGTCTTCGCCCGTGTAGCCCGACCGGGCGACGACGCAGCTTTCGCCGACGTGGTCGATCCGCCGGTGAGACATGAACACGAGTTCGGCGGCCTCGGGGAAGATGTCGGAGACGACCGCGGCGGCGTCCGGGCCTTGGACGGCGATCAGCGCCCGGTCGTCGGCCCGCGCCAGCGTCGCCTTCCCAGTGGCGGCCGCTTCGATCAACGCGAAGTCTGCCTCCTTCGTCCCGGCGTTGACGACAATGTAGAGCATGCCTTGGCCGCTCTCCCGGAGCGGGCGGGCGATCATCAGGTCGTCGAGAATGCCGCCGTCTTCGCCGAGCAGCAGCGTGTAGCGGATCTGGCCGGGCTTGAGGCTGGCCACGTCGCCGCTGATCAGCGGCTCGATCACCGCAGCGATGGACCGATGGTCGCCGTCGCCGTCGCCGGAGCGTTCGTTCAGTCTAAGGAACGCCGGACCCATGTGAGAGACGTCGAAGGCGCCCGCGCGCGCGCGCGTCCAAAGGTGCTCCTTCAGCACGCCATCCCGGTATTGGACCGGCATCGCATAGCCGGCGAACTCGACCATGCGCGCGCCAACCGCCTCGTGGGCGGCGGAAAGAACGGTTCGCTTCAGGGCGTCGGTCAAACGCGGCGGACTCCGGTCGGCGTGGCGAACGGCCTCGGAAAGGCCCGTCCAAACATCACGCCCCCGCTGTCTCAACAGCCTGAGAGATTTCGGGCCGAGCGGCCCTTGCTCCTTCGGCGAGCCCAGGAAAAAGGGCTTCTTTCCAGCGTTTTACTGGCTCGCGCGGTCCTTTTGCCTGAGCGTTTCCGGGGCGGTTGCGCCTTCGGCTCCGGGCGGACCCGGTCTCTCCCGCGAGAGTCGGCGAAAGGTGGGACGCGAGCGCCCCCGAGTCAACCGCGGCCACGTCGCGACCAAGCTTCGGCGCGCCGGGCGCCCGGCCTCAGCGAAGCGCATGTCTCCGGCGAGACACGCTGGCGGCGCGGGTTTGACCAGGACGACATCACGCCCGCAGTGCGCCTGCGCTATAGTGCGGCGCCCCGCTCAGGCCGAAAGGATGCGTATGCTTGCCCGCTTGGCGATCTTCGGCGCCGCGTTTTTTCTGATCGCCGGCGCGGCGTTTGCGGACGGACCGGTGGTCATCGCGCACAGCCCGCGCGCGGGGCCGCCCACGAGCGAGCCTCCGCCGCCGCTGCCCGATGACGGCGCCGACGCCGCCGACAGCGCGCCCGCTTACCGGATGGGCCCCTGCGGCCCACAGGCCATCGACGCTAATGGCAAGCCGGACCAGGCGGCGCACGGCTGGGTGGACGTCGGCGTCGGAACCAGCGGCTACCGGCGCGGGGCGGCGCACGTGTGCAAGCCGTTGGGCGACAACGGCTCGGTCGGCATCACCATCGGCGCGACGCAGGGCGGGTTCCGGCGCTAGCGCCCCCGTTCGAGGCCGGCGACGAGCGCTTCCGCCTTCGCAAACAGCGCCGGGTCGATGGCCAGGCCCGAAGCGGCGGCGTTTTCGTTCAGCTGCTCCGGGCGGCTCGCGCCGACGATGGCGGAGGCGACGTTCGGCTCGCGCAACACCCAGGCGAGGGCGAACTGGGTCAGCGTGCAGCCGGCTTCGAGCGCCAGCGGCTTCAGATGTTGGACGGCGTCCAGGATCCGTGGCTCGAGCCAGTTGCGCATCGCGCCGCCCATGGAGTCGCTGGTCGCCCGCGTGCCAGCCGGTGGGGCCGCGCCCGGCGCGTACTTGCCGGTGAGCACGCCCTGCGCCAGCGGCGACCAGACGACCTGGGAGATGCCGTTCGCGGCCGAGATCGGGATCACCTTCTCTTCCGGACGCCGCCAAAGCAGCGAGTACTGCGGCTGGCTGGAGACGAATTTTTCGACGCCGCCCAGCGCCAGCGCGGCCTCGATCTGCGCCGGCGCCCATTCGGAGAATCCGATATAGCGGGCCTTGCCCTGGCGAACCACTTTGGTCAGCGCCTCCATCGTCTCTTCGAGGGGCGTTTCGGTGTCGTACCTGTGGCACTGGTAGAGGTCGACGAAGTCGACCTTGAGGCGCGTGAGCGACGCGTCGATCTGCTTGGCGATCTGGGCGGCGGATAGGCCCCGATCGGTGTCGCTCATGGCGCCGAACACCTTGGTCGCCAGCACGTAGGACGACCTCGGACGCTCCGCCAACAGCTCGCCCAGCACGCTCTCGGCGGCGCCGCGGCCATAGACGTTGGCGGTGTCGATGAAATTGATCCCCAGATCGAAAGCGCGGTCGAGGCAGGCGCGCGCCGCCTCACGCTCGACGCCGACCCCGTAGGTCAACCAGGAGCCGAGTGAGATCTCCGAGACCGAAAGGTCGCTATCGCCGAGTTTGCGGTACTGCATCGCCAATCACCGTTGTCGCAAATGAACCGGGCGGTCCTGTAGCACGACCACCGATCGACGCGAGCGCGAGAAGGCTTGACCCATGGTCTCGGGCGCTGCTTGCTGATCGACGCTGTCTCACGGGGGCGACCAGCATGCGTTTGAGGGCCGGGCCCGTTGTCACGATCGGGGTCCTGTTCGCCGGCACGGTCCTTGCGAGCTGCGGGCCGGACACCACCAACACCGCCGCTCCGAGCGGCGCCGCCTCGTCCAGCGCCGCCGCGGCCAGCGGGCAGAACAGCGCCGAGGTGGCGCTTGAGGAGGACGGCGGCACCTACATGATCCCGGTCCTGGTCAACGACCAGCTGAACCTGAAGTTCACCATCGACTCCGGCGCGTCCGACGTCACCATTCCGTCAAACATCGTCCAGGAGCTGAAGGACGACGGCACGATCAGCAACGCCGACTATATCGGCACGGAAACCTTCATCCTCGCCGACGGCTCGCAGCAGCCCTCCCAGGTCTTCCGCATCCACAGCCTAAAGATCGGGAATCTGGAACTGAGAGACGTCACCGGCTCCATCGCGAACGAAAACGGCCAACTCCTCCTTGGACAGACGTTCCTGTCACGGCTTTCATCCTGGTCGATCGACAACAATCGCCACGTGCTGGTGCTGAGCGCGCCGCGCACCGCCGGCGAGCCGCCCACCCCGTTGCCGCCGCCGCCACCGAACGCGCCGCCCACCACCACGCCGACGAGCGGCGTGAACAGCGCCGCCCCGCCGCTATCGGCCCCGGACACGAGCGCGGCGCAGGCCGCCGCCATGGCGCGCGCGGTCGCCTACTACGCGGCCTGGTCCGGTTCGAACACGCCGAGCGCGGAGACGCTGCGCCCCTTCTATGCTCCCTCGGTGAACCACTGGGGCAATCAGATGAGCATCGACGACCTGATGCAGCGCAAGCTCACATTCGCGACCAAGTGGCCGGTGCGCTACTACACGCTGCGGCAAAGCTCGCTGACCGTCACCTGCGCCGACCAGCACAATTGCGTCGTACAGGGCATCAGCGACTGGACGGCGTCGAACCCGCAGACCGGCCAGCACCTGGCCGGCGTCTCCCAGTTCAGCCTCGTCTTCCACGACGCGCAGATCGTGGCCGAAAACGGGACCCTGCTGGCCCGGCAGTGAGCCGGCTTCACATCCGCTCTGGCGCCTCGGCGCCGAGCAGATCGAGCGCGATCGTCAGCTGGCGGAGCGCCGCGCCCGCCAACGCCAGGCGAGAGCTACGCGTCGCCGCATCGACGGCGCCGAGCACCGGGCAGGTCGCGTAGAAGCGCGAAAACGTCTGCGCGAGCCGGTAAGCGTGCTCGGCGAGGAAGTTGGGCGCCCGCTTGTCGTAGGCTTCGAAGAGCGCGTGGTCGAAGCCATCGAGGAGCAAGACCAGGTCCCGTTCGGCCGGCTCGCCGATCGCGATCAGGCCTGGCGCCGAGCCCTCTTCCGCCGCCTTGCGTAGAAGCGATTTGATCCGCACGGCCTGGTAGAGCAGGTACGGGCCGGTGCGCCCCTCGAAGCTCGAGAAGCGATCCAGATCGAACACATACGAGGTGCCACGGAAGTTCGAGAGATCGGCGAACTTCAGCGTCGCGACCGCCACCTTCAGCGCCGTCGCATCAAAATCCTCCGGCGAGAGCTCAACCCCGAGGCCCGCCTCGTGCAGCCGCTCGCGCGCCTTCTCGCTCACCATCTCGATCAGATCACGGAGTTTAAGGACACCGCCTGCTCGCGTCTTGAACGGTCTCCCATCGGCGCCGTTCATCGTTCCGAAGCCGACATGCTCGAGCTCGCCTTCGCGCGCATAGCCGGCCAGGAGGGCGGCGCGGAAGACGACCTCGAAATGGTCGGCTTGACGCTGGTCGACGACGTAGAGCGCAAGCTCGGGATCGAAGCTGCGACGTCGGTCGAGGATGGTCGCAAGCTCGGTCGTCCCGTACATCGCCGAACCTTCCGACGAAACCACGATCAGGGGCGGCAGGTCTCGTTTGTCGTCGTTGCGGTTGACACGGATGATCTCGGCGCCCTGGTCGGAGAACAGCAGCTCCCTGTCCGTCAGCTCCTTGATCATCGGTGCGATCAGCGGGTCGACGTCGCTCTCGCCGCGCCAGAGGTCGAAGTCGACGCCCAAGGTGTGAAAGTCGCGCTCCAGCGCCGCGCGCGTCACCCGCGCGAAGTGGGCCCAGAGCAGCCGATAGCCGAACCGGCCGGCCTGCAGGTCGGCGGTCGCCCGCCGGGTGCGCTCCCGATAGGCGGGGTCAGTCCGGTTACGCTCCGCCGCGGCTGGATAAAGGCGGTCGAGATCATCGAGAGCGATGCGCGAGAGCAGCGCCTCGACCTTTGCCTCGTCCGCCGGGCCGAACCCGTCCGGGCGCTCTTCCAGCGGCGCCAGCGCCGCCCTGATTTCGGCGTCCTCATCGAACACGGCGCAGATCAGCAGGCCCATCTGCAGGCCCCAGTCGCCGAAGTGGGCGTCGCCGATCACGGTGTCGCCCCGGAAGCGGGCGATGCGCTTGAGACTCTCGCCGATGATCGACGCGCGCAGGTGACCGACGTGCATCTCCTTGGCGACGTTCGGACCGCCGTAGTCGACCAGCACCCGCCTCGGACGGTCGACGCGACCGGCGCCGGCGCGCGGATCGTCGGCGATCGCCTGCGCCCGCGCCGCAAGCGCGGCGTCCGTCACCCGCAGGTTCACGAATCCTGGACCAGCCACCTCGACTGAGGCCAGGCGCCCATCGCCGCGTAGCCGCTCGGCGACCGCAGCTGCGATCTCGCGCGGGTTGCGGTGCGCGGCCTTGGCGGCGGCCAGTGCGCCGTTCACCTGAAAATCGGCGAGTTCCGGCCGGTCCGATCGGGTGGCGCGGCCAAACCGCGCTTCGAGACCGATGTCGAGAAAAGCCTCCGCCGCGGCTTGCCCCAGCGCCGCCGCCAGATCCGTCATTGCCCGGACGGTTGCGCCTGCGCTGTCACCGCCGGCGCATCGCCGGCGTTTACCCGGAACCGCTTACCTGCCTGGTTGAAGGCCGCCATCTCGGGCGTCACGTCGAAGCCCACGAGAATCTCGAAGTTGGAGCCGGAGACGTTGCGGTCGGCGCGCGGAATGGTGATGCCGTCGACATGGTCGGTGACCAGCACGCGATCCTGTCCGGACGGGAAGTTGGCGCGGATGGTGAAGTACTGCTTGTCGAGCACCGCGTAGTTCCGGTCGGTGACCGCCACCCAGTAGGTGTATTCCTTGCTCGACCCGCGCGCCTGCGGTCCTCGTCCGAAGGCGAACAGGAGCTCCATCTCCACGTGGATCGGGTTGGCGCCGGTGTATTCGCAGCCGGAGTGCAGGTCCTGAACCTCGCCGGTGAAGCCGACCGCGTCGTAGGCCTCGCGGTTGTCCTGCAATTCCACGTAGCGCGAGGCGTCCCACAACGTCTTCACATAGGGGCACGGTCCGGCGTTCTTTTTGCCCGGCAGATCGAGGCGCTTGGTGGTGTTCCACTCTTCGTCGCGTTTGGCCTTGGC
Source organism: Caulobacteraceae bacterium (assembly GCA_035294785.1). Lineage (GTDB taxonomy): Bacteria > Pseudomonadota > Alphaproteobacteria > Caulobacterales > Caulobacteraceae > Poindextera. The sequence continues at coordinate 4,190 of DATGKF010000022.1, read as the reverse complement.
GGCCTCGTCCTCTGACGAACCCTGGCTGCCCTGGCCCTGACCACCCGGGCTTCCGTACTGGGCGAACGCCGGCGCGGCCGGCAGCGCCAGCATGGCGACCAGGGCGCCGATCAGGAAGGGGTCACGCATGGGGAGCACTCCAAAGGCCCTCTGGCTCGCGGTCTCCGCGGGAAATCGGGCTTTCGGATGGCTTGATACCGGCTTCAGCCACGGCCCGCAACGCGACTGGCGGGCCGGAGGCCCAGCGCCTAGACTCGCAGGGCCATGCCACCTGCCGCCGCCGACCGCCCGCCGCTCAAGGTGCTGCTCGCCAGCCCGCGGGGCTTCTGCGCCGGCGTGGACCGGGCGATTCACATCGTCGAGCGCGCGCTGGAGACCTACGGCGCGCCGGTCTATGTCCGCCACGAGATCGTCCACAACGCCCATGTGGTCGAGCGCCTGCGCGGCATGGGTGCGGTGTTCGTCGACGAGCTGGATGAATGCCCTGACGACCGGCCGGTGGTCGTCTCCGCCCACGGCGTGCCGAAGTCGGTGCCGGCGGAGGCCGAGCGGCGCAACCTGATCTACCTCGACGCCACCTGCCCGTTGGTCTCCAAGGTGCATGTCGAGGCCGAGCGACACAACGCCGCGGGGCGCGAGATCGTGCTGATCGGCCACGCCGGCCACCCGGAAGTGGTGGGGGCGCTTGGCCAGTTGCCGGACGGCGCGATGACCCTGGTCGAGACCCTTGCCGACGCCGAGGCGTTCCAGCCGCGCGATCCAGCCCGCCTCGCCTTCGCCACCCAGACCACGTTGTCCGTCGACGACACTGCTGAAATCGTTGCAGTGCTGCGGCGCCGCTTCCCGCAGATGGCAGCCCCGCACAAGGAAGACATCTGCTACGCAACCACCAACCGGCAGGAGGCGGTCAAGGCCATCGCCGCGGCCTGCGACCGCCTGATCGTGGTCGGCTCACCCACATCGTCGAACTCGCTCCGCCTGGTCGAAGTGGCCAAACGCGCCGGCGCCACCGACGCCCGCCTGGTCGAAGACGCCAGCGCGCTCGACTGGGACTGGCTCGCCGGCGCAACGACGCTTGGCCTCACCGCCGGCGCCTCCGCGCCGGAGGCGCTCGTCGAAGGTTTGATCGCGGCGCTCAGCAGCCGGTTCGAGATCGCCCTAAAAGAAGCGGTGATGGCGCGAGAGACCGTGAGCTTCAAATTGCCGCGGGCGCTGACCGGCTAGGTCGCTCGGCGGCGACGCTGAGGCCGGCGGCCCAACGACAATCAGCGCCTAGCGACTCAGGCGCCTGACGATCTCCGCCGCTTCGATTCCGGCGAGAGGAAGGGCGAGCGCCTCCTCGGGGAAGGCGGCTCGTTCCGGCCTCATTTCTGACGTGAACCATCGGCACTCGATCAACCTGTGCTGCGAATCGGAACCCCCTCCGACGAGCACCACGGTCATCTTTGGACCGCCTGATTTGAGCTGAACGACGTCCCCGACCTTGAAAGAGCGCATGAGCATCTCGGAAAAGCTTGAACGCGCCAGCATAGACCCGAATCGGCTCGTGCTGGTGGAATCAGCAGACGGTCGTCCACTGAAGTTGGACGTTGGCGCCCGGGTTCGCCTGCGTAGCGGGGGTCCGCCTGCTCTGGTCGTCGACGTGGTTGGCGAAAACGTCACCATAGCCTGGGTCGTCGGAACGGACGCCGAAGAGGCGTCATTCAACGCCAAGTGTCTTGATCAGATTGCGTAAATCTCTCTCGACGCCCCTGACATAAGGGGCGCAAACGCCCCTGTTGCGACGGTCCGACGGCCGCGCCTTCCGATACCGAGCCGCGCCACCAAGTCGCACCCCAACGCGTTCCTTATCTCGCGCGCCCGTGGCCGGACGCCCGGCGTGCTGGTGCGCAGCGGCGTGAACGATCTCCACCACGGTTCATTTCCTGTTCAACCGTCTCGCGGCAGAGCTGCGCCATTCAACGTGTGGACAGTGTAAGACGATGGCTCTCGGAGCTCTCAAGATTGGGGATGTGGTCCGGCTACGGTCCGGCGGACCGGCGATGACCGTCGTCTCGCTCGCCTGCGGTCCCGACAGGGCGCTCGTGGAATGCCGCTGGTTCAACGACGAGATGAAGACGAACAGCGCCCAGTTCCCCGAGGCTGCCCTGGTCGGCGACAACGGGAGCCTGGACGCCGCCAGCGTCGCCAACCGCCTCTCGGGCTTGTCCGGCGCCTAGCCGCACCGCGGAGGCGGCCAGGGTCCGACAGCCGCTAACCTGCGCAATCGCAGAATTCGGGCTCGCGCACTGCGTCAGAAGAAAGCGAACGCGCGGATCTCGATGCTCTCGCGCGGGGGCGCGTCTGCGCGGGTCGCCGGGTCGGTGAAGCTGGTGTGGGCGCCCCAGCGCGCGCGGCCGTCCTTTTCCGAATCGTAGACCTTGAACACCAGCGCCTCGTCACGGCGCATGCGGTCGAACCAAGTCCAGCGGTGGTCGGCGTTGTGCTGGAACATGTAGATCTCGCCCACCCGGTGCGGGAAGCGGCGCTCGGCGGGGATGAAGTCCTCCGGGGCGATCGAGCGGGCGTCGACGATGGCCAGCGGATTGCGCTCGATTGGCGTGTTGGTGGCGCGCCAGACCTGGACGATGGCGAAGCGGCGCTGAAGCAGCGCGTCGGCCTCGTCCGGCAGGACCTCGCGCACCCGGTTCGGGCCCGACCATTCGGTGTAGTCGTTGTGCACCGAGCGGACAGGTTCGCGGATTTTCCTTTCCAGCCGCACCGCTTCATCCGAGTGGCGCAGCGTGTGGTCGAAGATGTGCACGCGGCGCGCGCCGGTGCGGGCGGCGATCAGGCCCTGCATTTCCGGATAGTAGACGCGCTCCAGCTCGACCGGATCGTAGAAGTCGCGCATGGCCGTCGGGTGGTCGACCAGCTCGAAACCCGCGCCATCGAGGGTGAAGGCTCGCCCGCGGCCATCTTCGATCGTCACTTCGTGCGGATCGGGCGCGCCGGTGTAGCGGCGTTCGAGGCCGTCCTTGCCGCCGGTCTCGCTGACCGGCTTTTCGGCCGTCTTGCGCATGTAGATGACGCTGGCCTGAACGGTCCGCGCTTCGACGGCGACGTCGGACATGGCGATCTCCTCGCGTTCGAGCCCAAGATAGGCGCTCGACCTTCGAAGGGCGAGGCCCCGGCCTCAGCGCATGCTGCGGCGCTGGGCGAGCGCGCAGACCGTCGACGAGCCGATGGGGCCCTCCTCGTCGTAGAGAAAGCACTCGCCGATTGCGACGCCGGCGGTGGCCTGGTGGTTGATCACCTCGAATCCGACCCATTCGGCCCTCGGCAGCCGGTGAAGATAGAGGGTGGCGTCGCTGTTGATGTAGTCGAGGCCCTTGTCACCGGAGTTGGCGAAGGGGCTGGCGAAGTCGGCCGCCAGCGCGACGCGGCTGAAGGGGCTCAAGGGCTCGCCTTCGATCAGCTCGCGCACCTCGCGCATCCACATCTGCCGCTTCGATCCGGGCACGCCGAACCCGCCCGATATGGCGCGCGTCTCCCACATGCCCCCCATGCCGCCGCGGCGGTCCTCCGGCGGCGGTATTTCGTCCGGCTTGGGGACGTCCCAGTTGGGTGGCGACCAGATCTGATTCTCGGGATTCTCGGTGCGGCGGAGGAACTGCGCGGTCGCCCGCGCCATGCTGGTCCCGGCGGAGAAGAACTCGGCATCGACCACCTTGATGCGGCCGCCGTCGCGAAGGATGCGCGTCGTCACCTCGACCGGCGAGAGGTCGGGCAGGCGGTACATGTCGACGGTGAGCCGGGCTGGCATGAACTCCGGATTGTCGACCAGGCGTTCAAGCTCGCGGCCCAGGAGGCCGACGACGACGCGGCCATGCAGCGACTTCGGGTCCCATGGCCCGCGGCTGACCCCGGTCGGCTGAAAGCGCGCGCCGTCGCGCGTGAAGAAGGGTTCTGTTGTCATGACGCGCGCGACCATGCCGAATTCCGCCGGGCGCGCAACTGGCTTGACCGTCAGCCTGCGTCCGGGATCAGCTTCAGGCCCACGCGGATGGTCGCCGGGCGCAGCGGGCCGAAGCCCTTGGCGGCGACGTCGTTCAGCGGATCGGCGATCTGGCCCTGATCGACCGCGGTCTGGCCGTACTTGGCGACCAGGGCGTCGCTCCAGGCCGAGTAGGCGCTGAGCACCGGATCGG
>DATGKF010000021.1:0-2964 GCA_035294785.1 Caulobacteraceae bacterium | reverse complement strand
CCCTGCGGCGGCGACGGCCATGCGCCGCGCCGGGTCGTTGGCCAGTCGGTCGATCAGCGCGACCAGATCGTCGAACGTCGAAAAGAAGCCCATTTCCTCGTCCGAGAACAGGCTGTCGTACCCGCTCGCCCGCTCGATCAGCACGAGAAGGCCATTGCCGGCCAGGTGCGCCAGGCGATCGGAGCTGTAGAGCCGCTCGCCGGCCTTGCGGCTGACGTTGAGGCCCATCGCCGCCGATTCGAGCGCCGCCTGATAGGCCGCCCCGCCCAATGTCGGCTGGCCGGCGAGCCCGACCCACTTCGGCCGCAGCGTCGGCAGGGCGGTGGCGAGCGCGGCGGCGAAATCGTCCATCTGCCAGGGCTTGCCGGCGACCTCGCGCAGGTCGTTCGGGTTGCCGCAGGCGTAGAAGAGATCGAACGGCAGGTTCGCCTTCAGATGGTTTTCGCCGTGCTCGATGGAGACGTCGACCGGATTGGGCATGAAGCCCAGCCGCTTGCCGGGGCGCGCCAGCGGCGCCAGCGCCTCGCCGGCCGTCGTCACCAGCGTCGCGTCGACCACCGGCAGGTTGCGTTCCAGCCGCTCGATGTTGCCGGGCTCGAAGAGGGCGTCGACGCTCCACTGCGCCACCCGCATCGCCATCAAGCGCTCGCGCAGCGCCAGGACCGTTCGTGGCCGGATGATGTCGGTCTGGCCGAGGACGAGGAGGTCAGGCCGCACCGCGAGGCAGAGATCGCTCATCGCGCGGTTCGCCCATCCGGCGCCGCCGGCGCGCGTGCGGCCGAACGGCGAGCCCGCCATGGCCATGTCGCGGTCGGAAAAGGCGATCACCTGGTGTCCGTTCCGGATGAGGCCGTTGGTCAGCTTGCGCTCGACGTTGTTCTGGAACGCCCCCTTCGGCCGCACCGAGAAGTTGGCGGCATGGACGACCAGCGCCATCAGCCGCCCTCCGCCAGCGCATCGGCGACCGCTTCGCCGATGGCGAGGGAGCTGGTGAGGCCCGGGCTTTCGATGCCGAAGAGAGCCATCAGGCCGGGGATGCCGTGCACGTCGGGTCCGTCGAGGCGGAAGTCCGGCTGCGGCTCGCCCGGCCCGTGCAGCTTCGGGCGAATGCCGGCGTAGTCGGGGCGAAGCGCGCCGTCGGGAAGGCCCGGCCAGAAGTGGCGGATGTACTCGACGAAGCCGGGCTCGCGCGCCGGGTCGACGGTGTAGTCCTCGTGGTCGACGTAAGCGAGGTCGGGCCCGAAGCGCGCCTGCCCGCCCAGGTCGCGGCGGTAGTGCACGCCGAGCGCGCCGGGGATCGGCGGCGGATAGATCAGGCGTTGGAACGGAGAGCGGCCGCTGAGCGCGAAATAGACGCCCTTGCCATAGTGGAGCGTGGGGATGAGGCCCGGCGGATAGCCCTCGATGCGGGCGGCGGCGTCCTGCGCGCCGAGGCCGGCTGAGATCAGCAGGAGGCGGGTCGTCAGCGTTGTCGGCTCCGCCCCGCCGGCGCGCACGTCAAATCCGCCGCCGGCCAGCGGCGTCGCGCCCTCGAACGGCGTCTCCAGCACGACCGCGCCGCCACGATCCTCGATTTCGCCTTCGAGCGCCAGCATGTAGCCGTGGCTGTCGAAGACGCCGCTCTCCGGCGAATGCAGCGCCATGACGACCTTGAGTTCCGGCTCCATCGCCAACGCCTGGGCGGCGCTCATGCGCACGATGCCCTCGACGCCGTTCGCCTCGGCCTGCGCATGGATCGCCTCGACGGCGGCGACCTGAGCCTCTTCGCTGGCCACCACCAGCTTGCCGCAGCGCAGGTGGCCCACGCCGTGATCCTCGAGGAACCGATAGAGCCGCCGTCGCCCCTCCACGCAGAATCGGGCCTTGTGCGAGCCGGTGGGATAGTAGAGCCCGCCGTGGACGACCTCGGAATTGCGGGAGGAGACCCCTTGGCCGATGGTCGAGCCCTTCTCGAGCACCACGACGGCAAGGCCGCGCCCGGCGAGCGCGTGGGCGCAGGCGAGGCCGACCGCGCCCGCGCCGACCACCACCGCGTCGAAATCGAAGGACCGCTCGCCGCCCGCCATAAGCCGGCCTTAGCCTATCGCCGGGGGGGCTGCGAACGCCTATTTTTCGCGAGCGAACCAGGAGGCCCGTCCCATGATCGAACTCGTCATCGGCGCCCGTCGCCGCGACCTGGGCGGCTTCGAGGTGGGGCGCGTGCTGCCCTTCGCCCAACGCCGCATGGTGGGGCCGTTCGTCTTCTACGACCACATGGGGCCGATGGAGATGCCGGCCGGCGTGCCGCGCTCGAGCGACGTGCGCACCCACCCGCACATCGGACTTTCGACGGTCACCTACCTGTTCGACGGCCAGATGCGCCACCAGGACAGCCTGGGCTCCGACCAGCCGATCCGGCCGGGCGAGGTGAACTGGATGACCGCCGGACGCGGCATCACCCACTCCGAGCGCTTCGACGGGCCGATCCGCGACCACGGCGGACGCGTGCATGGCATCCAGGCCTGGGTGGCGCTGCCCGATGGCCTCGAGGAAACGGCGCCGGCGTTCGCCCATCACTCCGGAGACGCCGACCTCCCCTACTACGAGACGGCGGGCCTCAAGGCGCGGCTGATCGCCGGAAAAGCCTTCGGGGCCGAGGCCGGCGTGAAGACCCACTCGCCGATGTTCTACGCCCACTGGGAGCTGGGGGCCGGCGCACAGGCCGCGCTGCCGGCGGAGTATCCGGAACGGGCGCTCTACGTGGCGCACGGCGCCATCTAAGTCGATGCGCGCCGCTACGAAGCGCGCCACATGCTGGTGTTCGCGCCGGGCGAGACGATCGTCGTCACCGGCCTCGAGCCGGCTATCGTGATGCTGCTGGGCGGCGAGCCCGTCGGCCCCAGGCACGTGTGGTGGAACTTCGTCTCCGCCTCGCGCGAGCGGATCGAGCAGGCGAAAGCCGACTGGCGGGCCGGCCGCTTCGCC
>DATGKF010000020.1:0-3763 GCA_035294785.1 Caulobacteraceae bacterium | reverse complement strand
ATGCGCGCGTCCATCTGCACGACCACGCCGGCCGAGATCACCGTCCCGTCGCCGATCACGGCGCTCGTCGAGATGATCGCCGCCGGGTGCGCCACCACCGGCAGCCGGCCGCCGGCGGCAAGAATCCGCTCGCAGATCGCCCGCCGCCCTGGCCCCTGCACGGCGACCACCAGGTCGTAGGCGGCGAGGAAGGCCGCGTCCTCCAGCCGGCTCTCATCGCCCAGCCGCTCGATCGGCGTCGTCGGCGGCTCAGGCTCGGCGCCCGCGTCCAGATACCCCGCCAGCGGCGCACCGGCCGCCGCCGCCGCCTCCGCCACGATCCGCGGCAACGACCCCGCGCCCGCCCCCACCATCACCAACGGCCTCATCGCGGCTCGTTAGTCCAAAACCTCTCCCATAGGGAGAGGGAGGAGCCCGCGAGCGCAGCGAGTGGGAGGGTGAGGGTTACGCCCTCTCGGGTCAGCCCCCACGCTCGTAACCCCTCATCGTCCCCATGCTCCCGCATGGGCCCCACCTTCTCCCTCCGGGAGAAGTCGAAAAGGCCCCCCTAAAAACCTTCTCCCACAGGGAGAAGGGGGGTCCCGCGCCCAACGGGCGTGGGGGGTTGAGGGGCTACAGCGCCCCCAATTAGCCGCAGCCCAACCACCGCGCCCCTTCTCCCCTCGAGGGAGAAGGTGGCTCGCGCAGCGAGACGGATGAGGGGCCGCGCCGACCTCTCCACCCGCTCATCCCCGCGGAAGCGGGGACCCAGGCCTTTTGACCGCCAAGGCCGCCAAGAGCGCCAAGGAGTCAGGCGTCACGCTGCGTTGCCGCGCACCTCGGCGCTCTTGGCGAACTTGGCGGTCCAATTGCGCGGCGCCGCGCCGGGCGGGGATGAGCGGGGTAGGGCCCCCCTACCGCGTCTTGTTGTACGCGTAGTCCTCACGGCTGACGCCGTCGCCGCCTTCGGCGCGCAAGCCGGGCGGCAGCGGGGCGCGGGTGGCGTTCATCTTGCCGTGCGCCTCCAGCGAGGCCTCGTCCGCCCAGTGCTCGAGCAGTACCAGCTTGTCGGGATCGAGCGCGCTCTGGAACACCTCGAACTGCTCGCAGCCGGGCTCCTGCATGACCTCGGCGCAGCGGCCGCGGAACGCCTCGGCGAATTCGGCGCCTTTGCCGGGCGCGGCGCGCAGCGTGATGATCAGCCGAAGCGACATGCCGGTTCCTTCTCTTCAGTTGGTCCATTGCGCCAGCCAGTCGGCCAGCGCCTGCGGGCTCATGTGGCGGGCGTCGGCGAGCGCGGCGATGTGGCCGGCGTCGATCAGCCGGTCGGTGGCCGGATCGACGACGAGGAGGCTCGGCACCCCCTCCAGCCGCCCGTGGATGCCGTAGCGCGCCGGGATTTGCAGGTTCTTGTCGAACCGCCCGACATCCACCGTCACCACCTCGTAGTGGGCGTCGACGAACGCCTTCACCTCCGGCAGCCGCATCGTGCCGGCAAGGATGCGGCAGTCGGGGCACCAGTTGCCGCCGAGGTCGATGAGCAACAGCTTGTGATGCGCCGCCGCCCGCGCCTTGGCCGCATCGACGTCGGCGTCCGCGTTGGCCCGCTCGTCGTAAGGGTAGGGGAGCGGCGTCGGCAGGAGCGCGAAGCTTCCGATCACCACGTGCGGCGCCGGCGCGGCGTGCGCCGCTGCGGCGGCCAGCGCCAGCGCGCTCATAACGACCGCGAAACCAGAACGCATGCAACGCCTCCGCCCGTTGACGGCCCGACGGGCTGTCCTATACGCGCTGGCGATCCGGCCCGCGAGGAGAAGACGCCGATGCCGGCCAACCTTCAGGCGGACGCCTTCGCCGGGACGGCGGCGGACTACGCCCGCTACCGCCCGCCGTACCCCGAGGCGTTGCTGGCCGAGATCCTGGCGCGGGCGGAGCGCCCGCCCGACGGCCGGCTTCTCGACCTCGCCTGCGGCCCGGGGCGGCTCGCGCTCCCGCTCGCCAGCCGCTTCAGCGAGGTCTGGGCGGTTGACCTCGAGCCGGAGATGATCGCCGTCGGCCGCGCCGAGGCGGCGGCGCGCGGCGTCGCCAACATCGTCTGGAGCGTCGGCCGCGCCGAGGATCTGGCCGCGCCGGCGGCGGCCTTCGACCTCGTCACCATCGGCGAGGCCTTCCATCGGCTCGATCAGGCCCGCATCGCCGCGCTCGCCATCGGCTGGCTGAAGCCGGGCGGCGCGCTCGTCACGCTCGGCGGCGTCGGCCCGCTGAACGGCGACGAGCCGTGGCAGCATGCGATCGCCGACCTGGCCCGCGAGTGGACGAAGCCGGCCTTCCCGAACGGCTGGGCGGAGGCCGCGCCGGGCGCGGACGGCGGCCTCGCGGGGGCCGAGGTGCGCCTCCGCGCCGCCGGCTTCGCGGACGTCCAAAGCCACGACGTCGTCGCCCCGCTGACCTGGACCTCAGAGACCATCGCCGGCTACCTGCGCTCGACCTCGGTCTGCTCCGCCCGCGTGCTCGGCGAGCGGCAAGGCGCCTTCGAGGCGGCGCAGCGGGCGGCGCTGCTGGCGCTCGACCCGGCCGGCGTCTTCCGCGAGGACGCCCGCTTCGGCTACACCCTCGCCCGCAAGCCGCTCTGACTTTCCGCCGCCGCGTGCTAGGCAAGCCGCTGGCCGCCGCGTTCCGGGCGGCGGGGGGAAAATCCAGATGCGCAAAGCTTTCATCGGCCTAGCCGGCCTCGCGCTCGTCGCCGCCTGCTCCAAGGCGCCGGCCAACGTCGCCTCGAGCGCCGAGTCGGCCGGCGCGTCCGCGACGCCCGCCTCCGCCGCCGCCACGCCGGCCGCCGCCGTCTCCGGACCGGCCGTCTCCGGGACCTTCACCGTCGACGGCAAGGCGGCCACGCTCATCCAGGTGACCGCGCACAAGGACGACCCCTTCGACGGCCAGCCGGTCACCGCGCTCGTCTTCACCGCCAAGGATCAGAACGGCGACGCCAAGGCCGCGACGAACGCCCTCTTCGGCAACTACGGCGACGCCATCGTCGCCCGCGTCGAGCCCGACGGCACCGTGATCGGCGCCGACGTCGTCCACTCCGGCCTGAAGGAGCAGGGCTCCGTCTCGATCTCCGGCGCCTTCACGATCAAGGCCTTCAAGTCCAGCGGCGGCGTGATCTCCGGCGAACTCACCACCAGCGGCCCCAACGACGTCTTCGACCAGAAGCTCGACGTCGACCTGACCTTCCACACCGCCGCGCCGTAGGGCGCCGGCTGCTCAAAGCCCCTTCCCCCTTGCGGGGAAGGGGTTGGGGATGGGGGTGTCAGAACCGACCTGGGTGAGTTGCGGCCCCGCGCCGCCAGCCGGCCGCACGGCGCTTCACCCCCACCCCTGTCCCCTCCCCGCAAGGGGGAGGGGAACGCGGCCGCGCCGTCCGGAATCTCAACGCGCCTTCAGGAAGAGGCCGACTGTCAGGCACGCGCCGATGATCACCACGATCACGCGCAGCACCGTCTCGTTGACGCGCTTCAGCATGATCCCGCCGAGGTAGCCGCCGGCGACCGCGCCCACCGCGACCACGCCGACCCGCAGCCAGTCGAGCCGCGTCGTGAACACGAAGATGGCCACGGCCGAGGCGTTCATCACGCTCGCCAGCACGTTCTTGGTCGCCCCCGCCTTGCGAACGGCCAGGCCCGCGATCGTCAGCGCCGCCAGCATCAGAAAGCCGATGCCGCCGCCGAAGTAGCCGCCGTAGATGGAGATGCCGAACTGCATCAGCCCGGTGGGGATGCGCCCAGCC
>DATGKF010000019.1:0-12480 GCA_035294785.1 Caulobacteraceae bacterium | reverse complement strand
CGGCCACCGAGCTGAAGCCGCGGATCGTGGTCTTCGGCGTCGGCGGAGCGGGCGGCAACGCCGTCAACAACATGATCGAATCCGGCCTCGAAGGGGTCGAGTTCGTCGTCGCCAACACCGACGCCCAGCAGCTGGCGTTCGCCAAGACCGAGCGCCGCATCCAGCTCGGCGTCACGGTTACGCAGGGTCTGGGCGCCGGCGCCCACCCCGAGATCGGGATGTCGGCGGCGGAGGAATCCAGCCCCGAGATCGGCGACCACCTCGACGGCGTGCACATGATCTTCATTACCGCCGGCATGGGCGGCGGCACCGGCACCGGCGCGGCGCCGATCATCGCCAAGTGCGCGCGCGAGCGGGGCATCCTCACGGTCGGCGTCGTCACCAAGCCCTTTACCTTCGAGGGCCGACATCGCATGCGGCTGGCCGAGTCCGGCATCTCGGAGCTGCAGCGGTACGTCGACACGCTGATCGTCATCCCCAACCAGAACCTCTTCCGCATCGCCAACGAGCGTACGACCTTCGCCGAGGCGTTCGGCATGGCGGACCAGGTGCTGCACTCGGGCGTCCGCTCGATCACCGACCTGATGGTGCTCCCGGGCCTGATCAACCTCGACTTCGCCGACGTGCGCACGGTGATGACCGAGATGGGCAAGGCGATGATGGGCACCGGCGAAGCGTCGGGCGAAGACCGCGCGCTGGTCGCCGCCCAGAACGCCATCGCCAACCCGCTGCTTGACGAGGTGTCGCTGAAGGGCGCCCGTGCCGTGCTGGTCAATGTCACGGGCGGCGAGGACATGACCCTGCTCGAGGTCGACGAGGCGGCGAATGCCATCTCCGAACAGGTGGATCCGGAGGCGAACATCATCTTCGGCGCAGCGCCCGATCCGTCGCTCAACGGCAAGATCCGCGTCTCCGTTGTGGCGACCGGCATGGACGGCCAGGCGATCGCCTCGATCGAGCCGAAGCCGATCCGCGCGTCCGCGCCCGCGCTTTCGCCCATGACCATCCGCGAGCCGGTGGTCGAGGCCCGGGTGGCCGATGCCTTCCCGCCGAGCCGGGAGGTCGAACCGGCCGTCGCTCTGGTCGAGCCGGTCGTTGTGACGGAGCCCGAACCGGTCCTCACGCAGGCCGCGCCGGCGTTTGTGGAGGAGGCGCCGCTCTCGCTCGATCTCGGCCGCCAGGATGACCTCTACAGCCCCGCGCCCGAGCCGCAGCCGATCGCGGCGTCCGCCATGGCCGAGGTCGCGGACGACGAGGCGGAAGCGCCTCAGCTCGGCGGGCTGAACGATGAGCCGCAGCCGCGCAGCGTCTGGGGCCGGATCAGCCTGTTCGGCGGCCGCTCGCGCAACGAACCGCCGCCGCCGCTGCGCGATTACCGCAACGACCCCACGCCGGTGCTGGCGGCCCGGGCCGCGGCCGGCGGCCCGGCGATCGCCGCCCAGCCGGCGGCCGAAGAGCACGAGGACGCCGGCGAGGATCTGGAAATCCCCTCCTTCCTTCGCCGCCTGGCGAACTAGCTTTCAACGTGGTCCTTCCCTTGCGGGGGGGCCTGGGTCAGCCGGACATTGCGGTAGGCGCGCGGGCTTTGTATGGCTCTCGACGCATGGCGATGACACGACAGCACACGCTTCGCGAGCCGACGGCGTTCTCCGGCGTGGGCTTGCACACCGGCGCGGCGATCCACTGCGCGCTGAAGCCCGCGCCCGCCGACAGCGGGATCGTCTTCGTCCGCAGCGATCTCGATGGCGCCAACCGCATCCCGGCCCGCGCCGAGGCGGTCACGCAGACGCGGCTAGGCACGGTGATCGGCAACGCCGCTGGCGTCAGCGTCTCCACGATCGAGCATCTGATGTCGGCCCTCTCCGGTCTTGGCGTGGACAACGCGGTCGTCGAACTGGACGGACCGGAAGTTCCGATCATGGACGGCTCGGCCGAGCCCTTCGTCGCCATCCTCGACCAGGTGGGCCTGGCGGAGCAGGCCGCGCCGCGGTCCTACATCGAGATCCTGGCGCCGATCGAGATCGTCGAGGGCGACAAGCGCTGCGCGCTCGTGCCGGCGGCCCAGTTCGAGATGGCCTTCACCATCGTCTTCGAGAGCGCCGCCATCGGGGCTCAGAGCATCGACCTGCCGCTCGACGAGGCGGCGTTCCGTCGCGAGATCGCGCCGGCGCGCACATTCGGCTTCCTGCACGAGGTCGAGGCGCTGCGCAAAGCCGGCCTCGCTCGCGGCGGCTCGATGGAGAACTGCATCGTCATCGACGGCGATGCGCTGATGAACCCCGAGGGCCTGCGCACGCCGGACGAGTTCGTGCGCCACAAGGCGCTGGACGCACTCGGCGACCTCTACCTGCTCGGCGCGCCGCTGATCGGCCGCTTCGAGGGCGCGTTGACCGGTCACGGCCAGAACAACGCCCTCGCCCGCGCGCTGATCGCCCGCCCGGACGCGTGGCGGCGGCGGACCACCGACGAGCGCCGCGCCGCGGCGGTTTGACAGGGCGGGACGCCCGCCCGTTTGCGTCACTCCGGTGCTAGTGTAGAAGCCTTCGGCGGACCTCGAAGTCCGTCTTCCTTCGGCGCGGGGGCGTCTTGCTCGAGGTCATTGTCCGTGCTCGTTAAGGCCAAGGTCACCCCCGCCCTCGCCGTCGTGCTCGTCGCTGCGCTGGCCCTGAGCGGCTGTCAGCTCTTCGGCAAGAAGAAGACGGGCGACACCACCTACGTCGAGCAGCCGGTCGAGCAGCTGTATTCGGTCGGGGCCGAGCGGCTGGACGCGCACCGGTGGGCCGAAGCGATCACCTACTTCAAGGAGGTCGAGCGCCAGCATCCTTATTCGGAGTGGTCCAGGCGCGCGATCCTCATGGAAGCTTATGCTCACTACGAGGCGAATGAGTACAATGACGCCATCGACGACTCGCAGCGCTTCATCGAGCTCTATCCGGGCAATGGATCGGTGGTCTACGCCTACTACCTGAAGGCCCAGTGCTACTTCGAGCAGATCCTCGACGTCGGCCGCGACCAGGCAGCGACGGAGTCGGCGCTGACCTCCGAACGCGAGGTCGCCCGCCGCTTCCCGAAGAGCGAATACGCCGCCGACGCCCGCATCAAGATCGACATGATCAACGACCAGCTGGCCGGCAAGGAAATGACCATCGGCCGCTACTATCTGCGCCAGGGCGACATGCTCGCCGCCATCGGCCGCTTCAAGACGGTGATCGACAAGTACCAGACCACCAGCCACACGCCCGAGGCGCTGGAGCGGCTGGTCGAGGCCTACCTGACGCTCGGCCTGATCCAGGAGGCGAAGGAGAACGCCGCAGTCCTCGGGTACAACTACCCCGGCGACTATTGGTATTCGGCCGCCTACCAGCTGATGACAGACAAGGGCCTGCGCCCTGCGATCACGCCGAAGCGCCGCCGTGGGCTCTTCAACGGGATCAACCAGTTCTTTGGTCCATCGGACACCGGCCCGGTCGCGGCGGCGCCGCCGCCCCTGTCGCCGCTAGTGCAGCCCGACACCTCGGCGACGCCGGCCGCCGGCCAGGCCTCGACGACCGAGTCGACGAGTTCGGACCAGACGCCCCCGCCGCCGAAGAAGAAGCATCATTGGTGGGACCCGCTGCATCTGGCGCACTAGCCTCCGCTTGAGCGCGGGCCGCTTTGCGGCGATCCTCGCCCGATGCTGATCGGGCTCGCCATCCGCGACGTCGTGTTGATCGAAAGCCTGGACTTGGCCTTCGGCGCAGGGCTGACGGCGCTCACCGGCGAAACGGGGGCCGGGAAGTCGATCATCCTCGACGCGCTCGGCCTCGCCACGGGCGCGCGAGCCGACGCAGGGCTGGTGCGCCGCGGCGCGAGCCAGGCGCAGGCGACGGCCATCTTCGCGCTGGCCCCGGACCATCCGGCTTGGGCCTACCTGGCGGAGAAGGGTCTGGCCGATGCGCCGGACGATGACCTGGTGCTGCGGCGTCAGCTCGGCGCCGACGGCCGCAGCCGCGCGTTCGTGAACGACCAGCCGACCAGCGTCGGCGTGCTGCGCGATCTCGGCGCCATGCTGATCGAGGTGCACGGCCAGCACGAGACGGTCGGTCTGCTGGACGCCCGCACGCACCGGCCGCTGCTGGACGTCTTCGGAGCCCTGAGCGCCGAGGCGGGCGCGGTGAGGGAGCGCTGGAGTGGCTGGCGAGCGGCGCGCGACCGGGCCGATCGCCTGCGCGAAGCCGCCGAGCGGGCGGACTCCGACACCGAGGAGCTGACGCTGCGCCTGGGCGAACTCGACCGCCTCGATCCTCGCGAAGGCGAGGAGGCGGCGCTGGCCGACCGGCGGGCGCTGCTCGGCGCGGCCGAGAAGGCGTTGGCCGAGATCGAGGCCGCGCGGCAGGCGCTCGGCGACAACCTCGCCGGCCGGCTGTCGCAAGCGTCGCGGGCGCTCGAGCGGGCGCGGGAGCGCGCCGCTGCGGCCGGTGTCAGCGCGGCAGGCGCGGCGGCCCAGCGGTTGGCCGAGGCCGCCGCCGCGGTCGAACGCACGCTGGTGGAGGCGCTGGAGGCGGGCGCCGCTGTCGACGCGGCCGGGCAGGCTTTCGCTTTTCAGCCCGACGAGTTGGAGAAGGCCGAAGAGCGCTTGTTCGCGCTCCGCGCCATGGCCCGCAAGCTGGGCGTGACGGTGGAGGAGTTGCCTGCCCGCCGAACCGCCTTCGCCGAGGCGCTGGCCGCGGGCGAGAGCGGGCGCGAGGCGCTCGACGCGGCCGAGCGGGAAGCGGCCGCCGCCCGCGCGGCCTACCTGGACGCCGCGAGGGCGCTGAGCGCAGCGCGCCGCGCGGCCGGCGACCGCCTCGCCGCCGCCGTCGCGGCCGAGCTCGAGCCCCTCAAGCTGGAGAAGGCCCGTTTCCGCGTCGCCGTCGAGGCGCTGGACGAAGAGCGCGCCGGGCCGTCCGGCGCGGACAGGGTGGCGTTCGAGATCTCCACCATTCCAGGCGCCGCGTTCGCGGCGCTGAACGCCATCGCCTCGGGCGGTGAACTCGCCCGCTTCGCACTGGCGCTGAAGGCGGCGCTGGCCGACCGTAGCGCGCAGGTCCAGCCGCTGATGATCTTCGACGAGGTTGACCAGGGGGTCGGCGGCGCGGTCGCCGACGCCGTGGGCCTGAGGCTGAAGCGCCTCGCCGCCGCGGCGCAGGTCGTGGTCGTCACGCATTCGCCGCAGGTCGCAGCCCGCGCCGACGCCCAGTGGCGCGTCGTCCGGCGCGGCGACGGCGAACGCGTCGCCACCGGCGTCGAGACGCTCTCGGGCGCCCAACGCGAGGAGGAGATCGCCCGCATGCTCGCCGGCGCCGAGACCACCGACGCCGCCCGCGCCGCGGCCCGCGCGCTGATGGCGGGCTAATCGTGCAAAAGCCCGTTGCCGAGCTGGATGAAGCCGAAGCCGCGGCCGAGCTGACCGCGCTCGCGGACGAGATCGCGCAGCACGACATCCGCTATCACCGCGAGGATGCGCCGACGATTTCCGACGCGGACTACGACGCGCTGAAGCGCCGCAACACCGCCATCGAAGAGCGCTTCCCGCACCTGATCCGTGAGAATTCGCCGTCGCTGAAGGTGGGCGCAGCGCGCTCGGAGGCATTCTCCGCGGTCGAACACGGCGTGCCGATGCTGTCGCTCGACAACGCCTTTTCCAACGATGACGCGATCGAGTTCGACGCGCGGGTGCGCCGCTTCCTGCGCCTGGGCGAGGAGACGGTGGGCTACACGGCCGAGCCGAAGATCGACGGGCTGTCCGCCTCGCTGCTCTACGAACGCGGCGTCTTGGTGCGCGGCGCGACGCGCGGCGACGGGCGGGTGGGCGAGGATGTCACCGCGAACGTGAAGACCATCGGCGAGATCCCACACCGGCTAGCTGGTTCGGGCTGGCCGGACACGGTCGAAGTGCGCGGCGAGGTCTACTTCGGCCACGACGACTTCGCCGCCCTGAACGCGGCCGCCGTCGCCGCCGGGCAGCGCACCTATGTGAACCCGCGGAATGCGGCGGCAGGCTCACTGCGCCAGATCGACGCCTCGATCACCGCCCAGCGCCGGTTGCGCTTCTTCGCCTACGCCTGGGGCGTCCTTAGCGCGCCCTTCGCCGCGACCCAGTGGGAGGCGCTGCAGGCGCTGAAAGGCTGGGGTTTCAAGGTTACGCCGCAGGCCACGCGCGTCGAGAACGCCGAGGGCCTCGTCACCGCCTACGCGCGCATGGAGGCCGAGCGGCCGAAGCTGTCGTTCGACATCGACGGCGTCGTCTACAAGGTCGACCGGCTGGACTGGCAGGGCCGGCTGGGCTTCGTCTCCCGCTCGCCGCGCTGGGCGATCGCGCGCAAGTTCCCCGCCGAGCAGGCGCGCACGATCCTGGAGGCCATCGACATCCAGGTCGGCCGCACCGGCGCTGTGACGCCGGTCGCGCGGCTCAAACCCATCACGGTCGGCGGTGTCGTGGTCGAGAACGCGACCCTGCACAATGCCGACGAGATCGCGCGCAAGGACATCCGCGTCGGTGATACGGTGATCATCCAGCGCGCCGGCGACGTCATTCCGCAGATCGTCGCCATCGTGCCAGAGGAGCGGCCGAAGAGCGCCCGGCCGTTCGCGTTCCCGACGGTCTGCCCCTGTCACCTGCACACGCCGCTGGCGCGCGAGACCACGGCGTCGGGCGCCGAGACCGTGGTGCGCCGCTGCACCGGGGAGTTCGCCTGCCCGTTCCAGCGGGTCGAGCATCTGAAGCATTTCGTCTCCCGCCGCGCCTTCGACATCGAGGGCCTGGGCGAGAAGCAGCTACAGGCCTTCTTCGACGAGGGGCTGGTGAAAGAGCCGGCCGACATCTTCCGCCTGGCGCGCAACGAGGCGGAACTGGCCAAGCTGCGGGAGCGGGACGGCTATGGCGAAACCTCGATCACCAATCTGGTGCGCGGCATCGAGAGCCGGCGCTCGATCCCCCTCGACCGGTTCATCTACGGCCTCGGCATCCGCCACATCGGCGAGACAACGGCGGTGGTGCTGTCGCGCGGCTACCTGAGCGCCGGCGCCTTCCTCGTGGCGATGGACAAGGTGGCCGAGCGCGATCCGGGGGCCTGCGCCGAACTCGACGCCCTGGACCAGATCGGCGAGGCGGTGATCGCAGCCGCGGGCGCCTTCTTCGCCGAGGACCACAACCGGCGCATGGTCGCCGCCCTGGTCGCAGAGCTCGACATCCAGGACGCCGAGCCGCCGAAGACCGACACGGCGGTGGCCGGCAAGACCGTCGTCTTCACCGGTTCGCTCGAGCGGCTGACGCGCGACGAGGCCAAGGCGCAGGCCGAGGCGCTGGGCGCGAAGGTTTCATCGTCGGTGTCGAAGAAGACAGACATCGTCGTCGCTGGCCCCGGCGCAGGCTCGAAACTGAAGGCCGCCGCCGAACTGGGCATCCAGGTCCTGACCGAAGAGGAGTGGATCGCGCTGGTGGGGGCCGAGGCGGACGCCCGTCACCCGCCGTCATCCCCCGCTGGAGCGCAGCGGAATGCCGGGAACCCATGAACACCCGATCGAGCACGGTGATCATGGGTCGCCCGGACAAGCCGGGCGATGACGGCGCAGATTGTGTTGCATCCGATCCCTGCCTCGGCGGCGACTAAGCTTTGAGGAGGGCGGCGCGAGTCGCCCCGAGAACGGAGCTGACAAGCGTGTATTTCGACTGGGACAAGCATTGGTGGCTGATCATCATCCTGGCGCTGTTTGCGGTGCCGATCGTTCAGGCCATCTTCGAGCCGTGGAACCGCTACCTGCGCTATCGGCGGCAGAAGGACGCCATCGACGCGCTGAAGGTCTACGCGGCGCAGAACCGCGAGCCGCCGCCGGAGGTGCTGGACGCGCTCGGCGGCCGCCGCAACCGCTGGCGCGCCGCTGGCGCGGCGATCGGCGAGGCCGCCGCGCGCGCTACCGACGACCGCTGGACGCGGCGGGCGGAGCGCTGGGACCAGCGCTGGGAGCGGCGGATGGCGGGCGAGCCGTTGCGGCGCTGGAACGGCGCCATCTTCGCCGGCGCGGTCGCGGTCGGCTTCGGCCTCGCTTGGCAGTATGGCCACGACCACAACGACACCTTCCTGATCGTGGCCCTCATCGCCGGCGCACTGACCATCGCGGCGACCATCTCCGCGGTGATCGCGACGTTCTGGCGGGTCGACTGAACGCGGACGACGCCGACGCGCCGCTGGTCGCGGCCGCCCGCCGTGGCGGCCAGGCTGCGTTTGGCGCGCTGGTCGCCCGTCACCAGCAGGCGGTGCGCAGCTTCCTGCGCCGGGCCCTCGACGATCCGGCCGATGCGGACGACCTGGCGCAGGAAACCTTCCTCGCCGCCTGGTCCAGCCTCGGGCGCTACCGCGGTCAGGCCTCGTTCCGCTCGTGGCTGTGCGGCATCGCCTGGCGAAAGAGCCTGACGTCCAACCGGGCGCGGGGACGCGAGCGCCGCCGCGGCGCGGCCTACGCGGTCGAGGGCGCCGCCGCCTGCCCCGACGCGGCGCTGGACGCGGCCCGGGCCCTCAGCGCGCTGGCGCCGGACGAGCGCGCCGCAGTCGCGCTCTGCCTCGGCGCCGATTTCTCCCACGCCGAGGCGGCCGAGGCGCTCGGCCTGCCGCTCGGCACGATCAAGTCGCACGTGCAGCGCGGCCGCGCTAAACTGTTGTCCGTGCTTGGAGGTTCGAATGAGTGACGCCGATCCCCGCCTCGATGCGCTATGGGCTGCGACCCGCGCGCCGGTCCGCGACCTGGTGTTCGAACTGGGCGTCGAGCAGGCGATCGCGCGCCGCCGCCTCGCTGCCGACGCAGCTCTCGCCATGGCCGCGAGCGTCGCCGCCGTGGCCGGCCTGGCCGCCGTCGGCCCGTCGCTGGTGAGCGGCGCCGGCGCGCTGGTGACGAGCTTCGATCCCGCCGGCCCGGTCCTCGCCGCCGTCGCCGCCCTCGCCGCCGCCATGGCCTGGCTCAGCCGGGTTCCTGAAGAGGGCTAGAGCGGCGCGCAGACCTCGGTCAGCCAGGCGGCGACATCGGCCGGGACGAGGGGTCCGATCACCGTCAGGACGCGGGCGTGGTAGGCGTCGAGCTGGGCCCGTTCTTCGGCGGTCAGGAGCTTCACGTCGACCAGGCAGCGGTCGATGGGCGCCAGCGTGAGAGTCTCGAAGCCGAGCATCGGGCGCTCGCCGCCGTCGATGGGGGCCGGCGGCGTGACCACCTGCAGGTTCTCGATGCGGATGCCGTAAGCGCCTTCCTTGTAGTAACCGGGCTCGTTGGAGACGATCATGCCCGGCTCCAGCGCGACGCTGCTCGGCGCTTTCGAGATGCGTTGCGGGCCTTCGTGCACGCCAAGATAGCTGCCGACGCCGTGGCCGGTGCCGTGGTCGTAGTCGAGCCCGGCCGCCCACAGGGATGTCCGCGCCAGCGCGTCCAGCGCCGAGCCGCTGACGCCGGCCGGGAAGCGCACGCGGGCCAGCGCAAGGTGGCCCTTGAGCACGCGGGTGAAGCGGTCGCGCATCTCCGCCGTCGGCTTGCCGATGGCGATGGTGCGGGTCACGTCGGTCGTCCCATCCAGATACTGGGCGCCGGAGTCGACCAGCAGCAGCGAGCCGGCCTCCAGCCGCTTGGCCAGCCGCTTGGTTGGGCGGTAGTGGACGATGGCGCCGTTCGACGCCGCGCCGGCGATGGTGTCGAAGGAGAGGTCCTTGAGCGCACCGGTCGCCTCGCGGAAACCCTCCAGCTTGCGCACCACATCGAGCTCGTCCGGAAGCGCGCCCTGGGCCTCCGTCGCCGCCCAGTGCAGAAAGCGGCTGAGCGCCGCGCCGTCGCGTATGTGGGCCTGGCGCGCCCCCTCGATCTCGACCGCGTTCTTGCGGGCGCGGGGGAGGGCGGTGGGATCAGCGCCGCGTACGACCTGGGCGCCCGCGGCGACCAACGCCTCGAAATACCAGGCGGAAGACAGTGACGGGTCGACCAGCACCTTGCGACCGCCGAAGCCGTCCATAACCTTGGCCAGCTCGTCCGGCGACTGCAGCGTGACCGTGTTGCCCAGCCAAGCCGGCAGATCCGCCGACACCTTGGCCGGGTCGAGGAAGAGGATGGCCGAGCCGTCTTCCTGCAGGATCGCCTGGCCGAGCGGAAGGGGCGAGCGGATCACGTCGCCGCCGCGGATGTTGAACAACCAGGCGACGGAGGCGGGTGCGGTGATCACCGCGGCCTCGGCGCCGGCGGCCGCGAGGCTCCTCGCCACCCGCGCGCGCTTGTCGGCCGAGGCCTCGCCGGCGAACTCCAGCGTGTGCGGGACGACGGCGGCGGCCGGCTGCGCCGGGCGCGCTTTGCCCCAGGCCTCGTCCAGCGGATTGGGCGAGACGGGCGTCAGCCGCGCGCCGGCCTTTGCGGCGGCGGCGTTCAGCCGCTCCAGCGCGTCGGGGCTGTGCAGGCGCGGGTCGTAGCCGACGGTCTGCCCCTCGCCGAGCGCGCTCTCGAGGTAAGCCGGGACGCCGCCGTCGACCAGGTCGCGGACCTCGAACAGCTTCGTATCGACCTGGTCGCGCACCTGCAGGCTGTAGCGGCCGTCGACGAAGATGGCCGCCTTGTCCTTAAGGATCACCGCCGCACCGGCCGAGCCGGTGAAGCCGGTCGCCCAGGCCAGCCGGTCGTTGGCGGCCGGGAGGTATTCGTTTTGATGCTCGTCCTCGTGCGGGGCGAGAAAGCCGTCCAACCCCTGCGCGGCCATGGCCTGGCGGATCAGGGGCAGGTGCTTCTCGCCGAAGGACGGATCGGTGTGTTCATCGAAGGTCTGGCGCATGCGCCTATCTAATCCCGCCGCCGGGGACGCGCCATCACCAGCGTGGCCCAGGCGTCGCGGTGCAGGCGGCGTTCGAAGCGCAGGCCTTGGCCGATGTAGGCGGCGCGGACGCGGCGCTCCTGGGCGCGCAGGAGGCCGGAGAGGATGACCCGGCCGCCGGGCGTCAGCGCGCGCGCGATGGCCGGCGCTAGCGCCACCAGCGGCGCGGCAAGGATGTTGGCGAAGATGAGGTCGTAAGGGGCCGCCGCCGCGATGAGCGGGTGCGCGAGGCCGCTCGCGCGCACAAAGCGGGCGTGGGCGCGGTTGAGCCGCGCGTTCTCCGCTGCGATGCGGACGCTGGCCGCGTCGATGTCGGTCCCGCGCACGACTCGTCCGCCAGTGCGCGCAGCGGCGATGGCCAGCACGCCGGTCCCGGCCCCGACGTCGAGCACGCGGACGAAGCGGCGGCGCTTGCGCAGGCTGTCGTAGGCGTCGAGGCAGCCCGTGGTCGTTCCGTGGTGGCCGGTGCCGAAGGCCGCGCCGGCTTCGATGCGCAGCGCCACCGCGTTCGGCGGGGCGCGGCCGGCGTCGTGGGCGCCGTAGATGAAGAAACGCCCGGCGCGCACGGGCGGCAGGCCCGAAAGCGCCAGCGTCAGCCAGTTGGCGTCGGCCAGCGTCTCGCGCACGATGGCGAGCGCCGGAAAGCCGGCCAACAGCCGCGTCAGCATGTCGGCCTCTTCGGCTCCGACTGGGTACGCATCGATGCGCCAGCGCGCCGCGCGCTCGTCCTCCTCGAGGATCGCGTAGGTCGCGCTCTCCAGCAGGGGATCGGCGTCGATGGCCGCGGCGGCGGCTTCCGCGTCGGCGCGAGGGCCGCGGGCGATGATCTTCTCGCTCACCGCCCCTTCATAGGCGAAGCCTCAGCGATCGTTCCAGGGCGCGCGCCACTCCTCGTCCTGCCAGCGGATGCTGCGGCCGATGGAATCGACGCGTTCGAGCAGGCTGTCGCGGACGGCCTCCGGCAGCCGCCCGCCGTAGCGGTAGCGGTCGCGCGTCTCGTCGCGGCGCACGTCCGCGAGTTGGTTGCGGGCGCGCCAGGCCACGTCGCCGCGGATGCTGCCGTCCTCCTGGGCGCGGGCGATGCGGTCTTCGACCCAGGTGATGCGCTGGTCGACGTCCCAGCGGTCGCCGCGGTCGTCGTCGTGGCTATAGTCGCCGCGGTCGTGATCCCAGCGGTCGTGGTCGTACTGGGCGAAGGCCGGCGTCTGCGCCATGGCGAGAGCCGACAGCGCCGCAGCGATGATCAGGATGCGCTTCATGGTGTCCTCCCTGCTTGTTTCGACATTGCAACGATCGCGGCGGCTTTGGAAGGCCGCGCCAAGGTTGTTCGCTGTTGCAAAAAATTGATCGCTGCGTCGCGGAACTTCGACGCACGCGAGCGATTCTCCAGGCGCGGGACGAAGGGGGCGACACGGCATGTCATCCAACCCCAGACGACGGAGGCCTCCCATGGCCGAGACCCAAACCGCAGCCACGCCGAACACCGAAAAGGCCGCCGACGGCGGCCGCCGAAGCCCGCAGAGCGGCGAGGAGGCGCGCACGTTCAAGCCCGATGCGAGACAGGCGTCGGCCGCCGCTGTGGCCGTGCGCGCCGCAGAAGCCGGCCGGCAGATCGCCGAAACCGGCCGCTA
>DATGKF010000018.1:0-14677 GCA_035294785.1 Caulobacteraceae bacterium | reverse complement strand
TCGGCAGCGCCAGGGCTTCATCGAGGCTGTTGGTGTGCAGGCTCTGGGTCTGGCCGCCGACCGCGGCCATGGCCTCCACCGCGGTGCGCACGACGTTGTTGAAGACGTCGTGCGCCGCCAGGCTCCAGCCGCTCGTCTGCGTGTGGGCGCGCAGGCTGAGCGAACGGGCGTCCTTCGGATCGAAATTCTCCTTCATGAGCTTGGCCCAGAGCAGGCGCGCCGCGCGCTGCTTGGCGATCTCCATGAAGGCGTTCATGCCGGCGTTCCAGAAGAACGACAGGCGGGGCGCGAAGGCGTCGACGTCCAGCCCCGCCGCCACGCCGGCGCGCACATACTCGACGCCGTCGGCCAGCGTGTAGGCGAGCTCGAGGTCGAGCGAGGCCCCGGCCTCCTGCATGTGGTAGCCGCTGACGGAGATGGAGTTGAAGCGCGGCATCTCCTTGGCGGTGTAGGCGAAGATGTCCGAGACGATGCGCAGCGAGGGTACGGGCGGATAGATGTAGGTGTTCCGCACCATGAACTCTTTCAGGACGTCGTTCTGGATCGTCCCGGCGAGTTTGGCGGCGGGGACCCCCTGTTCCTCCGCCGCAACGATGTAGAGGGCCATGATCGGCAGCACCGCGCCGTTCATGGTCATCGAGACCGTCATCTCACCCAGCGGGATCTCGGAGAACAGAACCCGCATGTCGAGGATGGAATCGATCGCGACCCCGGCCATGCCCACGTCGCCGGCCACGCGCGGGTGGTCGGAGTCGTAGCCGCGATGGGTGGCCAGATCGAAGGCGACCGAGAGGCCCTTCTGCCCCGCCGCCAGGTTGCGGCGATAGAAGGCGTTCGACTCCTCGGCCGTGGAGAAGCCCGCGTACTGGCGGATGGTCCACGGGTTGGTCGCGTACATGGTCGGGTAGGGCCCGCGCACAAACGGCGCGAGGCCGGGCCAGGACGAGGGGAAGTCGAGATCGGCGACGTCGGGGGGGCCGTAAGCCCCCTTGACCGCGATGCCTTCCGGCGTCTCCCAGACGCTTTGCGACGGCGGGGAATGGGCGGCGTCGGTCGCGGCGAAGGGGACGTCGGCGAAGTTGGGGAATGTGCTCATGGCGTGAGCGCCGGGCACTGGCTGTCGGGGCCGGGGAGGCGCGGCGAGGGCGCGGCGACGGCGGTGGGCCTGGCCAGCTCGACGGCCGGCGGCGCGTCGGCGCTCGGGTAGATCGTGTCGCCCACGCGCGGCGGCGGGGCGGCGGCTTCGGCCTCGCGGGTCGTCGCGACCTCGGCGGCGACGAGGCCGCACTCCAGCGCCTGAACGACCCCGCCGGCCGCCTCGATGGCCTGGAACGCCGCCCAGCCGGCGCGGGCGAGCTCGTCGGTCATCGCCTCCACCGCCCAGGCGCCGCGGGCCGGATCGGCCACCGCGCCGACGTGCGCTTCCTCCATGAGCACGAGCTGCGCATTGCGCGACTGGCGGCGGGCGAAGGCGGTCGGCAGGCCGAGCGGGTCGGTGAAGCAGCCGAGCACGATCGCGTCGGCGCCGCCGGCCGCCGCGCCGAAGCCGGCGATGGTGAGGCGGAGCATGTTGGTCCAGACGTCGCGCGCCGCCAGCATGCGCCGGGACGAGCGCGCTTCGATCGTCGCCGGCGTCGGCGCGCCACAGGCCCCGGTCATCCGCGCCCAGATCAGGCGCGCGGCGCGGAGCTTGGCGATGGTCTGGAAGTATTGCGCGTCGGCGGAGAGCGAGAGGGTGATCTTGGCGAACGCCGCCGCGGCGCTCAGGCCCGCGCGGGTCAGCGCCTTGGCGTAGGCGAGCGCGCTCGCCGCGGCGAAGCCGAGCTCGATCGCGGCGCCGCCGCCGCCCTCGTGCGCCGCGCGGCCGGAGGCGAGGAACAGGCTGGCGCGCGGATAGGTCTGCTCCAGCCGCGCGCCGGCGTTCGCGGCAGCGATCAGATGCGCCTCGATCGGTCCGGGGCTCGCGCCCGCCTCGGCGAAAGCGCTCAGGGGATCGAGGTGGAACATCAGCTTCGCCGCCGGCGAGGACTTGCCGGCCGCGGCCAGCCAGTCGGCGGCGGCGACGCCCAGGAAGCCCGCGTCCACGCCGACCGGGGCCAGCTCCAGGATGACGCCGTCGAGCGCCCGCGCCAGGCCCTCGGCCGAGCCGATGGCGACGCCGGACGCGCCGGTCGGATCGATGCGGATCAGCCCCGACGCCGCGCCGCCCTCGAGGTCGGCGACGAGCTCGGCGTTCGCGGTGACGGCGTCCGGATGCCGGGTCAGCGTGCGGAGGTCCCACGGCCGATCGGGATCGCGCGCGCCGAGCCCAAGGTCGGCGGCGGCCGGCGCGTCATCGGCGGCGTAGAGGGGCCGAATGGTCAGCCCGTCGGGCGTCCGGTGCGTGAGGGTCGAGAGATCCTCGCCCTTCAGCGTGCGCTGCACCAGCGCCAGCCAGTCCTCGCGCGTCGCCGCCGCGGCCATGGGCTACTGAAACTCCACCAGCACGTCGTCGGCGGCGACGCTGGCGCCGGCGGCGGCGTTCACCACTTTGACGACGCCATCGCGTTCGGCGCGGATGATGTTCTGCATCTTCATCGCCTCGATGATGCAGACGATCTCGCCCTCGCGCACGGTCTGGCCGACCGCGGCCTCCATCGAAACCACGAGCCCCGGCATCGGCGAGACGACCAGCTTGGAGGTGTCAGCCGCGACTTTCTCCGGCAGCCGGTCGTGCAGGGCGGACGAGAGCGGGGTCAGCACCAGGACCCGCGTCCGCGCGGCGCGATGGCGGATGAAGTAGCCCTCGGCGGCCGGGTCGACCGTCGCGGTGAAGGCGCGCCCGTCCAACGTGGCGCGGAAGAGCGGCTGGCCCGGCCGCCAGCGGACGTCGCGCAACGCCAGCGTGCGGCCCTCGCCGCTGATGGCGACGTCGAGCCCGTCGTCGCAATCGATAAGCGTCACCATGCGCTTGGCCTCGCCCACGGCGACCACCCACTCCGCCCGCGTGAGAGGGCCGGCGAGGCCGTTGCCGATCCGCCGCGCGCGGGCGGCCACCAGCCGGTGCATGTGGGCGCCGGCCGCAGTCATGAGGTCGATCTGGAAAGCGTCGGGCGCGAGCCAATGGAAGCCGTCCGGGAACTCGTCCGGGATGTAGCTGGTGGAGAGCTTGCCCGATCGGAAGCGCGGCTGGTCCATGACCGCGGACAGAAAGGCGAGGTTGGCGTTCGGCCCCTCGATGAGGAAGTCCTCGAGCGCCGTCCCCATGGCGTCGATGGCGGCGTCGCGACCCTCGCCCCAGGTGGAGAGCTTGGCGATCATCGGGTCGTAGAACATCGAGATCTCGTCGCCCTCGCGCACGCCAGCGTCGTTGCGCACGATGACGCCGTCGCGCGCCCCCTCGACCGGCGCCTCATAGCGCACCAGCCGCCCGATCGACGGGAGGAAGCGCCGCAGCGGGTCCTCGGCGTAGACGCGGCTTTCGACCGCCCAGCCCTTGATGGAAAGGTCGGCCTGGCCGAACGCCAGCGGCTCGCCGGCGGCGATGCGGATCATTTGTTCGACCAGATCGAGGCCCGTGATCAGCTCGGTGACCGGATGCTCGACCTGCAGACGGGTGTTCATCTCCAGGAAGAAGAAGCTCTTGTCCTGGCCGGCGACGAACTCGACCGTGCCGGCGGAGTCGTAGCCGACCGCCGTGGCCAGCGCGACGGCCTGGGCGCCCATGGCCGCGCGGGTGGCCTCGTCCAGAAGCGGCGAGGGCGCCTCCTCGATCACCTTCTGGTTCCGGCGCTGGATGGAGCATTCGCGCTCGAACAGGTGGACGACGTGGCCGTGCCTGTCGCCCAGCACCTGGATCTCGACGTGGCGCGGGCTCTCGATGAACTTCTCGATGAAGAGGCGGTCGTCGCCGAACGACGCCTTCGCCTCCGCCTGCACGGCCGGGAAGCCCTCGGCGACGTCGCGGTCGTTCCAGGCGACGCGGATGCCCTTGCCGCCGCCGCCGGCCGAAGCCTTGATCATCACCGGGTAGCCGATGTCCTTCGACGCCTTGGTCGCCGCCTTGGCGTCGGCGATCTCGCCCACGTGGCCGGGAACCACCGAAACGCCGGCGGCGGTGGCGAAGCGCTTGGAGGCGATCTTGTCGCCCATCGCGTCGATGGCCTCGGGGTTCGGGCCGATGAAGACGATGCCGGCCGCAGCACACGCACGGGCGAAGCCGGCGTTTTCCGACAGGAACCCGAAGCCCGGATGGATGGCTTCCGCGCCGGTCTCGCTCGCCGCGGCGATGATCTTTTCGGGGACCAGGTACGACTGCGCCGCCGGCGCCGGCCCGATCGCGACGGCCTGGTCGGCCATCTCGACGGCCAAGCTGTCGGCGTCGGCCTCGGAATAGACGACCACGCTCTGGATGCCCATCCGCCGCGCCGTCTTGATGATGCGTACGGCGATCTCGCCGCGGTTGGCGATCAGGATCTTGGAAAACATCGAGACTTTTGAACGCCTCTAGGGGACCAGCCCTTGCGGCTTATCGGCAAACGCCCGCGTTGGCCAGATTGACCCGACGGCGGGCCTGTGGCGTTCCTTCGCCCACGCCAGCCAGGGAGGCCGCCGCCATGCTCACGCTCTACGAACACCCGCTCTCGCCCTATGCGCAGAAGGTCAAGATCGCGCTGCGCGAGAAGGGGATCGCGTTCGAGGCGCGGATGCCGGACGGCATCGGCGCCGGTGGGGCGGGCGGCGACTTCGCCCGCGCCAGCCCGCGCGGCGAGGTGCCGGCGCTGGTCGACGGCGACCTCAGCGTCTTCGATTCCACCATCATCCTCGAATACATCGAGGACAAATGGCCGACCCCGCCGCTGCTGCCGGCCACCCCCGCCGAGCGGGCGCGGGTGCGGATGATCGAAGAGGTGATGGACACCCACTTCGAGGCGATCAACTGGGGCCTTGCCGAGCTCAACTGGTTTCGCCGCGCCGAGGGGGCGCTGGCCGAAACGCTGCGCGCCAACGCCAAGGCGCAGACGGAAAGCTTCTTCGCCTGGCTGGAGCGGCAGCTGGGCGAGCGGGAATGGTTCAACGGCGCGGCGTTCGGCTGGGGCGACCTTTCGGTGGTCCCTTACGTGAACGGCTCGCTCGGCGTCGGCCACCCGCCGGCCGCGGGCTCGAAGCTTTCCGCCTGGCTCACCCGGACCAACGCCCGCCCGTCAGTCGCCAGCACGATCGAGGACATGAACAACCTCGCGCTGCCGATGGGCGACGCCGCAACGCTGGTCGAACAGGGGCTGTTCAAGCGCGAGTACCGCGACCACCGACTGGAGTGGATGATCAAGTCGGGCGGGATGGAGGTGGTGCTGAAGGGCCTGGAACGCGACAACATTCGCTTCGCCCCGGCGTTCGGCTAACGCCGCCCTCCGGGAGGGGTAAAGCAAACCCGGTCAAGACAGCGGGCTTAGGCCGCGCCATGCTGGCGGCATGAGTGAGGCGGCGATCCCCGATGCGCTGGTGCGGGCGCGCGAGCATATCGATGCGCACCTTTTCGAGCCGTTGTCGCTGCCGGCCCTGGCGGCGGCGGCCGGGCTTTCGGC
Source organism: Caulobacteraceae bacterium (assembly GCA_035294785.1). Classification (GTDB taxonomy): domain Bacteria; phylum Pseudomonadota; class Alphaproteobacteria; order Caulobacterales; family Caulobacteraceae; genus Poindextera. The sequence continues at coordinate 9,113 of DATGKF010000018.1, read as the reverse complement.
CTTCCATTTCAGCCGCGCGTTCGGGGCCCGCTTCGGTTTCAGCCCGATGGCCTATGTCCGCACGCGGCGGCTGGCCGACGCGGCGGAGCGGCTGGCGGGGCGCCGCGCGCCAGCGCTGATCGAACTCGCTTTCGATTGTGGCTTCGACAGCCAGGAAGCCTTCACCCGCGCGTTCAAGCGCGTCTTCGGCGTGCCGCCCGGCCGCTACCGCCAAGGCGAGAAGAGTCCGCTGGACGCCCTCTCGCCCCCGGCTGACGATGTGGAGATCGCGGTCGACGAGGCAGGGCCTGTCGCAAAGCCGGCCTTGCGCATCGCCGGCCTGCGCGGCCTGTTCGACCTTTCGAACAAGGCCGGCATCCCGAAGCTCTGGGACCGCCTGACGCCCCGCTTGCCCCTCGCCGGGCAGAGCGGCGGCGAGACCTACGGCGTTTGCACGGCCGCTCCGACTCGCGGCCGCCCCGGGATGCTTTACACAGCCGGCGTCGCGATCGGGCCGGAGGCGCGCAGGCCGCCCGGCGTCGAGATCACGGCGCTCGAGCCGCAAACCTACCTCGTCTTCCGCCAGACGATGACGGGCGGCCTCGTGCACCCGCAGATGCAGGCGGCGGTGCGCAAGATCTGGGGAGAGCTCGTTGCGACCTCGGGCCACCGGCTGGCCCAGGCCCCCGACATCGAGTTTTACCCCGCCGATTTCCGTCCCGATCGCGCCGGCTGGGTGGAGTGGTGGGTTCCGGTCGAGGCCTGACGCATCAGCCCGGAGCGTAAGGCCCGAGCGCCTCAATCAGCGGGCCGAGGTGAGCCTCGTATTGTCGCCAGCGCTCGAGTGACGTTGAGAAGATCGGGCGGCGCACCTGGGCGGTGCTGGCGGTCGAGATCGGCCGCGGGGTCTTGTGGAAGTCGAGGCAGGCGTCGTCCCAGGCGAGCCCGCAGGCGTCCGTCACCAGCCAGCGGATCTGCGCCGGCGGGTCGGCGACCAGCGCCTCGTTCGAGACTTCGATCACCCGGCCGGGCAGGACCTCGGCCCAATGGTCCATCATCGCCCGGTAGGTCCGATAGGTCTCGCCGATCTCGGCCAGGTCGTAGAGCGGCTCGTTGCCGTGGGTGAACAGCTGGCGCCAGCACGCGAGGCAGGTGTCGACGGGATCGCGCACGCTTTCCAGGATGACGGCGCGCGGGAACATCAGCGCGATCATGCCGACATGCAGGTAGCTCTCCAGCGTCTTGTCGACCGGCCGCGCCTTCCGCGTCCAGCCCCGCTCGCGCAGGGCGTCCAGGTACGCGCCGGCCAGCGCGCGGACGTCCTTCGGCGCCGCCGGGTCGTAGGCGCGGGCGCGCTCCAGCACGTGCGCCAGCGTTGGGCTCTCCCCCATGCCCTGAACGCCGGGGTGGCTGGCGAGGATCTGCTCGATCAGCGTCGAGCCCGAGCGCGGCATCCCGACGATGAAGATCGGCGCGACGCCAGCGTCGCCTTCGCCGCGGTGGGCCTCGATGAAGGCGGGCGTGACGAGCGCCTTTACCCGCTCCACCGAGCGGGCGTGCTCGCGCGCCGCGACGGCCGGATCGCGCGCCGGTCTCTCCGCGACCAGCGCCGCGCGCTGCATCCGGTTGCCCGCGTCGAAGGCGGCGAACGCGTCGTCATAGCGCCCGCGCGCCTCCAGCGCCGCGCCGCGGGCGAAGGCGAGGCCGATGCGGGTGTCGGCGGCGACGCCGGGGTCGGCGCCCAGCTGCTCGAGCGCCGTCAGCTCGGCGTCGGTGGTCGTCTCGGGCCGGATCAGCACCGCCCGGGCGAGCGCCTGGGCGGCGAGGCGCTCATCGCCGGCGAGCGCGCGGTACTCGGCCACGCCCTCGTCGATCCGCCCGACCGTGCAGAGCGCCACGGCGCGGGCGAAGCGGACGTCGGCCGCCTCGGGGCGCAGCGCCAGCGCCCTGGTCCAGGCGTCGACCGCCTCGTCCCAGCGGCCGAGCTGCTCGCTGACGCGGCCGAGGTTGAAGAGGGCGGGAAAGAGCGCGGGGTTGAGCTTCAGCGTCCGTTTCAGCCGCACCGCCGCCGGCGCGAGACGGCCCTGGCTGATGTCGATCATCGCCAGCGAATAGATGGGCCGGAAGTCCTTCGGCGCCGCCCGTTCGGCGGCGGCATAAGCGCGCGCGGCCGCGTCCAGCCGGTCGGCGGCATAGTGGGCCGCCCCATCGCTGAGCAGCGCGTCGATGTTCGCCTTCGCCGCCATGCGTTTTCAGGTTTTCTCCATCGGCCCGCCGCCCGGCCGCATGATAGAGGCGACCGCAGCCGGGTCGAGGCCGGTGAAAACGAGGGGAGTCCATGTCGCCGTCAGTTTCCGCCACGCCGCGCACCGATTGGCGCCGCGACGAGGTCGAAGCCCTGTTCGAGCTGCCGTTCGGCGACCTCGTCTTCGCCGCCGCTGGCGTGCACCGGGCGAACTTCGACGCCGGCGAGATCCAGCTGTCGCAGCTCTTGTCCGTGAAGACCGGCGGCTGCCCGGAAGACTGCGGCTACTGCAGCCAGTCGGCCAAGTTCGACACGGGCTTAAAGGCCTCGCGGCTGATGGATCCCGAGGCCGCGGTCGCCGAGGCGGCGCGGGCCAAGGCCGGCGGCGCGCAGCGCTTCTGCATGGGCGCGGCATGGCGCGACGTGAAGGACCGCGACCTGGCCAAGCTCGAGGCGATGGTCGCCGGCGTGAAAGCGCTGGGGCTGGAGACCTGCGCCACGCTGGGGATGCTGGCGCCGCATCAGGCGCGCGCGCTGGCCGCCGCCGGGCTCGACTTCTACAACCACAACCTCGACACCGCGCCCGAGGACTACGGGCGGATCGTCTCCACCCGCACCTACGAGGATCGGCTGGAGACGCTGAGCCACGTGCGCGACGCCGGCATCAGCGTCTGTTGCGGCGGCATCGTCGGCATGGGCGAGACCCGCGCCGCGCGGGCCGGGCTGCTGCACGCGCTGGCGACGCTGCCGGAGCACCCGGAATCGTTGCCGATCAACGCGCTCGTGCCCATTCCCGGCACGCCGCTGGGCGCGAGCGAGCCGCTGGACGGGCTGGAGTTCGTGCGCACCATCGCCGTCGCCCGCATCGTCTGCCCGAAGGCGGTGGTGCGGCTGGCCGCCGGCCGCGTCGGCATGAGCCGCGAGCTGCAGGCGCTGTGCTTTCTCGCCGGCGCCAACTCCATCTTCATCGGGGCCAAGCTGCTCACCACGCCATTGCCCGGCGAGGATGAAGACGCCCGCCTGCTGGCCGACTTGGGCCTGAGGCCCATGCGCGGGCTGGCGCCGATCGCGACGCTTTAGCCGACGAAGAAAAGGGCCGGACGGTCGCCCGCCCGGCCCCTCGCTAGTTGGTCGCTGACCCGCGGCGCTAGTGGAAGCGCACCTGCGCCTCGATGCCGAAGGTCAACGGGTACGTGATGCCGACGGCCTTCACGATGTTGTAGTCGGCCGCCGTGGCGATCGTAGGCGCCAGCTGCGCCTCGGTCACGTTGTCGAACCCGGTCTGATTGAAAAGGTTGTCGACGAAGGCGGTGACGGTGAAGCGGTTGCGCGCGTCGACCCACGTCGCGCGCAGGTTCACTTGCGTATAGGCCGGCGCCTGGTTCGACGGCGTGTTGAAGATCGAGCCGAAGGTCTTGTCCTTCCAGATCACCGACGCCGAGAAGGAGAGCTTTCCGGGGTCGAACGTCCAGGTGTAGGTCCCGTTGACCGCGACCTTGTTCTGCGGGGCTTCCGCCAGGGTGTTGCCGACCAGGTTGACCGTTCCGGCGACCGGGCAGCCGCTTGTCCTTTCGCCGGGCTCAATGGCGAGCGGGTCATCGGCGTTGATGACGCACTTGCCGGCCATGCTGTTTACCGTGGCGTGGAGGTAGCTGTAGGTCGCGGTCATCACGAACGGATCGACCGGGCGCCAGATAGCCTCCAACTCCAGCCCGTAGGTGTGAACCGAAGGGATGTTGAAGATTTGAGTCTGTGGTCCGGCCCCTGGGGTCACGACGGTCAGCGGTTGCTGGTCGTTCTGGTACGAGTAGTAGAACAGCGCGCTGTTGAGCTGGAACACAGGCCCCCATTGCTTTTTCGCGCCGAGTTCAATGGCGTCGACATATTCGGGCGACGTGAGCGGGCTCCCGGAGATCGTGCCCGAGTTGAAGCCGCCGGTCTTGTAGCCGCGGGCGTAACGCAAATAGACCAAGCTCTCGGAGTCCGGTGTCCAGGTCAGCGTCGCATCGCCCGTGAGCCCGTTCCACGAGCCCTTCAGAGCGCGGGTGATGTTGCCTCTGCTATCGCTGCTGCACGCACTCGCGCCCTTGGGAGGGGCCGCCGTGCAGACCGGCAGGACCACCACCGGGGTGACGTCGAATGACGGAGTCGCCGCGCCGAGCACGCTCGCGGGGAGGATGTTGAAGGCGATCACGCGGAACGCCTCGCCGCCTTCCTTGCGATCGTCGGTGTATCGGAGGGCCCCTTCGATCTTCCACTGCGGATTGAAGGTGTAGAGGAGTTGCCCGTAACCGGCGATCGAATCGTAGGTCGCGTGTCCGTCCAAGTTGACAGTGCAGTTCGTGTGGTTGACCGGCGCTGGCACCAGCGTTTGCCCCAGGGCAAACGGGAAGATCTGGTCCGGCGTGGCCAGTTGCGCCTGGTGGGGGAAACAGCCGACCGAGATCGGCTGGTCGAAGTGCTCGTGGTACCAGTAGACGCCGGCTGTGTACTGTAGCGGCCCTTTGTCGGTCGAGATGAGGTTCAGCTCGTGACTGAAGTACTGCTCGTTTTCGATGAACAGGGTGTGCACCTGGGAAGGGTGGACGACCAGCGGCTGTTGGGCCTGCGTGATGCAGTTGGCAAGCGCCGGGCCAGTCAGGCTCAGCACCACGCCGGCTCCACAGACGAATGCCGCGGCGCCCGGACTGGGGCTGCCCTCCAACTGGTATTGGAGCACGCCGGCGTCGGCGCCAGGACCGAAGACGAGGTCGTAGTAGAACTGCTGGTAGCCGCCTGTGTATTGCAGGTCGACCCCGGGAAAGTGGTAGGTCCAGATTGTCGCAAAGGCGAGGTCGCGAGTCTGGCGGTTCGACTGGTGCGACGTCTCGATGAATCGGTGCAGGTTGAACGTCGAGGGGTTATTGCCCGGGAACATCGCGGCGTTCACCGGCGTGGTGATCACGCTTCCCGGAACGATCGGGTCGCCGCCGGCGCAGCCAGGGTCTCCGCCGTGGCCTGGCAGGCCGCAGAGGCCGTAGAAGGGACCTGGCGAGAGGCTGCCGGCGGTCGCCGGAAACTCGTAGTCGTTGATCGCGCCGACCGTCGCGACGGTGTGGAAGTTTGTGTCGTAGTCGGCTGTCGAGACCATCCCCCAGCCGTCGAGGTTGCCCGCGTTGAAGTCGAACTGCAGCTCGCCGTACTCGCTGTTGCCGCCATTGCCCTGGGGCAGGTAGCCGCCTTCCGGGGGGCCGATCAGGTTCTTGAAGAACCCGCCAGTCTGGTCCGCGTACATGCCGGCGGCGCGCAGGCGCAGATGGTCGTTCACGGGGCCGGAGACGGCGCCCTCGACGAAGTACTCGTCGTAGTCGGACCAGCCTGCGCGCACCTCGGCGTACAGGTCGTGCGTGGGCCTGACCGAGATATAGTTGATCGTGCCGCCGTCGGAGTTCGAGCCGTGCAGGGTGTTCTGCGGGCCGCGGTTCACTTCGATCTGACCGATAAACAGCGTGTCGCGCGCCTGCGCGATCGACGCGTTCGCCCCATAATAGATTCCGTTGTAGTAGGTGGCCGTGCCCGACTCGGTCGCAAGGTTCACTGTGTTGCGGCCGATGCCGCGGATGTAGGCCCGGTCCGCGATGGCGTAGTAGGAGAGGCCAGGCGTAAAGTCGCTGAGCTGCTGCACGGTCTTGATGCCCAACGTCTGCCGCTGTTGGGCGTTGAACGCCGAAATCGCAACAGGCACCCTTTCAATGGCGCCCGTTCGCTTGCCGGCGGTGACGATGACGGTGGCGCCCGAGGAGGAGCTCTCCGGGGTCGCCGGGGCCGTGGTCGGCGCTGCAGTGGGCGACGTTTGCGCCAGGGCCGGCGCGCTGCACAGCCCGGCGATGGTGGTGACGGCGATCGATACGCCGCAGAGAAGTCCACGCTTCATGATCTAACCTCCCCTGTTCGTCGCGCCACGCTTGCTGGTCGAGGGCTGCGACGTCCTGTCGTGCAGACTGACCCTGGGGAATGAGCGTTGCAACGGAAAAATGACAGCGCACGGCCACGCTTCGGTTACCGCGTTGAAACGAAGAAGCCGGGCGGTGGGGCCGCCCGGCTCTCCTAGTCGATCGACTATGTCGCCGGCGCCTAGCGCCAGCGCACCTGCACTTCCAGACCGACCGTGCTGGGAGCGCCGTAGGTGAAGGCCTGGTTGATGATCTCGGTGCCGGGGCCGTGGATCTGGGTCGGGCCGCCCGAGTTGAGCAGCGCGCCGGAGACGTTGTCGGACCAGGTCTGGTTGAACACGTTGTTCCAGAAGCCGATCACCGTGAAGCGGTTCTTCGCGTCGTTATAGACGGCGCGAAGGTTGACCAGCGTGAAGGCCGGAATGGTGTTGTAGGTCCGGTTGAAGATTGTGCCGTAGGCCTTGTCGCGCCAGCTCAGCGATCCGGTCAACGCCAGCGAGCCCGGTTCGAACTGCCAGGTGTAAGTCGCGTTCACCGAGTACTTGTTCGCCGGCGCCTGCGGCAGGGAGTTGCCGACGACGTTTTGGACCAAGCTCGCGTTGGGGGGGAAGGCCGATCTCGGAGTGCCGGGCGGCAGACCAGCCGACGCGTCCTCGGCCAGCAGGCTGCAGTTCGTGTTGGCTCTGGGATCCAGCGCCAGCGGGTCGGTGGTGTCCAGCAGGCACTGGCCGCCGGTGCTGGCGATCTTGGCGCTCAGATAGGAATACTGCGCGTTGATCACCAGCGGCTCGATCGGGTGCCAGACGGCCTCGAGTTCGACGCCCCAGGTGTGGACCGCCGGGATCGGGAAGAGTTCGCCGACGGTCTGGAAGCCGGCGCCGACAGGGATCTGCACGCTCAGCGGCTGCTGGTCGTTGGTGTAGTTGTAGTAGAAGACGTCGCCGTTGATCTGCCACGTCGGATGGCTGAGCTTCAGCCCGGCCTCGTAGGAGTCGACAAACTCCGGCGCCGTCTCGGGCACGGCGACGATCGTCGGCGTGTCGAAGGCCCCCGTCTTGTAGCCGCGGCTGTACTTGGCGTAGGCAAGGGTATGGCTGTCCGGCGTCCATTCGACGCCGGCGGTCCCCGTCACGGCGTTGAAGTTGGCCCTGAGGTTGACCTGGGCGAACCCGGTCGTCGTGTTCAGGACGCAGTTGCCGGCGCCTTTCGGGTGGTTCGCGGCGATCGCGCCGCAGGGTCCCGCATCGAAGATCGAGGTCACGTCCAGAGCCGGCGTGTTGGCCCCGAAGGTATTCGCGGTCACCCCCAGCGACGGGTTGTCGAATGAGATGAAGCGCTCGCGGACGAAGCCGCGAATCTGGTCTTCCGTGTAGCGAAGGCCGACGGTGAACTTTACCGAGTCGGTCGCCTTCCAATCGAGCTGGCCGTAGGCGGCGTAGGAGTCCGCCGATGCGCCGCGGTCGGTGTGCGCCGTTGCCGCGTCGGTCGTGACCGGCGCCGGCGCGAGCGTGGGGAGGAAGACCGGGTTCAACAGCTGCCGCTGGTTCGGATAGTTGTTGACGTCGATCGGCTGATCGAAGTGGTCGTGGTACCAGTAGAGGCCGCCCAGGAATTGCAGCGGTCCCTGATAGGTCGACGAGAACGCCAGCTCATGGCTGAAGAACTGCTCGTCCTCGATGAAGGTCGTGAAACCCGGCGTCGGACTGATGGTCAGCGGCGCGGTGCAAAGCCCAGGCGTAAGCGGGAACTTCGCTTGGCAATTCGCCAACCTGGCGGGTCCGACGATCGGGATCGTCGGGTCCACGCCGGCCACCTGGAATGAGTTCACGCCGGAGGTGGAACCCGACTGATCGCTGAACAGGCCGACGTAAAGGAAGCTCTCGTAGCCGCCGATGTACTTCAGGTCGACGCCCGGACCATGCCAGGTGAGCGTGGTCGAGACCTGGAAGTCGTTGCGCACCGAGGTGGTGTTCGGCTGCGCGCCGATGAAGGTCCGGTGGTTGCCGGCGTTGTTGACGTTGACGATCGACGTGGCCGACGCGGTCTGGACGCTGCCCGGGACGATATGGTCCGGGCTGAGCGGGATGGAGCAGCCGAGGCCCGTGTTGCCCGGCAGGGCGCAGAGCCCGAAGAAGGCGCTGGGCTCGCCTGTGGCGATGCCAGCCGGGAATTCGGTGTCGTTCACCGGGCCGAGCACCGGGCCCTGGTACCAGCTGGTCAGGTAGCCGCCGGTGGAGGCTTTGCCCCACCAGTCGAAGTTGCCGAAGTTGGCGTCGAACTGGGCTTCCAGATAGTGGCTGGTGCCGTTGCCGCCCTGTGAGATGTCGCCGCCCTGTGGGTGGCCGATGAGGTTCTTCCAGTAGCCGCCGTTTTCCTGGAAGTAGTTGCCGCCGACGAGGACGCGGACGTTGTCGTTCAGCGGCCCCGAGACCAGCGCCTCGGCGTAGTACTTATCGTAGTCGCCGATCCCGCCGCGCACCTCTTCCTGCCAGGTCTTCGTCGGCCGGCGGAAAATGTAGTTGATCGCCCCGCCGTCGGAGTTGCGGCCAAAGAGGGTGCTCTGCGGGCCGCGGTCGACTTCGATCCGGTCGATGAACAGGGTGTCCTGCTGCAGGGCGATCGAGCCGTTGCCGCCGGCGTAGACGCCGTCCTTGTAGATCGCGACGGCGGGCGAGACGGTCAAAAGGTCGGTCTGGCGGCCGATGCCGCGGATGAAGGCGCGGTCGTCGCCGTTGAAGTAGGAGAGGCCCGGCGTGTACTCGGCCATGTCGTTGATCGACTTGATGCCGATGATGTCGCGCTCCTTGGCCGAAAACGCGGTGACGGCCACCGGCACCTTCTCGACCGAGGCCTCGCGCTTGTTCGCCACGACCAGAACGTCGGCCGAGTTGCCTTGCGGCGCCGGCGCCGCGGCCGCGGCGGCCCCGGTTTGCGCCTGCGCCTGCGTGGCCCAGAGG
>DATGKF010000017.1:0-7962 GCA_035294785.1 Caulobacteraceae bacterium | reverse complement strand
GCCCGCCTCGGCCACGCGCGCGCCGGTCACCAGGCCCGCGAAGCCCCCGCCGATAAAGGCGAAGGTGACGTGATCGGTCTTAGGCGCCCGCTCGGTCTTCGGCGTGTAGGGGTCGTCGAGATAGTGGGCGAGGCGGCCCTTGATCTCGAGGTACTGGGCGTTGCCGTCGGCGCGGATCCGCTTGTCACGCTCGGCGCGGTACTTTGCCCGCAAGGCGTCCTTGTCGATTGGGGCGCGGGTGGGCGCGGCTGCGTCGTCCATGAAACGTTCGCTCTCGTTGGCGGCGAAGGGCCGTGGAAATGGCCCTGCGGATAGCAGCGCTTGGCAAAAACGCGAAAGGGCAAATCGTCTCGGCGGCCGCTTAGCGGAAGGCGATATTCAGGGCGAGCGCCGCCAGGAGAACGACGACGCCCAGCGTCACCGGCCGGCCCCACCAGGGCGCCGCCGGCTCGTGCTCGACCTTGGGCGTGAGCGAATAGACGAGGCCGGCGAGCTCCGCCTCTGGGCGCGGCCGGGTGGCGAGGCTGACGGCGAGGGTGACGACGAAACAGACGCTGAACGCCCAGATCGCGGTCCAGAAGTTCTGCGCCATCTCGCTCGCGTAGCTGTGCACGACCGCGATCCAGCCGCCCTTGACCCCCGGCAGGTCGTCGGCGGGCAGCGTGAGACCGTGGTGGAGCGCCGCCGCCAGCGTGCCGGCGACGAGGCCGGTAAAGGCGCCGTGACCGGTGGCGCGCTTCCAGAACATGCCGATGAGGAAGGTCGCGAACACCGGCGCGTTCACGAAGGCGAACAGCAGCTGGATCAGGTCCATGATGTTGTTGAACTGGGCGGCCAGATAGGCGGCCGCGATCGAGGCCACGACGCCCACCGCGGTCATCACCCGGCCCACGGCCAGATAGTGCCGATCCGGCGCGTCGCGGCGGATGTGGGCCTGGTAGATGTCGTAGGTGAAGACGGTGTTGAACGCCGTCACGTTGCCGGCCATGCCCGACATGAAGCTGGCGAGGAGCGCGGTGAGGCCAAGGCCGAGCAGGCCGGTCGGGACCTCGCGCAGCAGAAGGTTGGGCGTCGCGAGGTCGTAGTCGAGCTCTGGCCGGCCATGGGCGTCGAGCACCGGGCGGCCGGTGGCGGAATCGAGCTTGGCGGGGATGACGCCCGCGGTCGCCGGCTTCGCGGCGACAGCGGCGCCGGTCGGCCCAGGCGCGGCGGCCGCGGGCGCCGAGGTCAGCGCCATCGCGATCAGGCCGGGCAGGATGACGACGAAGGGGATGAACATTTTCACGCCGGCGGCGATCAGGGGCGTGCGCCGCGCGGCCGACATCGAATTGGCCGCCATCGCCCGCTGGACGACCAAAAAGTCGGTGCACCAGTAGCCGAACGACAGGACGAAGCCCAAGCCCATCACGAGGCCGAAGGCGTCGACCCCCAGCCGGTTGGTCTTCGGGCTGCCCATGCCGGCCCACATGTGGACGTAGCTCGGGCCGAGCGTGGTCGAGAGGCCATGCCAGCCGCCCACCTGGCGAAGCCCGATGATCACCAGCGGCGCGAAGCCGGCGATGATCAGGAAGAACTGCAGCACCTCGTTGTAGATCGCCCCCCTGAGGCCGCCCATGAAGATGTAGGTCAGCACCACGGCGGCCGAGATCAGGATGGCGAGGTGGAAGATCCACGCCGGCGGCAGACCGGCGGCGGCGAAGGGCGCATCGAACAGCCGGAGCGTCTGGATCAGCTTCGCCAAGGCGTACATCGAGATGCCGGACGACATGACCGTGATGACCGCGAAGGTCACGGCGTTCAGCGTCCGCGTCTTTTCGTCGAAGCGCAGGCGCAGGTACTCCGGCACCGAGCGCGCCTTCGACCCGTAGTAGAACGGCATCATGAAGACGCCGATGAACACCATCGCCGGGATGGCGCCGATCCAATAGAAGTGAGCCGTCAGCATGCCGTACTTGGCGCCGGACGCGCCCATGCCGATGACTTCGGTCGCGCCGAGATTGGCGGAGATGAAGGCCAGCCCCGCGATCCAGGCGGGGATCGACCGGCCGGCGAGGAAGAAGTCCGTGCCGCTCTTCGCCCGACGCGAGGCGATGACGCCGACCGCGAGCACCGCCGCCAGGTAGACGCCCAACACCGCCCAGTCGATCGCGCTCAGGCGCATCGCGGTTTCTCCACGGCGCCGTTATCGGCGTTGGGCAGGCGCGATGGCAACCTAAGCTCGCTCGTTCCGTCATCCTCGGCCGGAGCGAAGCGGAGTGCCGGGGACCCATGAACACCTGAACCATCCGGTGTTCATGGGTGGCCCGAACAAGTCGGGCCATGACGACGGATGATCGGTGGGACGGTTGCTAGCGCCCCGGCGACTGCGATACGCCGGGCCGCGGCAGCAGCGGATGGTGCGCGATGGACGAGCTCTTCGATCTTTCGGGAAAGATCGCCGTGATCACCGGCGGCTCGCGGGGTCTTGGGCTGCAGATGGTGCGGGCGTTTGCGGCGCGCGGCGCCGATGTGGTTATCGCCAGCCGCAAACTCGACGCCTGCGAGGCGGCCGCGACCGAGGTCGAGGCGATGGGGCGGCGGGCGCTGCCCATCTCGGTCAACGCCTCGGACTGGGCGCAGATGGATCAGCTGGCCGAGGCGGCCTATGACCACTTCGGACGCGTCGACATCCTGGTCAACAACGCCGGCATGTCGCCGGCCATGCCCTCGCACGAGATGACGGAGGCCTGGTTCGACAAGATCGTCTCCCTGAATTTCAAGGGCCCGTTCCGCCTCGCCGCGCAGGTGGCCAAGCGGATGGCGGACGGCGACGGCGGGGCGATCATCAACGTCTCCTCCTCCGGCGCGCTCGTGCCGCTGCCGATGGTGGTGGCCTATTCCGGGGCGAAAGCGGCGCTGAACGCGATGACGGTGTCGCTGGCGCGAGAATACGGGCCGAAGGTGAGGGTGAACGCCATCTCCGCCGGGCCGTTTCTGACCGACATTTCCAAGGCGTGGAGCGAGGAGGCCCGGCAGCGGTCCAGCAATTCGCTCGGGCGGCCGGGACGGCCGGAGGAGATCGTCACGACGGCGCTCTACCTGGCGAGCCCGGCGTCGAGCTTCACGACCGGCGCCGTCGTCCGCTGCGACGGCGGCCAGAGCTGAAAGGACACGCCGATGATCGAGGCCAAGGACTTCAGCGGCGCATACGTCGGCGGGCGCTGGGTCGACGCCAAGACGACCTTCGACGTGACCAACCCGGCGACCGGCGCGGTCATCGCCAAGGTGGCCGATCTGGACGCGGGCGGGATCACCGCCGCCATCGACGCGGCGGTCGCGGCCATGCCGGCGTGGGCGGCGAAGACCGCGCACGAGCGCGCGGCGGTCCTGCACAAGTGGGCGGGCCTGCTGATGCAGCACCAGGAGGACCTGGCGCAGCTGATGACCGCCGAACAGGGCAAGCCGCTGACGGAGTCGCGCGGCGAGGTGGCCTATGGCGCCAGCTTCATCACCTGGTTCGCCGAGGAGGCCAAGCGCGCCTACGGCGAGGTGATTCCGACCATGGTCGCCGGCAAGCGCTACCTGACCCTCCGCCAGCCGTCCGGCGTGGCGGCGGCGATCACGCCGTGGAACTTCCCCATCGCCATGCTGGCGCGGAAGGTCGGGCCGGCGCTGGCGGTCGGCTGCGCCATGGTCGCCAAGCCGGCCGAGGAGACGCCGCTCTGCGCGCTGGCCATGGCCAGGCTGGCCGACGAGGCGGGCGTTCCCGCGGGCGTGTTCAACGTGGTGACGACCATGGACGCGGCGGGCGCCGGCCGCGTGCTCTGCGAGCATCCGAAGGTGCGGGTGCTGTCGTTCACCGGCTCGACGGAAGTGGGCAAGATCCTCTACCGCCAGTCGGCCGGCACGATGAAGAAGCTGGCCCTGGAACTGGGCGGAAACGCGCCGGTGCTGGTGTTCGACGACGCCGACCTCGACCGCGCGGTCGCCGCCTCGATGGCGTCGAAGTTCAGGAACGCCGGCCAGACCTGCGTCTGCGCCAACCGCCTTTATGTGCAGGCGGGGATCTACGACGCCTTTCTGGAGCGGTTCACCGCCGCGGCGAGGGCGCTGAAGGTCGGTCCGGGCGCCGAGGCGGGAGTCGAAATCGGCCCGCTGATCAACGCCGACGCCATGGCCAAGGTCGTCCGCCTGGTTGGCGACGCCACGGCCAAGGGCGCGAAGATCGAGCTGGGCGGCCACGCCGACGCGCGCGGCGGCCAGTTCTACGCGCCGACGGTGCTGAGCGCCGTCACCGCGGAGATGCAGGTCTCGCGCGAGGAGATTTTCGGCCCCGTGGCGCCGGTCGTCCGCTTCGAAACCGAGGAGGAGGGAATCGCACTCGCCAACGCCGCGAGCGTCGGCCTCGCCGCCTACGTGTTCACCCGCGACCTTTCCCGCACCATCCGGGTCTCCGAGGCGCTGGAGGTGGGCATCGTGGCCGTGAACGATGGCGTGCCGGCCGTCGCCGCCGCACCGTTCGGCGGCGTGAAGGAGTCCGGCATCGGCCGCGAGGGCGGCCGTCAGGGCCTGGATGAGTACATGGACACCAAGTACGTCTGCATCGGGCTCTAGGCGCGCGAAGCGCTTGCGCCTGGCGGCCGGCGACTGGGCGATGGAGATCGCGCCGGAGATCGGCGGCGCGATCCTCAGGCTCGCGCACGCCGGCGAGGCCGTGCTGCGCTCGACGCCCCAGACGGCGATCCGGACCGGGGACGTCGGCTGGACCGGCTGCTTTCCCCTCATCCCGTACGCCAACCGCATCGCGAACGGGCGCTTCCGGTTCGACGGGGTCGAGCACCACCTGCGCGTGGGGTTTCCCGGCGCACCACACGCTCTGCATGGCGTCGGATGGCGGCGCGCCTGGACGGTGGCGGAGGCCGACGGCCGCTCGGCCCGGCTGACGCTCAGCCACCGGCCGGTCGGCGACGCCGCCGGCGACTGGCCGTTCGCTTTCGACGCCGCGCAGCGGTTCGCGCTCGACGAGGCCGGGCTGGAGGTCGCGCTCGCGCTGCGCAACGCAGCCGACCGCCCTGCACCGGCGGGCATCGGCCTGCACCCCTTCTTTCCACGACCGCCAGGCCTGACGCTGACGGCGCGCGCCGAGGGCGCCTGGCTGAACGCCGGCGACATGCTGCCTTCAGTTCGCAGCCGTGATGCGCGTTTCGACTTCGCCAGCCCGGCGGCGCCTATCGACGGCGTCGACAACGACCTCTTCGGCTGGGACGGGCGCGCCGTGCTCACGCGCGCCGACGGCCGCCGCACGCTGATCGAGGCGGAAAGCCTCTTTCGCCACCTGCGCGTCTTCACCCCGGCGGGCGAAGCCTTTCTCGCCGTCGAGCCGGTGAGTCACATGGCCGACGCGATCAGCCGGATGGACGAGCCCGACCACGGCCTCGCCGTGCTGGCGCCGGGGGAGACGCTCCAAGGGCAGGTGCGATTTCGCGTGCAGACCAGCGTATGACCGGCGCTTGGGCGCACGGGCCGGTCGTCGCGGGCGGGGGCCATCCTTAACCCGATCTTTTCCAACACGATCGTAAGACGCCGAGCGGCGAGAAGGACGAGTCATGCCTAGACTGAGCGCGCTTCTCGATGCGCGTTATCAAGCCGTCGGCGCGGAAAACTTCCGGATGGCGCCCACGCGCGCCTTCATCGCCGTGGCGCTGACCGTGCTCGCCGGGTTCGGCGTCGGCTGGGGCATTGCGCTGCCCTGGGGCGCGGCGGTCCTGCTCATTGACGGCTTGAGCTCGTTGATCTGTCGCCCGATGGGCAAGGGGCCGGTCAGCCAGGGGCGCTTGCTCGCCTTCTTCTGGTCCAGCTGCGTCGGGGTGCCGGTCTGGACCATCTATGGCTTCCTCCTCTGGAGCGGCCACTCGGAAGCCTGCGCGTTCGCGGCGGTGGCGCAGTGGTGCGGCCAGCTGCTCTACGCCCAGAACTTCTGCACCAAGTCGCCGGTGATGGCCGCGCAGGCCGGCATCCCGTCGGTGCTGTCGCCGCTGCTCATTCCCCTGATCCTGCCCCGTTTTCACGGCGTCGATCAGGCGCTGGTGATGGCCATGATCGTGCTTGCCGTCGCGCACGCGGTCGTGGCGGCCTTCGACAACATGTCCACCGGCCGCAAGCTCGCGACAGCCACACAAGACCTGGTCGCCGGCAAGCTTGCCGCCGAAGAGGCCGAGCGCCAGATGGCGGCGGCCAAGGCCGAGGCGGAGGCGGCCAACCTCGCCAAGAGCGCCTTTCTGGCCACCATGAGCCACGAGATCCGAACCCCGTTGAACGGCGTGCTCGGCATGGCGCAGGCGATGGCCATGCATCGCCTCGCCCGCGACCAGCGCGAGCGGCTGGGGGTTATCCAGACCTCGGGCGAGGCGCTGCTCGCCATCCTGAACGACATCCTCGACCTGTCGAAGATCGAGGCCGGCAAGCTGACGCTCGAAAACATCGATTTCGATCTCGGCGAGGTGGTCAGCTCCGCCACCCACGCGTTCGGCGCGCTGGCGGAAAAGAAGGGCGTTCGCCTCGTCGTCGGGATCGGAGACGCCGCGGGGACCTATCGCGGCGACCCGACGCGGCTCCGGCAGGTGCTGTTCAACCTCGTGTCCAACGCGCTGAAGTTCACCGACGCCGGCGAGGTCGTCCTATCGGCGAAAGCCGGGGATGGACGGCTCTCTCTGATCGTGGCCGACACGGGCGAGGGCATCTCGGAAGACACCATCGGCCGCCTGTTCTCCACCTACACCCAGGCCGAGGCGTCGACCGCGCGCCGGTTCGGCGGCACGGGCCTCGGGCTGGCGATTTCGCAAAGTCTCGCAGGGCTGATGGGCGGCGAGATCACCGTGCGAAGCAAGCCCGGCCGGGGCTCGACGTTCACCGTGCAGGTGGCCGCACCGCGCGTCGGCGCCGCGAGCGATCAGCCGGCGCACGCCGCACCCGCCCCCGAACCGGCCGCCAGCCGCCCACTGAGGCTCCTCGCGGCGGAGGACAACGACGTCAACCAGCTGGTGCTCAAGACGCTGCTCGCCCACGTCGGCGTCGAGCCGGTGTTCGCCGAGAACGGCCAGCTGGCGGTCGAGGCCTGGGAGCGCGAGCCCTGGGACCTCATCCTGATGGACGTGCAGATGCCGGTCATGGACGGCCCGACCGCCGTTCGCCGCATCCGCGAACGCGAAGCCGCAACCGGCCGTGCGCGCACGCCGATCGTGGCGCTGTCGGCCAACGCCATGTCGCACCAGATCGCCGAGTATCTCGCCGGCGGCATGGACGGCCACGTCGCCAAGCCAATCGAGGCGGCCAAGCTTTTCGCCGCCCTCGAGCTGGCGGTCGAGGGACAAGCCGCGCGCTCCGACGCCGCCTGACGATCCCGCTGCTTTCCTAGCCCGCCGCCACGTGCGCTTGTAAGCTCGCCGGCGAACGCCCCGGGGAGCGCGCCATGGCCTTGTCGGCCGCCGACGAAACCGTCATCGAGGGGCTGCAGGTCGAGGGCCTGACCAACCCGCTTGGGCTGGAGCAGGCGCGGCCGAGGCTCGCGTGGCGGATGACCGCCGCGCGGCCGGGGGCGCGGCAGAGCGCCTATCGGGTGCGCGTGACCCGCGGCGAAGGGGCCGTACGCGCCGGCGCGGCCGACCTTTGGGACTCCGGGCGTATCGAGTCCGGCCGTTCCTTCGACGTCACCTACGGCGGCCCGGCGCTCACCTCGTGCGAGCGGGTCTGGTGGACGGTCGACGTCTGGGACGAGACCGGCGCCATGACCTCGGCCGAGCCGGCCTGGTGGGAAATGGGCCTGCTCGAGGCAGGCGACTGGAGCGCCTCCTGGCTGGCGGCCGAGACCGACGAGGATCGCGCCGACCGCCAGGCGGGGCTGAACTGGATCTGGGCGGAGACCGAGGATCCGCTCGAGCCGCACCGCTTCCGCTATCGCTTCACGACCGACGCGGACGCGCCCGA
>DATGKF010000016.1:0-18901 GCA_035294785.1 Caulobacteraceae bacterium | reverse complement strand
GCGCCCGCCTTGCGTGGCGGCGATGGCGCGCTGGTGGCTGAGGAAGCCGAACTCGTCGAGCTGGTCTTTCGTCAGGCCGTACTTCTTGGCCATCATCTCGGCGCCCATGAACTGGCTGAACTGGATGTTGGGGTAGCGCTCTTCCATCCTCGGGCTCTTCGGGACGCCGAAGCCTTCCTTCGCCGGCAGCGAAACCGAAAGGCCCATCGGCACCCGCGTCATGCTCTCGACGCCGGAGGCGATGACGATGTCCATCGACCCCGACAGCACCGCCTGCGCCGCAAAGTGCAGCGCCTGCTGCGACGAGCCGCACTGGCGGTCGACGCTGGTGCCCGGCACGCTCTCCGGCAGCTTGGAAGCCAGCACAGCGTTGCGCGCGATGTTGGTGGCCTGCTGGCCGGTCTGCATGACGCAGCCCATGACCACGTCCTCGATCTGCTCCGGATCGGCGCCCGAGCGTTCGACCAGGCTGTCGAGCACGCTGGCGGCGAGGTCGGCCGGATGCCAGTCCTTCAGACGGCCACCCTTGCGGCCTCCGGCGGTGCGTGCGGCGGCGACGATATAGGCTTCGGCCAATTCAAGGCCCTCCTTCAATTCCGGCGGAAAATGGGTTGGCGGCGACCTTGCCTCAAGACGCCGCGGCCGCGCAATCATGCCCCGACGGCAGCGTCTTCCAGGAACGCCAGCAGGCGTTTCTCGGGATCGCCGCGTCCGCCTGCGAGGCCGTCGTCGGCGTAGGCGGCCAGCACCGCCGGATGCACGTAGCAGGCGCGGCAGACCGCCGGCGTGTTGCCGAGTTCGGCCGCCACCGCCTTGATGCAGGCGGCGACGATGCGCTTCGCTTCCGCCTTCGACGCCGGCGCCGGCTCGCCCTCCAGCGTCCGCAGCGCCGCCAGCGTCCCGGCCCAGGTGCGGAAGTCCTTGGCGGTGAAGTCGCCGCCCATCGCCTCGCGCAGGTAGGCGTTGACGTCGTGGGAGTCGACCGGCCGCCGCTCGCCCTCGTCGTCGACGTACTGGAAGAGCCGCTGGCCGGGCAGATCCTGGCAGGCGTGAACGGCGCGGGCGAGGCGCCGGTCGTGGAAGGCGACCTTGCGCCACTGGCCGCTCTTGCCGCGGAACTCGAACACGCCGCCGACGCTCGAGAGCGCGGCGTGCCGCTTGCGCAGCGTGGTCAGCCCGAAGCTCTTGTTCTCCCTGGCGTACTCATCGTTGCCGACGCGGATCAGCGTGAGCTCCAGCAGGCGAACGACCGCGGCCAGGACGCGCTCGCGCGCCAGCCCGTGGCGGGCGAGGTCGGCGTCGACCCGGCGACGCAGTTTCGGCAGAGCGCGCCCGAACGCCGCCAGCCGCTCGTATTTCGCCGCGTCGCGCACCGCGCGCCAGTCCGGGTGGTAGCGGTACTGCTTGCGCCCGCGCTGATCGCGGCCGGTCGCCTGGATGTGGCCGTTCGCGTCCGGCGAGATCCAGACGTCCGTCCAGGCCGGCGGGATGACGATGCGCGCGATGCGATCCAGCGTGGCGGCGTCGCGCACCGCGCGACCCTCGGCGTCGCGATAGGCGAACCGCCCGCCGCGCCCGGCTTGGCGGCTCAGACCCGGTTCGTGATCGTTGACATAGGTGAGGCCGGCTAACTTCGCGGCGCCCTGAGGATCGTTGGTGTCGCGCGCCATGGCGGAGAGCGAACGCGGAGGCGGTCGGCGCCGTTCCCCCTGCCGCTTAGCTTGCCGTCAACCGCGGTAGCATTACCTTGATGACCATGCTGCGAGCCAAAAGCGAAATCGACGTGCACAACGCCAGGCGGACGATCGAGCTGATCGGCCGCCTCTCCGACAACCTCATCGGCTGGGGCCCGTTCGGCATCGGCCTCGACGGCATCCTCGCCTGGGTGCCCGGCCTCGGCGAGGTCTACAGCGTCGTCGCCGGCGCGGCGCTCATCTTCGAAGGCTGGCGCGCCCGCGTGCCGGCGAGCGTGCTCGTGCAGGCCGCGCTGCTGGTCTCGGTGCGCACGCTGGCCGACCTCTTCCCGGTCCTCGGTAGCATCGTCGTGGACTTCTTCCGCGGCCACCGCATCGCCGCCAAGATGATCAAGCACGCCATCGACGAGACGCTCTACATCCAGGGCGAAGAGAGCGCCGACCATCCGGAATACCGCGCGACGCTCGCCCGCGTCCGCGAAGGCATGGAATGGCGGCGCGTGGTCTTCCTGGGCGCGCCCACCACATCCATCTACCGCGCGCCGGCGTAGACCTCTGCGAACGCAACGTCGGAGGGCGGCGCCATGAAGCGCATCCTCATCGCCTACGCGATTGTTCTTCTTGTCTTTCCGTTGCTCGACTTCAGCTGGTTCGCGCTGACCTTCGCTCCGCTCTATCAGGCGGATCTGGGCGGCCTCGTCTCGGCGAATCCAAACCTCGCGCCAGCCGTGGCCTACTACGTCCTTTACGCGGCCGGCGTGGTCGCCTTCGTCGTCGCGCCCTCGCTCGATCGCGGCTGGCGGCGAACGGCGCTCGCTGGCGCCGGCTTCGGCCTCGTCGCCTACGGGGTCTACGACCTCACTAACCTCGCCACGCTGCACGGCTTTTCGCTCAAGATCGCGCTGCTCGACATGGCCTGGGGCGCCGCCGCTACGGCTGCGGTCGCCAGCGCGGCGCGGCTGGGCGTCCTCGTCAGTAGTAGTCGGCCAGCGTCAGCGTCCGCGTGACGAGAGCCGCGGTCGCCAGACCCGCCTCGCGCGTCACCACCACCACGCGCCCGCCGGCCGGGCCGTCGCCGACCGCGACCGCTTCGGTGGCCGGCCGCCCGTTGATGCTGACGATCTTGTCGCCGACCTTCAGGCCGGCCGCCGCCGCCGGGCTGTTCGGCTCGACCACGGTGATGATCACGTCGCGCCCCATGGGCGCGAGCGCCAGGCCCAGCCGGTCCTTGGCGAACGGGGCCGCCGCGCCCGGGTTCGGCGTCAGGTAGAGCAGGTCGTGCGGCCAGTCGACGGTCACCCGGAAGCGGTTGAGCACGCCGACGCCCAGCCGTCCGCTCACCTGGTCCGAATGGGTCGCCGCCGGCCAGGTTTGCGGGAAGGACGCCGGCAGGCCCTCCAGGGTGACGCCGGCGAACTCGACCGACCTGAGCGTCGTCACCGTGACGGCGAACGAGCCGCCGATGCCGACGGCGCGCCGCTCGGCGGTCAGCCGCCCGGCCAGCAGGTTGCGGTCGTGCGCATAGGCCGGCGCGATGTCCAGCGTGCCGGCGTCGCCGATGTCGAGCGCGAACATCGCCGGCGGGCCGCCCTCGATGGTCAGCGGAGCGAGGCGCGCGCCGCGCACCTGCTGCATCGCCACCTTCACCGCCTCGGGCGGGGGGCTGAAGCTCTTCGGGTCGATGAAGGCGATGCGACGGTGCTCGAAGTCGATGTCGACGATCAGCTCGTTGAACGCCTCGTCGCCCAGGATCAGCGGCACCGGCCGGCCCATCGCGCGGCCGAAGCCGTCCATGTTGGCGCTGCCGACGGTCAGATCCTTCAGCGTCAGGTTGCCGATCTCGACCGTCACGCCCCCGACGCGGCCGGTCACGCCGACGCCGCCGGAGCCCGGCGTCGGGAACGCTCCCCGGGGCGCGAGCCCGAGCGAGGTGGCGAAGTCGGAGTCGAGGATCGATATCGTCGCGCCGTTGTCGAGCAGCGCCGCGGTCTGCCGGCCGTTCACCGTGACCGGCACATAGATCTGCCGTCCCGCGTAGAGCTCGAAGGGAATCCAGCCGGTGCTGGCGGCGCCGTCCGCGAACATCGCGCGGCTCACCCCCGGCGGGCCGTTGAACAACCCCGGCGCCAGCGGCTGGTTGAGCTCGAGCGTCTGCACCCGATCCTCGACGACGCCCTGGCCGTCGGAGCGGTCGGTCTGCGCGAAGGGCATGCGGACGCTGTCGACCATGCGCCAGTCGGCGAACCGCTCCTCGCGCGCCTGTCCCTTCTCGCGGATGTCGAGACCATCCAACTGTCCGGTCGCCGGATCGATCAGCGCCTCGTAGGTGTCGGCGTCGCCGAACTGCACGGAGACCACCGCCCAGGTCTGCCCGTCCTCCACACGCCGGCCGTTCAGCGCCGCGGTCGCGCCGTCGCCGCCCATGAGCGCGTCGCCGTAGAGGATCGCCCGCAGCCGCCGAGCGCTCTCGTAGGCCTCCGGCGCGGTGATCGGCTGGCCGGAGAGCGATGTCGTCCACGCGGCCTGCGCCGTCGTCACGTCGACGACGTTCATGTCGGCGATCGCGATTTCGCTGCGCCACCGGCCGTCAGACGTCCAGCTTTGGAAGGTCCCGGCCAGGCCGCCTTCGGTCAGCACGCCCGCCTCGTGCACAGAGGCCAGCGCCTTGAACGCCGCCCCGCCGCGCCAGGCGACATAGCGATCGACCAGCGACCGCAGCGCCGGCGACGGCCCGGCCGCGTGCGCCAGCCCGGACAGCGCCAGCGCCGCCATCGCCGCCGTCACGCCAAGGCTGCGCCTCGCCATGCCCCAGTCGTTCCTCGTGCACACACGTCCCGCGCCCTATCGCGAGACACAGCATCCTGCGATTGGGGGCGTCTGTCGATGACCTTGACGCAGCGTCCACGGACGATTGTCAGGCGGGCGTGGCGACGCCCCATTCGTTCCAGCCGGCCCAGCGCGGCGTGCCGGGCAGGTACATGCTCTCCACGCGGTCCAGCTTGAAGCCGGCCTCGCCGATGGCCGAGGCGACCGGGCGCGTCAGGTGGCAGCCGCCGGCGATGTGCTTCCACACCGGTTCGATCCGCCGCTGCCACTTGGCGACGTCGGCGTCCGGCGCCTGCCCGTGCTCGCAAAACAGCAGCCGCCCGCCCGGCTTGAGCACCCGCCGGGCCTCCGCCAACGCCGCCGCCGGATCCTGCACGGAACAGAGGGTGAAGGTGCAGACGACGCAGTCGAACGCGCCGTTCTCGTAGGGCAGGGCCTCGGCGCGGCCCTCCTGGATGTGGATCGGGATCTTCGAGCCGCTGACCGCCAGTTCCGCGCGCCGCCGCAGCGGCTCGGACGGTTCGACCGCCGCCAGCGCCTCCACCTTGTCGGCATCGTAGTAGGGCAGGTTGAGCCCGCTTCCCATGCCCAGCTCCAGCACCCGCCCGCGGGCGTCCGGCACGACCTTGGCGCGCTGGTAGGCGATCGGCTTGGCCGAGCAGGCGCAGTTCAGCAGCCAGGGGACGACGTAGCGATCATAGAGGCCCATGCCGCCATGCTAGCGCAATCGGGGGCGGGCGAGGGACAATTCCAGTTGCGCCGGGCGGGGCGCTTGGGCTTTTTGTCGCCCGCGGAGTCAGCGGCCCGGTTCGGCCGCCAGGGAGGCGGAATGGGCCAGCGTCGCAACTACCTCTTCACCAGCGAGTCGGTGTCCGAGGGGCATCCGGACAAGGTCGCCGACCGCATATCGGACGAAGTGGTGGATGCGTTCCTGGCCGCCGACCCGTTCGCGCGGGTCGCCTGCGAGACAATGGTCACCACCAACCGGATCGTCCTGGCCGGCGAGGTCCGCGGCCCCGCGGCCGTCGTCGCCGCGCTCGAGGATCGCGTCCGCGCCGCGGTCAAAGCCATCGGCTACGAGCAGGACGGGTTCGACTGGCGCAGGGCCAGTTACGAGTGCCACCTGCACGCCCAGTCGGCCGACATCGCCATGGGCGTCGATGCGTCAGGCAACAAGGACGAGGGCGCCGGCGACCAGGGCATCATGTTCGGCTACGCGACGAACGAAACGCCGGAGCTGATGCCGGCCACGCTGCAATACGCCCACAACATGCTGCGGAGCCTGGCCGCAGCCCGCCACTCCGGCGAGCGGCCGGAACTCGAGCCCGACGCCAAGAGCCAGGTGACGCTGGCGTATGAGAACGGCCGGCCGGTGCGCGTCGCCTCGATCGTCCTCTCGACCCAGCATCGCGACGGCCTCTCGCCGGCGGACGTCGAGGCGCTGGTGAAGCCCTACGTGCTGGCCGTCTTCCCCGACGGGATGGTCACCGACGAGACCGAGTGGCTGGTCAACCCGACAGGCAACTTCGTCATCGGCGGGCCGGACGGCGACTGTGGGCTCACTGGGCGCAAGATCATCGTCGACACCTACGGCGGCGCGGCGCCGCACGGCGGCGGCGCCTTCTCGGGCAAGGACCCCACCAAGGTCGACCGATCCGGCGCCTACGCCTGCCGCTGGCTGGCCAAGAACGTCGTCGCCGCCGGCCTCGCCGACAAATGCACCATCCAGATCGGCTACGCGATCGGCGTCGCCCGCCCGCTCAGCTTCTATGTCGACCTCGTCGGCGGCCACATCGATCCGGAGAAGCTTGAGAAGGCGCTGCCCGAGATGATCGGCGGCGCGACTCCGCGCGCGATCCGCGAGCGTTTGAAGCTGAACCGGCCGATCTACGCCCGCACCAGCGCCTACGGGCACTTCGGCCGCGAGCCTGACGCGGACGGCGGGTTCTCCTGGGAGAAGACCGATCTGGCCGACGCGCTGCGCGCTCTGGCCTAGCGCAGCGCCGGCCTCACGCCCGCTTCGGTCGCGATCATGTCGAGCGGAATGTCGTGCGGCAGCGCCTTCAGTTCATTCACACGCGCGCGTTCGAAGGCGACGCCGATCGTCTTCGGGCGCGGCGAGAGCGCGGCGAGCGTCCGGTCGTAGTAGCCTCCGCCGTAGCCGAGGCGGTGGCCGCGCGCGTCGAAGCCGACCACGGGAACCAGAAGCACGTCGGGCCGCAGCAGCGCCCCGTCGGCGGGCGTTGGAACGCCGGCGAGGCCCGGGACCACCTTCGTCAGAGGTCCCCAGGCGCGGAAGTCCATCGCCCTGCGTGGCCGCACCGGCGCGGGAAGCGCCACCTGGCCGCCGAGGTCGATGATCCTCAGCATCACGTCACGGATGTCCGGCTCGCCCCGGTGCGCCCAATAGCAGCCGACGACGCCCGGGTTGGCCAGGCCGAAATGCGTGATCAGCGCCCGCACGATGCGGACCTCGGCCGCGCGTCTGGCCATCGGCGAGAGCGTCTGCCGGCAAGCAATCAACTGCTCGCGCAAACGGGCGCGGGACTGAGACGGATCGGCGGCGTCGGTGGTCAAGGCGTTACCCAGGAACCGACAGCGATAGCCGCGTCGCAGCGGCGTCGCAAGATTGCAAATCGGCGATCCGTGCCGGCAAAATGGGCGTAGAGTGGCCGCCTCGGGGGCGAGACGCGGCGAAAGCGTCCCTTCGCGCTCCCGAACACCAGCTGGGGGAGCGAACAATGGTCAGAATGTCGATTTTGTTGGGAGCATCGGCGGTGGCGCTGATGGGCCTCGCCGGGTGCTCGAAGTCGGTCGACGCGAGCAAGGAAGCCGACGCCATCCGTGTCGGCGAAGTTCAATGGAACGCTTCGGTCGTCGCGAAAGACGTGGCCGGCTACGTGAGTCACTATGCGCCGAACGCCGTCGTGATGGAGCCGGGCGCGGCTGCGGTCAACGGGACGCAGGCGGTGCAGACCGCCATCAACCAGACCTTTCAGGACCCGAACTTCTCGCTGATCTTCAGCGCGGACCGGATCGAGGTGTCGAAGAGCGGCGATATGGCCTTCAGTCAGGGCCACTTTACCGCAAGCCAGAGCGACCCGACGACCCACGCCAAGGTCACTCAGACGGGGTCATACGTCACCGTCTATGAGAAGCAGGCGGACGGCTCGTGGAAGGCCGTGGCCGACATCGCGTCGCCAGGCAAGAGCTAGACCCGCGGCGCCCTTTCGCGGCGGGCTGCGCTCGGCTAAGGGAGCGCCCCTTTCGGGTTGCGGCGGGGCGCATGCGGCTCTTTCACTTCAGCGACGACGAACGGATCGCCCGGTTCGAGCCGAGGCCGGTGCGCACGCCGGCCGTGCGCCCGCCCGGCCGCGACTGGCTGAACGGGCCGCTGGTCTGGGCGATCGAAGAGGACTGGCAGGCCATGTACCTCTTCCCGCGCGACTGCCCGCGCATCCTCCTGCGCCGCAAACCGACGACGACGGCCGCCGACCTCGAGCGCTGGTGGGGAAGCCGCGACGCGCCGATGATCGCCCATATCGAATGGGGCTGGTTCGAACGCTTTCGCACCGGCCGGCTGGCGCGCTACGAGCTGCCCGCTGCGGCTTTCGAGGGCCTGGGCGACGCTGGGATGTGGGTCGCGCGCGAGGCGGTCGAGCCGGTCGGCGTCGAGATCATCGACGACCTGCCGGCGGCGCTGGCGGCGCTGGGCGTCGAGCTTCGCCTGATGCCGACGCTGGCGCCCTTGCGCGGCGTCTGGGACACCTCGCTGCACGCCAGCGGCGTGCGCCTGCGCAACGCCTCCGGCGGCTGGGAGGGCGCCCCGTGAAAGTCCGCGCCTCGCGCGGCGAACGAGCTTATCCTTGCGCCGAACCAGCCGGAGCCGCTCGATGCTGAGAGCACTCGCCGCCGTCGCCGCCTTGGCGCTCGCCGCCACCGCCGCGCAGGCCCAACCCGATCCGTCGAGGGCCATACCCGTGCATATGCGGCGCGGGACGGACACGATCACGCTCAGGGGGCGCCTGACGCAGAACGGTCCCGAGTGTTGCGCCTACGCGATCGCCGCCGCGGCGGGCCAGAAGCTCTACTGGAACATCGACGGGCCGGCCGTCAGGATGACGATCCAGTATCCCGACGGCACGGCCGACGGGCCCGGCATCCCCAACCCGCTGCCGCTCAGAACCACCGGCGTTTACATCCTCGGCGTGAGCCCGGACCTCATGGCGGACGGCGCGTTCGGGCGCTTCACGCTCAAGATCACCATCCCGCCGCTGCACCGGTAGCCTTGCGCGGCCTTTGAGACTGGAGCTTGAGTGAACGCCGCTGACATTCGACGGAGACTGTGATGGCCGACGGCTCGCAGATCGCGGCGGAAGAGGCGCGTGCGCGCGCTTACGCGACGCCGCTGGGTGAGTTCAATCCCGCGGACCCCTCGCTCTTCCGAAACGATACGCTGTGGCCCTGGTTCGAGCGGCTGCGGGCGGAAGATCCGGTCCACTACACCGCCGAGAGCGAGTTCGGCGCCTACTGGTCGGTGACCAAGCATCGCGACATCATCGCCGTCGACTCCAACCACGGCGTCTTCTCGTCCAGTTCCATCAACGGCGGCATCGCCGTCAGCGACGGCTACCAGCCCGAGGAGACATCCAACTTCATCGCGCTCGATCCGCCGATGCACGACGACCAGCGCAAGGTCGTCGCCCCGATGTTCACGTCCGGCAGCATCAACGCGATGGAGGCGATCATTCGCGAGCGCGCAGCCAAGATCCTCGACGAGCTGCCGCGCGGCGAGACCTTCGACTTCGTCGACAAGGTCGCCGTCGAGCTGACCAGCCAGATGCTGGCGACGCTGTTCGACTATCCGTTCGAGGACCGGCGCAAGCTGCCGCGCTGCTCGGACCTGATCCTGGCGACGCCGGAGCCGGGCGGCATCGTCGAGAGCGAGGAGCAGCGGCAGGTCGAGCTGTTCCAGATCCTGACGCCGTTCACGGCGATGTGGGACGAGCGCCGGGCGGCGCCGCCGCGCAACGACATCCTCTCGATGCTCGCCCACGGGGAGTCGACCTATCGCGACGATCCCCAGGCCTACATGGGCAACATCATTTTGATGATCGTGGCCGGCTCGGACACCACGCGGCATTCGATCACCGGCGGCCTTTTGGCGCTCGACCAGAACCCCGATCAGTACGCCAAGCTGCGGGCCAATCCGGCGCTGATCGAGAGCATGGTGCCCGAGATCATCCGCTACCAGAGCCCGGTCGCCCATATGCGCCGCACGGCGCTGTCGGACGCCGAGGTCGGCGGCAAGGCGATCAGGAAAGGCGACCGCGTCGTCATGTGGTACGTTTCCGGGAACCGCGACAGCGACGTCATTCCCGACGCGGACAGCTTCATCATCGACCGCGAACGGCCGCGCCAGCACGTCGGCTTCGGCTTCGGAATCCACCGCTGCCTCGGCAACCGCCTGGCCGAAATGCAGCTGCGGGTGATGTGGGAAGAGATCCTGAAGCGCTTTCCGGTGATCGAGGTCGTCGGCGAACCGCGCCGCATGAACTCGAACTTCGTCAAGGGCTACGAGGCGATGCCGGTCCTGATTCCGGCCTGACCGTCGGGCTGCTCGGCGAGCAGGCGGCTCATTTCGCTCAGGAGGGCGTTCGGCGAGAACGGCTTGGCGACCATGCCGTCCATGCCCGCCGCCAGGTAGGCTTGGCGCTGATGCGCCATGACGTTGGCGGTCAGCGCGATGACGGGCGCCCGCGCCCAGTGGCCGCCGAGGGCGCGCAGCCGGCGGGTCGCCTCCAGCCCGTCCATGCCGGGCATGTTCACATCCATGAGCACGAGGTCGAAGGCTTCGGACTTGGCCGCGGCGATCGCGCTTTCGCCGTCCTCGCAGGCGGTCGCCTCGGCGCCCAGCGCCTCGATGATCTTGCTGGCCACCAGCCGGTTGGTCGGGTTGTCGTCGACGACCAGCACCCGCACGCCGCCCAGGTTGGCGCCCGCCGCCTCGGTTGCCGGCTGCGGTGCCGCGATCGCTGGCGCCAGCGCTTCGAGCCAGAAGGTCGAGCCGCGGTTCTCCTCGCTCTCGAAGCCGACGTCGCCGCCCATCAGCTGCGCCAGGCTGCGAGCGATCGAAAGGCCTAGGCCGGTGCCGCGGATGTTGCGTGTCGAGTCGTGGTCGGCCTGCTCGAAGCGGTCGAACATCCGCGCCTTGGCGCCGTCGGGGATGCCGATGCCGGTATCCTCGACCTCCACCCGAACCCGGTCCAACGCAGCCCTGGCCACCCGTATCTCGACCCCGCCGACACGGGTGAACTTGATCGCGTTGCCGACCAGATTGAACAGGCATTGGCGCAGGCGCACCGGGTCGACGTTGCCCCAGCCGACGTTCGGATCGATCGAGTAGCGCAGATAGAGTCCGGCCGCGTCGGCCAGTGGCCGCAACAGCTCGACGACGCCGCGGACCGTCGCGCCGATCTCAGTCGGCTCGGGCGCCAGCTCGAGCTTGCCCGCCTCGATCTTGGAAAAGTCCAGAACGTCGTCCACCAGCTGCGCCAGCATGCCGCTGCAGGCCAACGCCTCTTCCAGCAGCCGTCGCCCGTCGTCGGACAGCGCCTCGGCCTTCAGGAGGTGCAGGACGCCGGTGATGCCATTCATCGGCGTGCGGATCTCGTGGCTGACCGAGGCCAGGAAGGCGGATTTGGCCAGCGTCGCTTCTTCGGCCGCGTGCTGCGCCTCGACGAACGCCAGCTCCTGCCGCTTGCTGTCGTCGATGTCGAACATCAGCCCGACCACGCGCTTCGGCCGCTGGTCCGGGTGCCGCTGGATGTCGCAACAGATGCGCATCCACCGCTCGCCCTCGGCGCGGATGACGCGAAAGTCGATCGTCTCGTAGGCCTGGGAGTCCGGGACCGCGCCGGCGAGGAAAAGCGCGATCGGGGGGTTGTCGGGGTGGAGGCCGAGCAAGCCCTGCGACACGATTTCGGAGAAGGTGATGACGCGGCCGGCCAGGGCGTTGAACTCCGGCGAGCCGATCAGTTCGCTGCGGTCGAAGTCCATCTCGAAGGCGCCCGCCTTGGCCGAGACCAGCGCCATCTGCAGGTGCTCGGCGTTCGCGCGCGCCTTGTCGCGGGCCTGGGCGAGCTCGGTCACCGCCTGGGTCAGGCCATACATCTCGTAGCGCCCGGACGGGAGCTGCTTGCCGGCGCGAAGCCGGATGTGCATGTGCCGCCATTCACCGGCGCCGGCCGGCGTGTCGCGCATGCGCAATTCCATTTCCCCCACGCCGCCTTCCGACGTGATCCGCTCGCGGATCGCCTGTTCGACCAGGAGGTCGTCCGGGTGGACCAGCGCGTCGACGTAGGCTTTGGGTACGCCAGCGGCGGGCGCTTCGGCGCCGCGCAAGAGCTCCGGGGAGAAGTGAAAGACGTCCGCATCGGGGTCATAGCGCCACACGCCGATCCCCGCGTCGTACAGCAGCTGGTCGCGCAACGCGCGCGCCTCCGCCACAGGCTCCGGAACGGCGCCATCGTCCGCGGGATCCGTCAGTTCAGAGAACGATGTCGCCACGGGCGGCAAGCCCTTAGATTGCTAGGCGATCTGACGGTACGCCCCAATCCTTGCATCTTTGTGAGGCGCGCCGGCGGCGACAGGCGGTGCGCCCTCATGGGCTGGGCGAAACCCGCTGGCGGCGCAGGAAGGCGTCGAACACGTCCGAATAGTCGTCGGTCCACACGCGAACCCCTGGCGCCGCTCGGATCGGCCTCCATCGGTCGTCGCCCGCGACAGGCTCCAGGTCGGCTGGCGTTCGCGCCACCACCGCCCAGTCGGAGGCGTCCTGATAGTCGGTGCCCGTGGTCGCGTTTGCGCCCGCGTCATCCGTCGCGTGAGGATCGGAGAAGAGGCGCGCCTCGAGGCCCATCGACCGGGCCACGGCGCCCACGACCGGCGCCAGATCGAGGAACTGGCTCGACAGGTGGAAAACGACCAGCCCGCCCGGCTTCAGCTTCTGCAGGTAGAGCTCCATCGCTTCCCGCGTCATCAGGTGCGTCGGTATGGCGTCTGACGAGAAGGCGTCGAGCACGATCAGCGTCAGGCTGTGGTCGGGAAGGCGGGCGATGGACAGGCGCGCGTCCCCCATGACGATCCCCGGATGGCCCGGGCAATCGCGTAGGAAGGTGAACAGCTTCGGGTTCGAGGCGATGCGCACGACCGCCGGGTTGATCTCGAAATAGGTCCAGCGCTCGCCGGCGTGGGCGTAGCAGGCGATCGTGCCCGTCCCCAGCCCAACGAGGGCGACGCTCTGCGTGTCCGGCCCGCCGCCGATGCGGGCGAACAGCTGCCCGAGCGGCCCGTTCGGGTGATAGTAGCTGAGCGGCTGCAGCCGCCGCGCCGGGTCGAGGCTCTGGGTCCCATGGTCGATGGTGCCATTGATCAACACCCGCCTGGCCGGGTCAGCCCGATCGACGACCCTCAGGATGCCGTAGAAGTTGCGGCTGCGCGCGATCTCGTGCCTTGCATCCCAGCCGCTCGGCCAGGAGCCCGCGAGGATCAGCGCCGCCAGCGCCAGCGCGAAACGCACCGGGCGGCGATGCATGGTGAAGACGATCAAGCCGGCCAGCAGGATGAAAATCTGCGCATCGCCGTTGAAATCGCTGAAGTCGAGGCCGCCGGCGAGGATCAGCGCCAGGAGCGCGAGCAGCAGCGCCGCCGGGACCGCCAGATCGAGCGCCGCCGCCAGCCCGTGCTTGCGGCCCGGCAGGGGTCCCGGCCGCAGCAGCGCCGCCGCCACGATCATCAGCGGGTATTCCACCACGCGGTCGAAGGCGATCGGCGCGATCAAGGCGTTGAACATGCCGCCCAGCGCGCCGCCGGCCGCGATCACGAGATAGAATTCGGTGAGACGCGCAGCCTCAGGCCTCAGACGCGCGGCCTCCTGGTGGCAGAGCAGGGCGGTGGCGAAGAAGGCCGCCAGGTTGATACCGAACAGCGGCAGGGATGGCCCGGCCTCGCCGTTCAGCAGCGTCAGCGCCAGCACGACCACCAGCGCGGCCTGCGCCCCGGCCGTCCAAGCCGCTGGGACGGGGACGAGCCGCTGAAAGGCGACGACGAAGCTGAGCAGATAGAGCGTCAGCGGCACGGCCCAGAGCAGCGGCGCGGCGGCCACGTTCATCGTCAGGTGGCTGGTCACGCCGAGCAGCAGGCTCGATGGCACGAACGCCAGCACGAGCCAGCGCAACCTGGTGAGCCACGGGCGGGGCGCGGCGGCCGGCGTCTCTTGGACCTCGGGCGTCGGCGCGGCCGGCGCAGCGGCGAACCGCGCGGCCAGCAGCGCACAGACCGCTGTTATTACCACCAACACGGCGTAGCCGACGGTCCACGCGGCGCTCTGGGTGCGGAGCGTCAGGTTCGGCTCGATCAGCGTCGGGTAGGCGACCAGCGCCGCCAGGCTGCCGAAGTTGCTGGCCGCGTAGAGGTAGTAGGGATCGCGGGCGTCGGCGGCGCCGCTGCGCGCATACCAGGCTTGCAACAGCGACGCCGTGCCGGCCATGACCACGAACGGCGGCCCGATCATGATCGTCAGCGCGCCCAGCTCCCAGATCAGCGGGTCGCCGGAAGGCGCGCCGAGCCGCGCGACCGATACCGGCAGAATGGCGGCGGCGACCAACAGCAATGCGGGATGCAGGAAGGGCAGGAACCGACCGCGCAGCCAGCGCGCGCTGGCGTGGGCGTAGAGGTAGCCGGCCAGCAGCGCGACCTGGAAGAAAACCAGCGAGGTGTTCCACACCGCCGCGCTTCCGCCGAGGAGCGGCAGCAAGAGGCGCGCGGTCAGCAACTCGACCAGGAACAGCAGCCCCGCGCCGACCAGGAGCGCGACGGCGAAGAGCACCCTGGTCATCCCACCCGTCCGCCCCGTCAGCCCATTGGCCGAGCTTCCCATGCCGCCGCGCGCCACGCCAGCCAGCCGCCGTTTCGCCGCTGAAATGCCAGCTTGCCGTCCGCGGCGGCCCGACGCATCCTCGCCGCTGAGCTTGGTTCAGCGGGCGATAGGCGCAAGGACGGAGCGCTAATGAAACTCAACGCCAACGCTGTTGTTTCAGCCGTCGCCCTCAGCTGCTTCGTCGGCGGCGCGACGCTGGCGCTCGCGACGCCGACCACCGCCGTGGCCGCGGCGAGCAGTCAGCCGAAGGGGCACAAGGGCGGCAAGAAGAGCAAGAAGAGCAGCGGCAGCTCGACGACGCCGCCGCCCAAATAGGGCGTCCGCGACCGGTCAGGCCCGGCCGCCTCCAGATCATAAGGAAGGATCCTCCATGAAACTCAGCACCATCGTCTCGGCCGTCGCCGTGGCTGGCTTCGTCGTCGCCGCGAGCGCCCCGGCGCAAGGGGCCGGCTACACTACGACCACCACCCACAAGACGACGCACCACGTCGTCCACCACGTCAAAACCAAGACCAAGGTCACGCCGCCGTCCGGCTACAACTAGCGGCGGTTGTGGCCGCGACGGCCGAGCGGCCACAAGGGGTTCGTCGTATGGCCGTGCGTGTTCTGGCCGCCGAGCTTGCCGCCGGGCTCGTCATGCTCGCGGCGACGTTCGCGGCCGGCGCCGCGGGCGCGCCCACGCCGGCGCAGCCTGCCGCGCCGGATGCGGCGCTCGAGCCGGGCGGCGCACCGGCGGACATCGCGCAGGCGATCTCGGACCCTGACGAATATGCGTGGCGGCTGTTCACCTACGTCAACACCCAGGCCGAGCCGGGCGCGGCGGGCGTCGCCGCGCCGGGGCGATCCATCCGCGACTACGAGCCCGACAAGCCGGTCGTCTGGGAAACCTGGGCGCTGATTTCCGGCGACGGCGCGACGCAGGTCGGCAGCGAGGTGCTGCGCCCCGATGGCGCCGATCCCGGTCCGTGGGCCAGCCTGCCGCGGTCGCCGGAGCCGCCGAAGGTGCTCAGCGTTCGCCTCGCCGCGCCGACCCAGCCGAAGATGATGGAGGTGCGCGTCAACGAGCCGGCGTTCGAGACCATCCGCGCCCTCGGCCTCTACAACATCGCGGGCCTTCGACGGGTCTACGCAGAGGCGCAGTCCGCGCGTCAGGCGGACTTCATCCGGTTTCCGGACCAGGCGAAGGCGCTCAAAGCGGTCTGGAAGGATCTTGGGACCGACCCCGCGCCGGCCGTGCTTGCCCGCTACCACTGGCGGCGGATCGGCGGCCACGTCTATGGCCTGAGCGGCCTGCACATCGCCACGCGCGACCTTACGACCTGGTTCTGGGCCGACTTCGAGCAGGTCGACGATCCGTTGCCGCCGACCGAGCCTTCTGTCGACAGCACGACGCGCGGGCCAAACGCCTCGGACCGGGGCGGCGTCGACGGCGAGCGCCGCGAACTCTCCGGCGCCAAGTGGGCCTACTACCGCCTCCGCGGAACGCAGACCGGGTTCTTCGACCAGCGGGGCCAGCCGACCCGCCTGGCGAACGCGGTGATGGAGCAGGGATTCGAGCATTCGTCCTGCGTGACCTGCCACGCTCGGGCGACGATCCGCGCGACGGCGAAGGGCATCGTCACGCTGTCGGCCAATCCGGCGCACGGGGACGACGCGCAAGGCCGTCCGCCAGCCATCGCCGACCGTTTGAACAGCGACCTCGGCCAGCCGAACCCGGCGCTGTTCGGCAAGGACGGCTTGACCTTTCTCCAGACCGACTTTGTCTGGTCCATGGCCGTGCGCGTCCCGCGCGAAGCGCTGAAAGCGAGCCCCGCGAAATGAAGCTCTACCAGACCTACACCTCGCCGTTCCCGACCCGCGTGAGGTTGGTGCTCTACGCCAAGGGCATCGAGGTCGAGATCGTGGAGCCGAGCGGGTTTCACACCTCGTCGGAAGGCAAGGGCGACTATCTGGACATCAATCCGATCGGCCGGGTGCCGACGCTGGTCACCGACGACGGCCGCGCGTTGCCCGAGTCGGAGGTGATTTGCGAGTACCTGGAGGACGCCTTCCCCAACCCGCCGGTCAGGCCCGCCGATCCGTGGGCGCGCGCGCAGGTGCGGCTGATCTCGCGCCTCTGCGACTTCTATCTGGTGATGGCGATGGTCCCTCTATTCAACGCCGCCGGTCGCTCGCGCCGCCGGTGGGACCGAGCACGCATCGACGCGGCGCTGGCCGAAGTCGAGACGGCGCTTGGCTACATCGAGCACTACATCGGAACGGACGGTTATGCGGTGGGCGAGCGCCTGACCACCGCCGACGGCGCGCTGCTGCCGCAGCTGATGCTTGCCTATGAATGGGCGCCGGCGCTGTTCGAGGGCGAAAACCCGCTCGGCAAGCACCCCAGGCTCGCCGCCTACTGGCGCGCCATCGCCGACGATCCGATCGCGGCGCGGCTGCTGGCGGAGACCCGCGAGGCCATCATCGGCGAACAGCAGAGGGCGCGCGAAGCCGCCGGCCGCAGCTGAGGGGGGCGCCGATCACTGGGCGAGCGTGCTGAACACCTCATCGTTGATGCCGACGCTCGCCGCCGCCTCGCGGATCTCGCGCCAGGTGTTGTCGTCGATGGGGATGCCTTCGGCGAGGCGCTTGGCCATCATCTCGCGCTCGGGGTCGCCCGGCAGCCGCACGCGATCGAAGCCTTCGGCGGCCGGCGTCGCGCGGATGTAGTCGAGCATCGCCTCGGCCTCCGCCTCGTAGGCCTCGCGGCCGCCAAGCGCATCCGGGTCAATGATGATCGAGAGCATGTTGTTGACCGCCGCGCCGTAAGCGCGGTCGGAGCCGGGCTGCATGGTCCAGTGGCCGGCGAGCGCGCCGCCCAGGATCTCGCAGAGAATCTGCATGCCGCCGCCCTTATGCAGGCCGAAGGGCAGGAGAAGCGAGCGATCCTCGGCGCGGAAGAAGGTGCGCGGGTCAGTCGTCGCCCGCCCCTCGGCGTCCACGAGCGCGCCCTCCGGAACCTCTTTGCCCTCCATGAACGCGACGCGCAGCTTGCCGATGGCGACGAAGCTGGTGGCGAAGTCCAGCACAAGGTGGTCGCCGTTCGGGCGCGGCACGGTGCAGCAATAGGGATTGGTGACCATGCGCGCTTCCCGCCCGCCGTAGGGCGCGACCTGCGGTGGATGGCCGACCACGTTGACGTAGTGGATGGAGACTAGGCCCGCGTCGGCGCATTGCTCGCCGTAGGTTCCGATGCGGCCGATGTGGCAGCTGTTGCGCAGCGCCACGCAGGCGACGCCCATCTGTCTCGACCGCGCGATCCCGAGCGCGACCGCCTCGCGGGCGACCGGGGCGCCCAGCCCGAACTGGCCGTCGACGACGATCACCGCGCCCTGGTCGCTGACCACTTTGGCCCGCGCGTTCGGGTGCAGCTTGCCGCTCTTGATCGCGCGCACATAGGAGGGCGCCATGCCGACGCCGTGGGAGTCGTGGCCCTTGAGGTTGGCGGCGACCAGATGCTCGGCGCAGGTCTCGGCGCGATCAGGCTCGGCGCCGGCAGCGGTGACGATGCGGCCGATCAGGTCGGTCAGCGGCTGGGCCTGGATGATCATGGCGCGCTCCTCGATTGGCCGAGAGCTTTCGAGGCGCCGGCCGCGGCGGTCAATGGCTCTGGCGTTCGGGGCGTGAGTGCGGCTAAGGCGACGCAACGGAGGACCCCCGCGAATGAACGGAGCCGAGAGCCTCGTCCACACGCTCTTGAAGAGCGGCGTCGACACCTGTTTCGCCAACCCGGGCACCTCGGAGATGCACTTCGTCGCCGCGCTCGACCGCATCCCCGGCATGCATTGCGTGCTCGGCCTGTTCGAGGGCGTTGTGACCGGCGCCGCGGACGGCTACGCGCGGGTGACCGGCAGGCCGGCGGCGACGCTGCTGCATTGCGGCCCTGGCCTCGGCAACGGCCTCGCGAACCTGCACAACGCCCGCCGCGCCATGACGCCGATCGTCAATATCGTCGGCGACCAGGCGACCTATCACCGCCCGCTCGACCCGCCGCTGACCGCCGACACCGAGGGCTGGGCGAGGGGCGTCTCCGGCTGGGTGCGCACGGCGATGGATGTCTCGACGGTCGGCGCCGACGCTGCGGCCGCCGTGCAGGCGTCGCTGATCACGCCCGGCCAGATCGCCACGCTGATCCTGCCCTCCGACACCTCCTGGAACGACGGCGGCGTCGTCGCCGCTGCGCTGCCGACACTGCCCGCGCCTCTGGCGGCGCCGAGTCAGATCGACGAGGCGGCCGCCATCTTGCGGCGCGGCGGCGCGGGCGTGGTGCTGATGATCGGCTGCGACGGCGTGAGCGAGCGGGGCCTGGCGCTCGCCCATCGCATCAGCGCCGCCACCGGCTGCCGGGCGATGGCCGACACCTCGCGCACGACGCCGCGCGGCCAGGGCCGCATCGTGCTCG
>DATGKF010000015.1:0-50321 GCA_035294785.1 Caulobacteraceae bacterium | reverse complement strand
CTGGTTCGAGCCCTGCAGCGCGAAGGCGTACTCGGTCGGGCCGACGTTGGAGTCGATGGTCAGGTCCTGCACCGGCTGCAGGTAGAGCACCATGCCGGCCACCGTCTGGCCGCGGCGGCGAAGCTCGTCGAGCACCTGGGCCTGGCTGCCGGAGCGCTGGCCGCGCGGCTTCAGGTTGATGAGCATGCGGCCGCTGTTGAGGGTGGTGTTGGCGCCGTCGACGCCGATGTAGGACGAGAGGCTCTGGACGTCGGGGTCCTGCATCAGGGCCGCCGCCATCTGCTGCTGCACCTCGGCCATGCGGGCGTAGGAGATGGACTGGCTGGCCACGGTCACGCCCTGCACCAGGCCGGTGTCCTGGGTCGGGAAGAGCCCCTTGGGGATGACGATGTAGAGGACGACGGTGAGCGCCAGCGTCGCCAGCGCCACGATCAGGGTCGCCGGCTGGCGGTCGAGCACCCAGGTGAGCGCGCGGTCGTACTGGCCGATCAGCCGGTCGAACAGCTCGCGAGCGCGCGTCTGCAGGCGGGTTTCTCGCGACTCCGCGCTCGGCCTCAGCCAGCGCGCGGCCAACGTCGGCACCAGCGTCAGCGAGACGACGGCCGAGATCACGATGGTCACCGCCAGCGTGATGGCGAACTGGCGGAAGAGGCGGCCCACGACGTCGCCCATGAACAGGAGCGGGATCAGGACCGCGATCAACGACACGGTGAGCGAGATGATGGTGAAGCCGATCTGCTCGGCGCCCTTCAGCGCCGCGGCCAGCGGTTTTTCCCCCGCCTCGATGTAGCGGGACACGTTCTCGAGCATGACGATGGCGTCGTCGACGACGAAGCCGGTGGCGACGGTGAGCGCCATCAGCGTCAGGTTGTTGAGGCTGAAACCCAGGAGGTACATCACCCCGAACGCGCCGACGAGGGAGAGCGGCACCGCGACCGAGGCGATGAAGGTGGCCGGAATCGAGCGCAGGAAGAGGAAGATCACCGCGACCACCAGCACGACGGCCAGCATCAGCTCGAACTCGACGTCGCGCACCGAGGCGCGGATCGAGGTCGTGCGGTCGCTGAGCACGGTGACGTCGACGCTGGCCGGCAGGCTGGCCTCGAGCCCGGGCAGCGCCTTCTTGATCTGGTCGACGGTGGTGATGACGTTGGCGCCCGGCTGGCGCTGGATGTTGAGGATGATCGCCGGCGTGACGTGCGGGCCGGTGGCCATCCAGGCGCCGAGCTGGGTGTTTTCCGCGCCGTCGACGGCGGTGGCGACGTCCCTGAGCCGGATCGGCGCGCCGTTCTTGAACGCGATGACGACGTTCATGTAGTCCTCGGCCGTCGCCAGCTGGTCGTTGGCGTTGATGGCGAAGGACCGGGTCGGGCCGTCGAAGGTCCCCTTCGCGCCATTGGCGTTCGCCGCCGCGATCGCCGCGCGCAGCGTCTCCATCGACATGCCGTAGTCGGAGAGCGCCTTCTCGTTCACCTGGATGCGAACGGCCGGCCGCTGGCCGCCGGACACGGTGACCAGGCCGACGCCGGCGATCTGGGAGATCTTCTGCCCGAGCTGGGCGTCGGCGACGTTCTCGACGTCGGTGAGCGGCGTCGTCTTCGACGTGAGCGCCAGCGTCATGATCGGCGCGTCGGCCGGATTGACCTTGGCGTAGATCGGCGGGGCCGGCAGATCGGCGGGCAGGAGGTTGCCGGCCGCGTTGATCGCCGCCTGCACCTCCTGCTCGGCGACGTCGAGGCTGATGTCGAGGTTGAACTGCAGCGTGATGACCGAAGCGCCGCCGGAGCTGATCGAGCTCATGCGGTTCAGGTCGGTCATCTGGCCGAACTGCCGCTCGAGCGGGGCGGTGACCGTCGAGGTCATCACGTCCGGGCTCGCGCCGGGATAGAAGGTCTGGACCTGGATGGTCGGGTAGTCGACCTCGGGCAGGGCCGACAGCGCCAGGAAGCGGAAGGCGACGATCCCAGCGAGCAGGATGGCGGCCATCAGCAGCGTCGTCGCCACCGGCCGCATGATGAAGGGGCGGGAAGGACTCACGGTCTAGGTCCGTCCGCCGGCCCGACGCATGGGCTCACTGCGCTCCGCCGGGGCCGCCCCTGGCCTGCATCTGCGCGCGCAGCTGCGCCAGCTTGGCCTTCTGGTCGGGCCGAAGGATGGCGTCGACCTGGCTCATCGCCGCCCGCATGGCCGCGCGGCGGGCGTCCGGATCGTCGCCCGCCTTGGCGCGCGCGGCGTCGAAGATCGCCTTCACCTTGGCCTGCTGGCCGGCGTCGAGATCGAGCGCGGCGATGAGGCGGCCGGGACCGCCGCCGCGGCCCTGGCCGGCCGGCGGGGCGGCGTTGGCGGCGGCGGGCTGCGCCGACGGCGGCGCGCCGGACTGCGCTTGGCGGCCATGGCGCCCGCTGGGCGCGGCGGATGACGCAGACGCGGGCGGCGGCGGACCGGCGCTGGCCGGCGCGCCGCTGCTGGCGCCGGCCCCGTTGCGGCCCTGGGCGCGCGCGGCCTCGAACTTGGCCCTCTGCTCCGGCGTCAGGATCGCTTCGAGCTGCTGGTTGGCCTGTTGCATGATCTGGCGGCGCGCGTCCGCGTCGTCGCCGGCCGCCGTCGCCTTCTGCCGGGCGTCGTCGAAGATCTGCTTGGCCTTGGCCTGCTGGTCGGGGGTGAGGCCGAGGCTGGCCAGCATCGCCTGGCGCCGCGCCGCGCCGCCCTGGCCGCCGGGGCCTTGGCCGCTAGCGCCGCTGTCAGCGCCCTGGCCTTGGCCGCCGGGCCCGGTCTGACCCTTGTTCATGCCGAGCAGGTTTTCGATCCAGCCGAGGATGCCGCCCACCGGCTTCTTGCGGTTCGCCATCTGAGCCATGCGCTGGGCGTCTTTGGGCTGGATCACCCGCGCGCCGTCGCTGAGGCGGTCGCCACCGTCGGTCACCACCAGGTCGCCCACGTTCAGACCGGAAGTGATGGAGGTGGTCTCGCCCTGGGCCGGCCCGACCTTGACCAGCGTCACCTTCACCGTCGAGTCGTCCTGGATCACATAGACGAAGTCGCCCTGCGGCCCGTGGCGGACGGCGACGGCGGGAATGGTGACGACGTTCTTCAGCGTGTCGACCAGCACGGTCACGTTGACGAACTGATTGGCGAACAGCGTCCCCGACGGATTGGCGAACCTCGCCCGCGCCTTGACCGTGCCTGTGGTCGTGTCGATCTGGTTGTCGAGCGTATAGAGCTCCCCCTGGGCCAGCGCGATGGTGTTGGTGCGATCGTAGGCCGTGGCCGGCAGGCCGCCGCCGGCGGCGATCCGCTGAGCCACCTGCGGGATGGCGTCCTCGGGGATGGTGAAGATCACGGTCGCCGGATCGATCTGGTTGACGATGACGACGCCGTTCGCATCGCCCGTCGAGACGAAGTTGCCCGGGTCGACCTGCCTGAGGCCGACCCGCCCCGCGACCGGCGCCTTGATGTGGCAATAGGTGAGATTCAGCCTGGCGCTGGCCACCTGCGCGCGGTCGACCTGCACGACGCCCTGGTCCTGCCGGACGGTGGCGGCCTGGTCGTCGACGGTCTGGCGCGCGATCGAGTCCTGGGCGAGCAGGGTCTGGTCGCGGGAGAGGTTGAGCCTGGCCTCCGCCAGCGCGGCGGTGTCGCGCGCCAGCGTGCCTTGCGCCTGCTGCAGCTGAATCTGGTAGGGGCGCGTGTCCACCTCGGCCAGCAGCTGGCCCTGGCGCACCGCCTGGCCTTCCTTGAAGTAGACCGCGACCAGCGTGCCAGAGATCTGCGTGCGCACGATCACCGACGACTGCGGGGTCACCGTGCCGAGCGCGGTGATCTGGATCGGAATGTCGCCGACGGCGGCGGTGGCGACCCCGACCACGGTCGGCGGCCGACGGCCGCCCGCCGCGGCGCCGGCGCCGGCGCCCGCTCCGCCGCGCCCGCCGCGGGCCGACGACGCCGCTCCGGTCCCGGCGCGCCCGCCGGCGCCCTGTCCGTGCGGGGTGAGCAGGAAGGCCAGCAGCGCGGCCGCGGCGATGGCGAGGAAAATCCACAGCGTGGTGCGCCACAACGGCCTTCGCCGGGCAGGCGGGGCGCGTCGCGGCGGGAAGGCAGGGGGCTGCGGCTCGCTCAAACGGCTCTCCTGGGCGGCGCGAACGAGGCCGCGCGCCCGCGCGATCGCCCCTTGCGAGCGCGACATCTAAGGCGCCTACGAAGCGGTCATATCTCCAAGCTGAAACGTAAACGCAAGCGGGGCCAGTGTCCGTCGCCGGGTCTAAGGCGGCGCGGGCTTCCGGGGCGCGTCGCTCAGGCCGCCTGGGCCGCCTGGGCCTTGGCCATCGCCGCTTCCATGGCCGCGTGCAGCTTGGCCAGTTCGATCGGCTTGGCGACGTGGCCGTCCATGCCGACCGACAGGTATTCCTTCACCTGGTGGGCCATGGCGTTGGCGGACACGGCGATGATCGGCGTGTGCGGGCGGCCGCTCTCGGCCTCGGCGGCGCGGATGGCGCGCGTGGCGGCGATGCCGTCCATCTCGGGCATCTGGATGTCCATCAGCACCATGTCGAACGGCTCGGCCAGCCAGGCTTCGACCGCTTCGCGGCCGTTGTTGACCATGGTGATGTCCACGCCGAAGCTCTGCATGATCGTGGTCAGCACGAGCTGGTTGGTCGGGATGTCCTCAGCCGCCAGCACGCGCAGCGGCCGCTCGGAGTCCATCTCCATGGCGGAGACGGCTTCCGGGTGCTCGGCATCGACGACCAACTTGGGCGCCGGCATGGTCACGGTGAACAGCGAGCCTTCGCCTTCGGTGCTCTCCACCTCGATCTTGCCGCGCATCAGCTGGGCGAGCTCGCGGCAGATGGCGAGGCCAAGGCCGGTGCCGCCGTAGCGGCGGGTGTTGGAGCCGTCGGCCTGGCTGAACTTCTCGAACAGCATCGGCAGCTTGTCGGCCGGGATGCCCGGTCCGGTGTCGCGCACCGAAAGCTTCAGGCCGTCGCGGCCGCCCTGGCCTGTGGCTTCGATGCGGACGTCCACCTCGCCATCGGCGGTGAACTTGATCGCGTTGGAGACCAGATTGTTGAGAATCTGCCCCAGCCGAAGCGGGTCGCCGCGGCGCGGCCCGGCCGCCTCGGGCGTGACCTCGACCTTGAAGGTGAGATTCTTCTTCTGCGCGGCCAGGGCGCTGAAGGTGCGCTCGACGTTCGCACCCAGCGTGGCGGCGTCCACCTCGCCGATCTCCAGCTCCATCTTGCCGGCTTCGATCTTGGAGATGTCGAGCACGTCGTTCAGGACGTTGAGGAGGTCCTCGCCCGAGCGGCGGATGATCTCCACCCGCTCGCGCTGCTGGTCGGCGAGTTCGCCCATGGCGATGATCTGCGCCATTGCCAGGACGCCGTTGAGCGGCGTGCGGATCTCGTGGCTCATGTTGGCCAGGAACTGCGACTTCAGCACGTTCGCCGCCTGAGCGGCGTCGCGCGCCTCGACAAGGTCGGTCATCGCCCGATGCAGCGCCGCGTCGTTGGCCTGAAGCTGGGTCAGGAGGTCGTTGAAGCTGTCGGTGAGCAGGCCGAACTCGTCGCCCGCCCACTTCGGCACCCGCTGGGAATAATCGCCGGAGTCGGTGACGTCGCGCATCGCCTTGGAAAGGCGGTTCACCGGCTGGATGACGAGGCCGGCCAGCCAGCGGCCCATGAAGAGCGCCAGGCCCGTGGCGGCGAAGAACAGCGCGCCACAGACGGCCAGGTAGCGCGGCAGGATGCCCATGGCGTCGAACGCGTGAGCGGTTACGACCAGGACGCCGAGGTTGCGGCCGTCCAGCCGAACCACGGCGCGGGTGGTCAGAAAACCGCCTTCGGGGCGCGCGCCGGCCGGATCGTCCGCCTCCACGAG
Source organism: Caulobacteraceae bacterium (assembly GCA_035294785.1). Lineage (GTDB taxonomy): Bacteria > Pseudomonadota > Alphaproteobacteria > Caulobacterales > Caulobacteraceae > Poindextera. Next base: position 44,447 of record DATGKF010000015.1, on the reverse strand, counting down.
CCGCTTACCGGTCATGTCGTACAGCGCCGCCGACGTCACCTCCGGCGAGGCCGCCAGCGCCGCGAGCGCGCGTCTTTCCGCCGCCGCGTCGCCGCTCGCCACCAGCGGGGCCACCTGATCGGCCACCACCGCGGTCAGCGAGGTCTCATGCTTTCTGAGATCGGTCTGGCCGCTCTGCGTCTGTTCGACGATGAAGAGCACGCTGGCGGTCACCAGCACGACGACGGCGGTGACCAGGGCGGCGATGGCGATGCGGTTCTCGAACGACACGCCGCGCGCGCCGACCTTCGACCCCGTATCCAGCTGCTTCATAAACGCCGCCCGCCGCCTGCCCTGCAATCCGATCGCATCGCAGGCCCTATAGCCGCAGAGTTCCTAACGGTTCTTTTCAGCCGGTAACGTTGAGAGCAGACGCGCCGATGCGCGGCGGTATTAACCATGTTTGGTTAGACTTACGCGACCAGCCAAGGTCAAAACCAAGATACGCCGCAATGATACTGGCGACGCACCGGCGCAGGCTCTTGCGGCCTTTTGCAACCCCGTCGCGCGGCGCTTCGGCGCCTGCTTCCCTTTATTTTCATGGATTTCAGCGGGGGCTCGCGCGGCGGGCGACTCCGGCGATTGTGACCGTGCAACCACAGGTGCGACAATTTTTCACTTGGCCTTAACCATGAACCGCTAGCGGAGCCGTTAGGAATGTGTTTAGGTTAAGCTATCGTTTCGATCTGGAGAGGGTCTCATGGAAAAGGTGTTTGTCGCCAAGCGTGTCGTCAGCAAGCTGCACGCAACAGAACGGGCGGTCGACACCGCGGTTCTGGAAGTGTCGGAACTGGTTTCCGAGCTGATCACCGCGCGGCGTGAAGTCGGCCTTTCCACGACCGTCGGCGACAAGGAACTCGCCGCCGTAGTCGAGGCGCTCGCCGCGCTCAACACCGCCCGCGCGTCGCTGGTGACCAGCCACAAGGGGCTGACCCGCATCGCCAAGGCGCTGCACATCCCGGTGAAGATGGACAGCAAGCCGGACATCCGCGAGGACGACGACGACCGGATTCTCCGCGTCGCCTCCTAACCAAGACCTCGCGTTTCCCTGATATTAAGGGACGTAGCTTAATCGCGCCTCAGCCTGCTGGGGCGCGATTTATGCATTTGTTGCTCATCAAACACGTCATCCACCTGACCGCGGTTTGGGCGACCCCGATCTGCGGGGGCATCGCGATCATCAAGGGCGGCCGGCCGGAGCGGATCGGCGCCGCCGTGTTCGTGGGCGCCCTGTTGCTGACCGACGTCTTCGAGGCGCTGGCCGGGCCGATGGCGAGCAAGGCCGTCATCGCCATCGCCGGGCCGTCCGGCTGGGCCAACACGGCCAGCACCGCCTACATCGATCTCGTGTCGACCGCGCTGATGTCCGCCTTCTTCCTCTATCTGGCGATCCGCTACGCCAGCCTCTGGCTCGCCGCGGCGATGATCATTCATGCGAGCGAGCTCTATTTCGCCAGACTCTACATCGACTCCGGCTTCACCAACTTTACCCCCTACGCCATCGAGTTGAACCTGAACTGCGCGCTCGTGCTGATCACGCTCGCCGCGGCCGCGCTGGTGTCCTGGCGCGGCCGCGTGGTCAAGCGCAAGGAGGACGCCAAGCGCGAAACCCTGGTCGCGCGCCGGCGCGAAGAGCAGGAACGCCGCTGGCGCGTGCTTCTCGAAAGCCGCCCCCCTACGCCGATCCCCGCGCCCGCCCCCGGCCGCGTCGCCCGCCTCATAATCGAGCCGCCGCCGATCTGACGAGGCCGCGCAGCCAGTCGACCGGCGCGCGCCCGGCGTCGCGCCGCCAGAGCGCTTCGACCGCAACGGTCGGCGAGCGGTAGGGCGGGTCGTAGAGCTTCAGGTCGTACTGTTGCGCGAACGCGGTCGCCAGGCGCCGCGGCGCGAGCGCAGCCATGTCGCTCTGCCCGACGATGGCGAGCGCGCTCTGGGCGTCCTGCGCCGTCAGCGCCACGGTCTTGCGGCGGCCGACGCCGGCCAGCGCCTCGTCCAGCGCGCCGCGGTCGTCCCAGATCACCCAGCGCTCGAGGCCGCCATCGGTGATGCGGCCATCGATGGCGTGGTCCTGCCGCGCGTTGGCCAGGAGGACCAGCGGCAGGTCGGCCAGCATCTCGAGGCTGAGCGTCTCGGCCCCGGCCGCCGGATGGCGGGCGCTGAGCGCCCAGACGCCCGTCTCGTCGAACAGCGCCTCGCGTTCGAAGCGTGGCGCGGCGCGGCCGAAGCCGCCGATGGCGAGGTCGGTGCGCCCGCTTTCCAGATCCTCCGCCAGGCTCGGCTCGACGCCGTGCAGGCGAAGCTCGGCCTCGGGCGCGGCCTGACGAAACAGGCGCAGCGTCTCCGGCATCAGCACGGCGCCGACGTAGGGGCTGGCCGCGATGGTGAAGCGTCTGCGGGTCGCGCCGGCGTCGAACGCGGCCGGATTCAGCGCCTCCTGAAGCTGAGCCATGCCCTGGCGCAGCCGCGGCGCGATCTCGAGCGCGCGCGGCGTCGGGCGCATGCCGTCGGACCCGCGGACGAACAGGGGATCGTCGAGCACCAGCCGCAGCCGGCCGAGCGCATGGCTGATCGCCGACTGGGAGAGGCCGAGCCGCGCGCCGGCGCGGGTCACGCTGAGCTCCTCCGCCAGCGCGTCGAACACGCGCAGCAGATTGAGGTCGAGCGCGCTAAAATGAATCTCAGGCATGTTCGCGGTGACAACTTATCATTTGGCTCATGTTGGGGCGACGGTTAAACCGGTCGCAAGCTCCGCGCGCTGGTGTCAGCGCGCGCGGACTCGCGCGCGATCGCCCTGGCGGCGAAGCGCGTTCGCCCTTATCTCGGCCCGGAGCGCGCGCGACGGGGTCGCCCGCCAAGCAAGGTCCGCATGAGCCCACCCGACTCCTCCGAAGCGCCGATCCGGGCCGCGCCGTCACCGACCGCCGCGCCCGCCGCAGCGCCGCCGAGGGCGCGCCAGGGATGGCTCAGGCGCATGCGCTGGCCGCTGATGGTCGGCGCGGTCGTGCTGGTGGCCGTCGTCGGGTTCATCGCCTATCTCACCGGCGGCCGCTATCAGACCACGGACGACGCGCAGGTGGTGGGGGCGCGGGTCAACGTCAGCCCCTCGATTTCTGGCCGCGTCGTCGCCGTCGCCGTGCACGAGGGCCAGTTCGTGCACGCCGGTCAGGTGCTCTTCCAACTCGACGGGCGCCCGTACGAGACGGCGTCGGCCGAGGCGGAGGCCAACCTCGCTCAGGCGCGGCTGCAGGTGCAGGCGAACGAGGCCGCCTACCACCAGCGGCTGGCGGAGCTGAAGGCGGCGGAGGTCACGGCCAGCTACTTGGCGGGCGAAGCGGCGCGGGCGCACAATCTGGTCGCCGCCGGCACGGGCACGGCGGCGCAGGCCGCGCAGGCGTCCAACCAGGCCAGCCAGGCGCGCCAGCAGGTCGCCGCCGCGCAGGACCAGGTCGCGAGCGCGCTGGCGACGCTGGGCGGCGACGCCGGCCTGCCGGTCGACGAACACCCGGGCGTGCGGGTCGCCGCGGCGCGCGTCGCCACGGCCGCGCTGAACCAGGGCTACATCGACATCGTCGCCTCTCAGGACGGGTGGGCCACCAAGGTCGACCAGCTGCAGGTGGGCGACTACGTCAACGCCGCCCAGCCGGTGTTCGCGCTGGTCTCGAACCGCTTCTGGATCGAGGCCAACTTCAAGGAGAACCAGCTCGAGTACATGCGCACCGGCCAGCAGGTGTCGATCAAGCTGGACGCCTATCCCGACCGGCGGTTCTGCGGCCACGTGACGTCGATCAGCCCCGGCACCGGCTCGAGCTTCTCGGTGCTGCCGGCGGAAAACGCCACCGGCAACTGGGTGAAGGTCACCCAGCGCGTGCCCGTGCGCGTCGACTTTTGCGAGCCCCCGACGGTGGCGATGGCCTCTGGGCTTTCGGCCAGCGTCGAGGTCGACACGAACCACAAGCGACATCTGTTTGGCGGCGAGACGCGATGAGGCCCGCGCGGCGAAGCCTGGCCGGCGCGCTCGCCGGCCTTAGCGCCCTCGTGCTCGCCGCCTGCACGGTCGGGCCGAACTTCCACGAACCCGCGCCGCCGACCGCAACCGGCTACACGAACGCCGTCGACGACATCAACCAGGGGCCCGTGCGGGCGGCGATCGGCGAGAAGGTCGTGGCCGACTGGTGGACTCTGTTCCGCTCGCCCGACCTCGATCGGCTGGTGCGGCTGGCTGTCGCCGACAGCCCGACGCTGGCCGCGTCGCGCGCCAGGCTCGAGGCCTCCCGCGAGGCGATCGCGGCCGAGAGCGGCAACCTGATGGTCGACGCGACCGCCGGCGCGCGGCGCGAACAAGCGAACCTGGGCGCCTTTTCCGGCGGCTCCTTTTCCAGCCTCAGCATCCCCGGCTTTCCCAAATTCCCGACCAACCCCGAGTTCAATCTCTATTCGGTCGGCGCCGTCGTCTCCTACAACCTCGACCTCGCCGGCGGGCAGCGGCGGCGGGTGGAGTCGCTGCGCGCGACGGAAGAGGCGCAAGAGCGTGAGCTGGACGCGGCCTACCTGACGCTGACCGGCCAGGTGGTGGCGCAGGCGCTGACCATCGGCGACGCCAACATCCAGATTGGCTACCTCGACGACATCGTCGCCAACGACGAAAGCGATCTGGCGATGATCCGCCGCGCACACGCGGCCGGCGGGGCGTCGGCCGCCGACGTGGCCGCGGCCGAGAGCCAGCTCGCCCAGGATCAAGGGACCGTGCCCGCCCAGAAGCAGCGGCTGGCGGCGGCGCGGCACGCGCTGGCCGTCCTGCTCGGCAAGACCCCGGATGCCTGGACGCCGCCCAATTTCGACGCCAACACGGCCGGCGTGCTGCCGACGGTGCTGCCGGTCGCCGTGCCCTCGGAACTCGTCCACGACCGGCCCGACATTCTGGAGGCGGAGGCCAAGCTGCACGCGGCGGTCGCCGACGTGGGCGTGTCGACGGCGAACCTCTATCCGAAGATCACGCTCAACGCCTCGCTGAACCAGGACGCGCTGACGCCGCAGACCCTTTTCGCCGCCACCTCGACCAGCTGGAACCTGGGCATCGGCCTGACGACGCCGATCTTCCACTCCGGCCAGCTGAAGGCCAAGCAGCGGGAGGCGCAGGCGAACGCCCAGGCGGCGCTGATCGATTATCAGGTCACGGTGGCGAAGGCGTTCGGCCAGGTCGCCGACATCCTGACCTCCCTCGCCCACGACAACGAAACCTACGCCGACCAGACGCGCGCGCTTGAGGCCGCCCAGACCAAGGTCGACATGATGCGCCGCGCCTACGCCATGGGCGGCATCAGCGCCGAACAGCTGTTGCAGGCCGAGCGGCAATGGCGGCGCACGCGGCTCATGCTCTCGCAGCAGGGCTACAGCCGCGTTGGCGACGCCGCGCTGTTGCTTCTCGCCACCGCCAACGTCCCGCCAGGCGCCGCGGCCGGACTCGGGCCTGTGGCGGCGAAGTAGGCCCTAGCAGCCCGGGCAGTGGTCGCCGCGGGACTGTTCGATCTGCAGGGTCGCGTGGCGGACGCCGAACTCGTGCTCCAGGGCCTGGGCCAACGCGGCGCGGAAATCCTCGGCGCCGGTCTCGTCGGGGCGGACCAGGTGCGCGGTCAGCGCCATCTCGGTCGTGCTCATCGCCCAGACGTGCAGGTCGTGTACGTCGGTCACCCCGGTGCTTTCGGCGAGGAACGCATGGATGCGGTCGACGTCGGCGCCGGCCGGGGCGGCGTCGAGGGCGAGGTCGATCGCCTCGCGCAGGAGCCCCCAGGTCCCGTAGAGGATCATGCCGACGATCAGGAGGCTGGCCAGCGGGTCGAGCCAGGCCGCGCCGGTCACGTAGATCAGGCCGGCCGCGACGATCACGCCGACCGAGACGGCCGCGTCGCCGGCCATGTGCAGGAAAACGCCGCGCGCGTTCAGGTCGGCGGCGCTGCGGCCCGCGAACATCAGCGCCGTCGCCGCATTCACGGCGATGCCGATGGCGGCGACGGCGATGACCAGCGGCGCGGAGACGGCCTCTGGCGCGTACAGCCGATGCACGGCCTCGATGGCGATGGCGCCGGAGACGAACACCAGCACCAGCCCGTTGGCCACCGCGGCCAACACCGTCGCCTTGCCGAAGCCGTAGGTGCGCCGCCCCGCCGCCGGGCGGCTGGCCAGCCAGGCCGCGCCGCCGGCCAGGACGAGGCCGAGCACGTCGGAGAGGTTGTGGCCGGCGTCGGCGATCAGCGCCGTCGAATGTCCGATCCATCCGCCGGCCGCCTCGGCCAGCACGATCGCGAGGTTGAGCGCGATCGCCAGCGCATAGCGCCAGCCGCCCGCCGGCGCATGCGCATGGCCGTGATGGTGGGCGTGGCCAGGCCCGTCGTGACGAGGATGGGCGTGCGCGTTCATCGACGCGGAAGGTAGTGGGCCGCGGCGGCTCGCGCCAGCGCCGCGCGATTGCCGCATCGCCGCATCCGCGATAAGCGCCCGGCATGAGCACCGACCCGGTCAAGCTCGCTCAGGCGTTGATCCGCCGCCCGTCGGTGACCCCGGCGGACGCCGGGGCCATGGACGTCGTCGAGGGCGCGCTGGGCAAGGCGGGTTTCACCTGCCGGCGCATGCGCTTCGGGGCGATCGAGAACCTCTATGCGCGGCGCGGGAACGAGGCGCCGAATCTGTGCTTCGCCGGCCACACCGACGTGGTCCCGCCGGGCGAGGAAGCCGACTGGCGTGAGCCGCCGTTCGCCGCGCGCATCGTCGACGGCGACCTCTACGGCCGCGGGGCCGCCGACATGAAGGGCGCGATCGCCGCCTTCATCGCCGCCGCGGCCGACGCGCGGCCGCGCGGCTCGCTCTCGCTGCTGATCACCGGCGACGAGGAGGGCGAGGCGACCGACGGGACCGGCAAGGTGATCGAACGGCTGATGGCCGACGGCGAGCGCATCGATCACTGCGTGCTGGGCGAGCCCTCGTCGGCGGCGAGGCTCGGCGACGAGATGAAGATCGGCCGCCGCGGCAGCCTGAACGCCTGGATCGCCGTCGAGGGCCGCCAGGGCCACGTCGCCTATCCGGACCGGTTCGCGAACCCGATCCGCCCGCTGCTGGGCCTGCTGGACCGGCTGCAGGCCCACCGCTTGGACGAGGGCTACGGCGGCTTTCCGCCCTCGAACCTGGAGGTGACCACCATCGACGTCGGCAATCCGGCCACCAACGTCATTCCCGCGCGGGCGCGGGCGCGGCTGAACATCCGCTTCAATCCGGCGCACACGGGCAAGAGCCTGACGGACTGGCTGAATTGCGAGTGCGCGGCGCACGGCAAAGGCTTCCAGGGCAAGATCGCGATCGAGACCGTGCTCACCGGGGAGGCGTTCCTGACCGAGCCCGGCGCCTTCGTCGAGGTCTGCACGAACGCGGTGAAGGCGGTCCTGCGGCGCACGCCGAGGCTCTCCACCGCCGGCGGGATCTCCGACGCACGGTTCATCCGCAACCTCTGCCCGGTGGTCGAGCTCGGGCTGGTCGGGGCGACCATGCACGCGGTGGACGAGCGCGTGCCGGTGGCCGACATCGAGGCGCTGACGCGCGTCTACGCTCGCCTGATCGACGGATATTTCGCTGCCTTTGGTTGAAGGAAGGGCAGCCGAAAGGGCCCCTCGATGAGACGCAGCCTGGTCGCCGTCTTCGCCGTCGCGGCGCTGAGCACGCTCGCGGTCTGGCGCCTGCAGGCTCAGCCGTTCGGCGCCCGCGGCCCCGCGCAGCCGTTCAGCGAGGCCGCCGCGCCGCCGGCGCCGGACTACGCCAACCCGAACGCCTGGGCGGCCTGGCCGGGCCGGCCCTCAAACGCCGACGCCGCGCCCGACGGCGTTGCGCGCATCGATCCGGCGCGGGCGAAGGTGGACGTCTTCTTCATCCATCCGACCACCTACCTCGCGAGCGAGAAATGGAACGCCGCGTACGATGAGGCTGGCCGCGCGACGACCGGGGTCGACAACGGCGTGCTGGCCAACCAGGCGAGCGCCTTCAACGGCTGCTGCCGCATCTATGCGCCGCGCTATCGGCAGGCGGCGCTGGCGGCCTTCACCCAGAGCGCCGCCGATCGCGAGCCGGCCATCGACCTCGCGTACCAGGACGTGGCGCGGGCGTTCGAATTCTATATCGCCCACGAAAACAAGGGCCGGCCGTTCATCATCGCCAGCCACAGCCAGGGCTCGCTGCACGCGCTGCGCCTCCTGCAACAGAAGATCGTCGGCACGCCGCTGGCGAGGCGGCTGGTCGCCGCCTACGTGATCGGGGGCTTCACGCCGGTGGAGATCGAGAGGGCCGGGCTGCCCATCTGCCGCTCGGCGACGCAGACCCGCTGCATCATCACCTGGAACAGCGTGACCGAGCGTGGAATCGCCGCGCGGCGGCGCGACACCGCGCTGATGTGGCTGGACGGGCGCTACCAGGCGCCGGCCGGCCACGACATCGTCTGCGTGAACCCGTTGACCTGGCAGGCGGACGCCGCCGCGCCCGCATCGGCCAACCTCGGCGCGCTATCGATCGCGCGGCCAGGCGAGGGCAAGCTCGTGCCCGGCCTGACCGGCGCGGCCTGCAATCAAGGGATGCTGGTCGTCGACGTTCCGGCGAGCGAGCGCCTGCGGTTCATCGACCCGCTGTCCATCGTCGGGATCTATCACGACCTCGACTACAACCTCTACTATCTGAATATCCGGAAGAATGCGGCCGAGCGCGTCGACGCCTTCCTGAGCCGGCGTCAGTAGCGGACCTCGACCAGGCAAAGCCCCTCGGCGGGGGCGACCGGCCCGCAGGCCTTGCGGTCGCGCGCCTCGAGCGCCGCCGCCAGGTCGTCGGCCGACCAGCGGCCCAGGCCCACCTGCGCCAGCGAACCGGTCATCGAGCGCACCTGCCGGTGCAGGAACGAGCGGGCGGAAAAGGCGAGCCGCACCTCGTCGCCGGAGCGCTCGACGGCGGCCGCGTCCAGCGTCTTTTCCGGCGACTTCGCCTGGCAGTCGATGTCGCGGAAGGTGGTGAAGTCGTGGTGGCCGACCAGCACCTGGGCGGCGGCGTGCATGGCGGCGGCGTCGAGCGGCTTCTTCAGGTGCCAGACGCGGCCACGCTCGAGCGCCGGCGGGCTCTTGCGGTTGAGGATGCGGTAGCGATAGCGGCGCTGTTTGGCCGAAAAGCGGGCGTGGAAGCCCTCGTCCGCCACGGCGGCCTCGATCACCGCGATCGGTTCGGGCAAGAGGTGCGCGTTCAGCGCGTCGCGGACGACGGCGGCGTCCCAGGCCTTCTCGAGGTCGATGTGCACGACCTGGCCGCTGGCGTGCACGCCAGCGTCGGTGCGGCCGGCGGCCTGCAGGCGCAGGGCCTCGCCGGAGAAGGCCTTCACCGCGCGCTCGATGGAAGCCTGCACCGAGGCGAGGTCGCCTTGCGCCTGGAAGCCGTGGAACGGGCCGCCGTCGTATTCGAGGGTCAGGCGGTAGCGGGGCATCAGGCGAGCCTTGCGCCGGGCGCGAGCGGGAATCCGCGCAGGAAGTCGGCCGCGTTCTGGGCCGCGCGGCCCTCGCGCTGGGCGCGCAGCAGGCGCACCGCGCCCTCGCCGCAGGCCACGAGCAGCCGATCGTCGAGCAGGGTTCCCGGTGCGCCGCGGCCGTCCTCGGCGGCCGAAAGCAGCGCCTTGATGCGCAGGGGGCGGCCGTCGGCGGCGTATTCGCACCAGGCGCCCGGCGCCGGCGCGAGGCCGCGGATCTGGCGGTCGACCTCGGCGGCGGGCCTCGCCCAATCGATGCGGGCTTCGGCGGGGTCGATCTTCTTTGCGTAGGTGACGCCTTCGGCGGCCTGCGGCGTCTCGACGGCCGTCCCCCGCGCCAGCGCCGCCAGCGCGCGCGGAAGCAAGGCCGCGCCGATGGGGGCGAGCCGATCGAGCAGCGTGCCGGCGGTCTCCAGCGCATCGATGCGCACGCTCTCCGAGAGGAGGATCGGGCCTTCGTCCAAGCCCTCGGTCAGGCGCATCACCTGAACGCCTGTCACCCGGTCGCCGGCCATGATGGCGCGCTGGATCGGGGCGGCGCCCCGCCAGCGCGGCAGGAGCGAGGCGTGCAGGTTGAAGGCGCCGAGCCTGGGCGCCTCCAGCACGGCTTTGGGCAGGATCTGGCCGAAGGCGACGACGACGGCGGCGTCGAGACCGAGGGCGGCGAAAGCCTCGATCTCGGCCCGCTTGCGCATGGAGGCTGGCGTGCGCACGAGAAGCCCGTGCGTCTCGGCGAAGGCTTGCACGGCCGACGGCCGAAGCGCCAGCCCGCGCCCGCGCGGCGCCGGGGGCTGGGAATAGACGCAGGCGATCTCGTGCCCCGCCGCGACCAGCTCGGCCAGCGATGGGACGGCGAACTCCGGCGTGCCGAGAAAGGCCAGGCGCATGGGTGGGCTTTAGCCTGAAATTGACCGGCGGTCGTTCTCTGGCGCCGGACGCTCGCTAGGCCGCTTCCTTGGCCTTCTTCACCTTGGCGATGGCGCGTTGGCGTTTCAGGCGCGAGAGGTGGTCGATGAAGAGGACGCCGTCCAGGTGGTCCATCTCGTGCTGGATGCAGACGGCGAACATGCCCTCCGCGTCTTCCTCGACGGTCTCGCCGTCGTAGTTGAGGTAGCGGAGCTTGACGTGCGCCGGCCGCTCGACCTCGTCGTAGATCTCCGGCACCGAGAGGCACCCCTCCTCGTAGGGCTGGGTTTCCTCCGAGGCCCACAGGATCTCCGGATTGACGAAGTAGCGTGGGTGGCGCTCGCCGTCCCTGTGGTCGAGGTCCATGACGATGGCGCGCACCGGCTCGCCCACCTGGATGGCCGCAAGCCCGATGCCGGGCGCCGCGTACATGGTCTCGAGCATGTCGTCGAGCAGCGCACGCATGGCGTCATCGACCCGCTCGACGCGCTTGGACTTCAGCTTCAGCCGGGGGTCGGGAACGACGAGGATTTCGCGCAAAGCCATGGCGCGGAGGTAGGTTAGCGGGCCCTGAGCGTCAAGATCGCCGGCTCTTGCGGCTCAGGTTCGGGTTCGGCCTCAAGCTTGGCCAGCGCGCGCAGGCCCGTCTCGACCGGCTCGAGCACCGGCATCGCCCGGCCCTCGTGATCGGCCGCCAGCTCCTCGAACCGGCGCGCCTGGGTCAGCACCTGGCTCTCCAGCGAGCCGACGAAGGCGTTGTAGCGCTTCATCGCCGCGTCCAGCGCCTTGCCGACGCTGGCGACGTGGTCGCCCATCACCGAGAGCCGCTTGTAGAGTTCGCGGCCGAGCGAGGCGATCTGGTCGGCGTTGGCCGCCTGCTCCTCCACCCGCCAGCCGTAGGCCACCGCCTTGCAGAGGGCGAAGAGCGTGGTGGGGGTGACGAGCACGACGCGCTTGTCCATCGCCTCGGTCATCAGGTCCGGGGACTGGTTGAGCGCCGCGGTGAGGAAGCTGTCGCCGGGGATGAACATGGCGACGAAGTCGGGCGAGCCGGAGGCGCGGAACTGGTCCCAATAGGCGCGCGAGGCAAGGCCCGTCATGTGCGCGCGCACGCTCTGGGCATGGCGGACCAGCGCGGCTTCGCGGGCGGCGTCGTCGGCCGCGTCCTGCGCCTCGAGGAAGGCGTTCAGCGAGCACTTGGCGTCGATCACGAAGACGCCGCCGCCCGGCAGGCGGACGATCACGTCGGGCCGCCGGCGGCCCTCGTCGCTCTCGACCGACACCTGTTCCTGGAAGTCGAAGCGGTGCGACAGACCGGCCGCTTCGAGCACGTTGCGCAGGGTCTGTTCGCCCCAGCGGCCCTGGACGCCGGCGCCGCGGCGAAGGGCGGCGGAAAGCTTGCGCGCCTCGGCCTGGGTGTCGACCGAGGCCTGCATCAGGGCGGCGATCTGCGCCTTCAGGCCGCCCGTCTCTTCCGCGCGCGCCTTCTCGGCGGCGGCGACCTGTTCCTGGAACTTGCTCAGAGTCTCGTTGACCGGCCGGAAGGTCTCGGCCGCGCGGGCGATCACCTCGTTGGCGGCGAGCTGCGCCGCCTCGGCCGCCCTGGCCGGCGCGTCGGCCCCGACGCTCTCCAGCCGGTCGCGCGCCACCGCCAGCGCCGCATGGGCGCGAGCGAGCGCAAAGAGCGCCCAGCCCAGGCCGGCGGCAAGGACGAGGGCGAGAACGGCGAGAATCGCAACCGCGTTCATGGTCCGTTCCTCATACCGGGAGTCGCCGGTCAGGCCAAGCGGGGCTTCAGTCCGCCGTCGGTCGCCGGGCGCGGAGGGCCTGGGCGATGGTCCCGTCGTCGAGCCAGTCGAGTTCGCCGCCGACGGGGACGCCGCGGGCGAGGCTGGTGACGGAAACGCCGGCGCCGGCCAGGCGCTCGGCGAGGTAGTGGGCGGTGGTCTGGCCCTCGACGGTCGCCGGCAGCGCCAGGATCACCTCGCGCACGCCATCGTTCCGGGCGCGGTCGACGAGTTCGTTGACACGCAAGGCCTCAGGGCCGCGCCCATCGAGGGCCGAGAGCAGCGCGCCGAGCACATGGTAGCGGCCGCGGAAAGCGCCGCCGCGCTCCATGGCCCAGAGCGCGCCGACCTCTTCGACCACGAGGATCAGCCCGGGGTCGCGGGTTAAGTCGGCGCAGACGGCGCAGGGGTCGGTGGTGTCGAGCGCGCCGCAGACCGAGCAGGCGCGCACGTGGTCGGCGGCGTCTGCCATCGCCTGCGCCAGCGGGCGGAGGAGGTCGTTGCGGCGCTTGAGTAGCGCCAGCGCCGAACGCCTGGCCGAGCGAGGGCCGAGGCCCGGCAGCTTGGCCAGAAGCGCGATCAGCCGCTCGATCTCGGGTCCGGCGGAGGCGGCCAAGGTCAGGCGATGCCCGGAAAGCCCGGCAGACCCGCCATGGGCCCTGCGATCTCACGCATGGTCTCGGCCTGGATCAGGTCGAGCTTCTTCTTGGCGTCGGCATGGGCGGCGATGAGAAGATCGGAGAGGATCTCGCCCTCGCCCTCCTTCAGCAGGCTCTCGTCGAAGGCGACGGAGACCAGCGTCCCCGAGCCCTTGAGGGTGAGGCGCACCATGCCGCCGCCCGCCTGGCCGTCGGCGGTGGTTTCCGCGAGGCGGGCCTGGGCGTCCATGAGCTTCTGCTGCATGGCCTGCGCCTGTTTCATCAGCGCGCCCAGATCCTTCATCGCCCTGGCCTTTCGTTCACCGGCTCGCCCCCGCATCATATCGGCGGCGTCGCGACGAAAGGAAAGCCCGCCATGACCACCGCCATCGCCCTCTTGCGCGCGGTCAACGTCGGGGGGCGCACGTTGAAGATGGCCAACCTGATCGACGTGGCGCGCGCGGCTGGGCTCGCAAACCCGCGCACGCTGTTGCAGAGCGGCAACCTGGTCTTCGCGGCCAATGCGGCGGACGCGGCGCTGGAGGCGCGGCTGGAGGCGGCGATCGAAGCGCGGTTCGGCTTTGCGGCCGACGTGATGGTGCGCTCGGCGGCGGAATGGCGGGCCCTGATCGCCGCCAACCCGTTCGCCGGCGCCGCCCGCGACGATCCCAGCCACCTGCTCGTCGCGCCGTTGAAAGCCAAGCCGGCCGTGGGCGCGGCCGAGCGGCTGAGCGCCGCGATCAAGGGGCGCGAACGGGCCGCGGTGGTCGGCCGCGAGGCCTATCTCGTCTATCCGGATGGCATCGGCCGCTCCAAGCTCACCATGCCGGTTCTCGAACGCGCCCTCGGCGTCCGCGCCACGGGGCGGAACTGGAACACGGTGCTGAAACTGGCGGCGATGCTCGAGGGGTGACGCGCGAATCCTCTCCCCGCCGGCGGGGAGGGGGCAGGGTGAGGGGCGTGGCCTGTCGGTGGGCGAACCGTCGCCGTTGATGGCGCGGCGCCGCCGCAGCCCCCTCACCCTGCCCTCTCCCCCGAGAAGGGCGGGGGAGAGGGTCAGTCAGCGGCCAAGGGCTCGTGGGCGGTGGGGGGCGGGCCTTTGGGGTTGCGCAGGATCAGCACCAGCGGGATGGCCGCCAGCGTGGTCAGGAACATCAGGTGAAAGACGTCGACGTACCCGACCATCGAGGCCTGTTGCGTCACCTGTCCGTTCAAGCCGGCGATCGCACCCGGCGGGGCCAGCCCGGCCGGCGGGATGCCGATCGGCCCCATACCGCTTGGCCCCAGCGAGCTCAGCGTTCCGGGCGGCAGGTTGGGATTGGTCGGCACGGCGCTCTCGGTCAGGCGCGAATGCACGCGGGCCATGTTCTGGATCAGCGCCACCTGCATGATGGAGATGCCGGCGCTGTTGCCGAGGTTGCGGACCAGCGTGAAGACGCCGGTGCCGTCGGTGCGGAGGTTGGGCGCCAGCGTGGCGAAGGCGAGCACGCTCATCGGCGTGAAAACGAGGCCCATGCCGAGCCCCTGGACGAAGCCGGTCCAGACGATCGACCAGGAGTCCATGTTCAGCGCGAAGTGGCTCATGCCCCAGAAGGAGATGGCGAACATCGAAAGCCCGGTGATGATCAGGAGGCGGGTGTCCACGCGGCCGACGAACCGGCCGGCGAGCGCCATCGAGATCAGGCTGCCGAACCCGCGCGGCGCCGAGATCAGGCCGGCGGTGAGCACCGGGTAGCCGAGCAGCGTCTGGGTCATTGGCGGCAGCAGCGCCAGCACCGAAAAGACGAGCAGGCCGACGGCGAGCCCGAGGATGGTCGCGGCGACGAAGTTGCGGTCGCCGAGCAGGGCGATCGGCAGGAAGGGGCGCTCGGTCGTCGCCGAGTGGATGATGAAGAGCACAAGCGACAGACCGGCGACCGCCGCCTCGATGCAGGTTTCCGGCGACTGGAACCAGTCGTTGTTCTGCCCGCGGTCGAGGAAGAGCTGGAAGGCCCCGAGCGCCACCGACAGGAAGCCGAATCCGATGGCGTCGAACCTCAGCTTCTGTGGCCGCTGCTCCTCGTGCAGGAAGGCGGTGACGCCGAGCACGCTGAGCACGCCCACGGGCAGATTGATGTAGAAGACCCAGCGCCAGCTGAAATTGTCGGTGAGCCAGCCGCCCAGGATCGGGCCGCAGATGGGCGCGATCATGATGCCCATGCCCCAGATGGCCATGATCGGGCCGCGCTGTTCGAGCGGATAGGCGTCGAGCATCACCGCCTGTGAGAGCGGCGCCATGGCCGCGCCGAACGCGCCCTGCAGGACGCGGAACAGCACGATCTGTTCGAGGTTCTGCGCCGCACCGCAGAGGGCCGAGGCGAGGGTGAAGCCGACGATGGAGACGACGAACACCTGCTTGCGCCCGAAGCGGCCGGCCAGCCAGCCGGTGGTGGGCGTCATGATCGCCGCGGCGATGATGTAGGAGGTCAGCACCCAGGTGATCTGGTCGGCCGAGGCCGAGACCGAGCCGGCCATGTGCGGCAGCGCCACGTTGGCGATGGTCTGGTCGAGGACGGTCATGATCATGGCCAGCATGATCGCGCCCATCATCATGGCGCGGTTGGGCGCCCGCGCGGGACCGGTGTCGATGGCCGCGTGCACGGACGGCGCGCCGGCCACGGCCGCCGCGGCGGCGGCGCCGGCGGCGTCAGGGGGTCGGCCGTCATCCATCGCGGGCTAGTCCTCGTCCTCGTCGATCGCGAGCACCGGCTCCGGCGCGGGCGGCTTGCGCACGCCGACGATCTCGGCGCCCGGGAAGGCGGCCATGACGCTCTGCACGAACGGATCGGACGCCGCATCCTCGAGCGCGGCCTTGGCCTCGCGCCGTTCGCGCTCCCAGGCGGTCTCCCCGCCCCCGCCGCCCTCGGCGGCGACCAGCCACGGCTGACCGGTCCACTCCTTCAGCCGCGCCACCAGGCGGCCAGCGAGGTTCGACGGCGCGCCGGGCGCGGGCTCGAAGGTGATGGCGCCGGGCCGGAAGCTGACAAGGCGCAGGTAGCGGTCGACGTCGACCTTGAGCGCGAGGTCGCGCTTGGCCTCGATCAGCGCCGTGACCTCGGCGAAGGACTGCGGCTGCGGCGGCGCATCGGGCTGTGGCGGGGCCGGCGCCGGCTGGAGCACGCGGGCGGTCGCCGCCGAGCCGCCGCCACCGCCGCTCGGACGGTCGGACGGGGGCTGAGCGCCGCCGCTGGGCGCGGGCAGGGGTTCGCCGTCGCGAAGCGCCCGCAACGCCTCTTCCGGGCCGGGCAGGTCGGCGGCGTAGCAAAGGCGGATCAGCGCCATCTCGACCGCGGCCTTCGGGTCGGGGGCGCGGCGGGCCTCGTCGTGGGCCTTCAGCAGCATCTGCCAGACGCGCGCCAGCGTCCCGGCCGAGGCGGCGGCGCCGACCGCGGCCAGCCGGGCCGCCTGGTCCTTGGGCAGGCCCAGCACGTCGGGCCCGAGCGCCTTGGCCACCGAGGCGCCGTGGGCGTGCTCCATCAGGTCGAGCAGCACCACGACCGGATTGGCGCCGAGACCCCAGAGGTCGGCGAAGGCGGTCAGCGCCACGCCCGCCTGGCCATGCATGCAGAGTTCGAAGAGACCGATGGTCTGCGCCCGGTCTGCGAGGCCCAGCATGTCGCGGATGGCGACGGCGGTGATCAGCGCGCCCTCGTCGGTCTGCACGATCGCCTGGTCGAGCAGCGACTGGGCGTCGCGGACTGAACCCTCGGCCGCGCGCGCCATCATGGCGATGCCTTCCGGCTCGATGCGGGCGCCTTCCTGCTCGGCGATCCAGGTGAGGTTCCTGGCGATCACGTCCGGCTCGACACGGCGCAGGTCGAACCGCTGGCAGCGGGAGAGGATGGTCACCGGGACCTTGCGGATCTCGGTGGTGGCGAAGATGAACTTGGCGTGCGGCGGCGGCTCTTCCAGGGTCTTGAGCAGCGCGTTGAACGCCGCCGTCGAGAGCATGTGCACTTCGTCGATGATGTAGACCTTGTAGCGCGCCTGTGCCGGGGCGTAGCGGACCCCGTCGATCAGCTCGCGCATCTCGTCCACGCGCGAGCGGCTGGCGGCGTCGAGCTCCAGCACGTCGATGTGGCGGCCATCGATGATGGCGCGGCACTGAACGCCCTCTTCGGCGAGGTCGAGGGTGGGCTGGTCGATGCCGTCGCGTTCGTAGTTGAGGGCCCGCGCCAGGAGGCGCGCGGTGGTCGTCTTGCCCACGCCGCGCACGCCGGTGAGCATGAACGCGTGGGCGATGCGCCCCGTGGCGAAGGCGTTGGTCAGCGTCTTGACCATGCCCTCCTGGCCGATCAGGTCGGCGAAGGTCTTGGGGCGGTACTTGCGCGCCAGCACCTGGTAGCCGGGCGCGGGCTCCGGCGGCGCGCCGAACATGTCCGGCACGTCGGCATCGGCTTCGGGCGCCAAATCGGGTTGAGGATGATCGTCCATTCAGGTCCCGAGGAGGCTGAGGGTGGAGACTGGACGGCGACCCGGAGCGAAACTCGTTACGGCTGCTTCCTTCCGGACCTGACCGGGTTGGCGAGGACTCCGCCCACCGCCAGCCTCCGTCGCCAATATCGCGGTCGCGAAGCCCCGACGCAAGGGCGGCCAGCGGGGGGCACTGCGTCCGTTTGTATCCGCCACCCTTGGCGACCCCGTCGCCTAACGGCCCCCGTTCCGCTAAGCTCGGCGCCCAGGAGCGACACGGTGCCGGAGATCAAATATCTCAATTTCGGCGAGGTTCACTCCGAGGATCTAGACTGGCTACTGGTCAGCCGAGACCCTGAAGGAAGATTCATCATTCGCGGCGCCGTCGAGCGTGAGAGCGTCGATCTATCTTACCTCCCATTCGCCCCGTATGACTTGTCTCTTGCCCTCTTTGTGGCAACTGAGTTCGCCGACCGTAAGGGCGTTGAAACCGTCTACGTAAGGGATGCGGAGAACGCCTGAGCCCAACGGCGCGCGAGTTCCAGCTGCGGCCTCCCGCCTCGCGCAGGGCCGGGAGCTTTGCTAAGCAGGCGGGATGGCCCTCGACGCGTTTCAGAACACCTTCGCCGGCAATCCGCTCGATCGGGCGAGCTACAAGCGATCGGACGCCGAGTGGATGGAAGGGCGCATCGCCGACCCCGACACGCTGGCGGTGGCGCTGTGGAACGGCAAACCGCTGGTCGAGGCGGCGCCGGGCGACGGCGAGGGGCTGCGCATCGCCTACCTGCCGATGAAGCTGGCGCGGGAGACCGCGGGCGGCGACGAGCGGCTGTTGTTCCTCGGGCTCTGGAAGGAGACGGCGGTGTTCGCCGTCGACCTGGACGCCGCGCTGGACCCGGCCGAGGGGCCGCTCTCCGGCATGGGGCGGTTCGAGGATCTGCGCGCCACGGCGCTGCGGCTGCCGACGACCGACGCGGCGATCCTGGCGACGGCGAAGAGCGTTTTCGAATGGCGCCGCCGGCACGGTTTCTGCCCGGCTTGCGGACAGCCGACGATGGCGGTCGACGGCGGCTGGAAGCGGGTCTGCGAAGCCTGCCGCACCGAGCACTTCCCGCGCACCGACCCGGTGGTGATCATGCTGCCGACCATCGGCGAGAAGTGCCTCCTGGGGCGCCAGGCCGTCTGGCCGAAGGGGATGTATTCGGCGCTGGCCGGGTTCCTGGAGCCCGGCGAGACGATCGAGGAGGCCTGCGCGCGCGAGGTGGAGGAAGAGGCCGGGCTGAAGGCGCGCCGCGTTCGCTACCACTCGACCCAGCCCTGGCCCTACCCGTCCTCGCTGATGATCGGGCTGATCTGCGAGGTCGAGGACGACAACGCCGCCGCCGACGACACCGAGCTGGAAGAGGTGCGCTGGTTCACGCGCGACGAGGCGCGGCGCCTGATCAGGGGCGAACTGAACGACGCGCGCGCGCCGGGCGGGATGGCCATCGCTTTCCAGCTGATCAAGGCCTGGGCCGAGGAAGGCTAGGCGCGGGCGACCGCGGCGGGGGCAGATGAGCGAGAGCGGGACGGCCGAGATTGCGAAGTTCGGCGGACGGGAGTGGGCCGCGGTGGCGGCGAGCTTCCTCGGCTGGACGCTGGACGCCTTCGATTTCTTCCTGATGGTGTTCATGTTCAAGGCCATCGCGACCGAGTTCCACACCGACATCGGCAAGGTGGTCGTGGCCAGCACCCTGACGCTGGCGGCCAGGCCGTTCGGGGCGCTGGTGTTCGGCATGGCCGCCGACGCGTTCGGCCGCCGCCCGGTGCTGATGACCAACGTGGTCCTCTATTCGCTCATCGAGCTCGCCTCGGCGTTCGCACCGACGCTGGCCATCCTCCTCATGCTCCGGGCCCTGTTCGGCTTCGCCATGGGCGGCGTCTGGGGGGTGGGGGCGTCGCTGGCGCTGGAGTCGATCCCGGCCAGAGCGCGGGGCCTGATCTCGGGGCTGCTGCAGGAGGGGTATGCGGCCGGCTACCTGATCGCCTCGATCGTCTTCTTTTTCCTGTTCGACCGCATCGGCTGGCGCGGCATGTTCATGGTGGGGGCTATCCCGGCCGTGCTCGCCGTCTTCATCCAGGTTTTCGTGCGCGAATCGCCGGCGTTCGAGGCGAACCGGGCGATACGGCCGGTGCGAAGCCCGCTCTTCATGCTCGGCCTCGGCGCCGTCGCGCTGGCGGTGGCAGTGGGGCCGGCGACGCTGGGGCCGGCTCTGCATGTGAAGACGATCGACTGGATCTATTGGATCGACGCCCCGCTGGCGCTGATCGGGCTATGGTTTTTCCGCAAGCACTGGCTGACGGCGCTCTACGTCATCGTGCTGATGACGGCGTTCAACTTCTTCAGCCACGGGACCCAGGACCTCTACCCGACCTTCCTGCAGAAGGGTCAGCATCTGGGCACAGGCCCGACGGGCCTCATCACCGCGCTGGGCAACGTCGGGGCGATCGCCGGCGGGCTTCTGTTCGGCGGCCTCTCCGAGCGCATCGGGCGACGCTACGCGATCGTCGCCGCGGCGCTGCTCTCGCTGCTGGTCATCCCGCTCTGGGCCTACTCGCACACGGTGACGATGCTGGCGCTGGGCGCCTTTGCGATGCAGTTCATGGTCCAGGGCGCCTGGGGCATCATCCCGGTGCACCTGAACGAGCTTTCGCCGGCCGACATGCGCGGGGCCTTCCCCGGCTACGCCTATCAGGTCGGCAACCTGCTCGCCTCCGGCAACGCGGTCTGGCAGGTCCAGCTCGCCGAGGCGCGGCACAACGACTACAGCCTGGCCATGGCCGTCGTCGCCGGCGCCGCCGCTATCGCCATCGCCGCCTGGACCATCTTCGGGCCCGAGCGGCGGCAGACGTCGTTCGCGGCGGGCCCCTCGCCCGCGGGCGGCCAATCGTCGGCGCTGTAATCCCTCACCCTCCCGATCGCTTCGCTCCGGGCCCCTCCCTGTCCCTCTCTGGGAGAGGTGTTTCTAGGACAGGGGCGCGAGCGCGCGTTCGCGGTAGGGGTCGGCGGGGTAGACGCCAAGGATCTCGAAGCGTTCGGAGAAGAAGCCCAGCTCCTCGAAGGCGCGCGAGAGTTCAAGGTCTTCCGGGCGCCCGTCCACCTCGGCGTAGAAGAAGGTGGCGGTGAAGGCGCCGTTTTCCATGTAGCTCTCAAGCTTGGTCATGTTGACCCCGTTGGTCGCAAACCCGCCCAGCGCCTTGTAGAGCGCCGCCGGCAGGTTGCGGACGCGGAAGACGAAGCTGGTCACGCAGGCGACGCCGGCGGCGGGCCGCGGCGGATCGCGGTCAGCGGTCATCACCAGGAAGCGCGTGGTGTTGTGCCGCTCGTCCTCGACGTCGCGCATGAGGATGTCGAGGCCGTAGAGTTCGGCCGCGAGCTGCGGCGCGATGGCGGCGCGCGAGGGATCGGGATGCTCGGCGAGCGCCCTGGCGGCGCCGGCGGTGTCGCCGACGGCCTCGGTCTTCACGCCGAGTTCGCGCAAGGTCCGGCGGCATTGGCCAAGCGCGATGGACATGGAGGCCACCGTCTTCACCTGGCCGATCACCACGCCCCGGTTGGCCATCAGGTGGAAGCGGATCGGCTTGAACCGCTCGCCGATGATCGTCAGGCCCGAGCTCGGCAGGAGATGGTGCACGTCGACGACGCGCCCGGCGATGGAGTTCTCGACCGGAATCATGCCCAACGCCGCCTGGCCCGTGCGGATGGCCTCGAACGCATCCTCGAAGGTGGCGCAAGCCATCGGCTCGAAGTCGGGGAAGTGGTCGAGGGCGGCCTCGTGGCTGTTGGCGCCCGACTCGCCCTGGAAGGCGATCTTCGGCTTGTCCGGCGTTGCGGTCATGCGCGCGCCTCCGTCGCATGGGCGCGGGCGAAGGCGAGTTCGGCCGCCGTGTTGACCTCGATCGGCATCGCATCGACGACCGAGGCCCAGATCGACATCCCAAGCTCGAGCGCCCGCAGTTGCTCCAGTTTCTCGCGCGCCTCCAGCGGCGAGGGCGGCGCGGCGGCGAAGCGATCGAGCGCATCGCGGCGGTAGCCATAGACGCCGATGTGCCGCCAGACCGGGCCGTCGCCGTAGAGGGTCGAGCGGGTGAAGTAGAGGGCGCGGCCGCGGCGGGCGCCGGGCGCCAGCGCGACAACCGCCTTTGGACAATCGGGGTCGGTCCGTTCGGCCGCCGAGCCTTCCGGCGCGATCAGGGTGGCGATGTCGCAAGCCGGTTCGTCCTCGAGCAGGCGCGCGCAGGCGCCGACGAAGGCGGGATCGAGGAACGGGATGTCGCCCTGCAGGTTGACGACCACGTCGTGCTCGCGGCGCGGATCCAGCACGGCCAGCGCCGCCAGGATGCGGTCGGAACCGGACGGCAGGTCGGGATTGGTGAGCACCGCCCGCCCGCCTGCGGCGGTAACGGCCCTGACGATCTCGGCGTCGCCGGCGGCGACGGCCACCGGCCCGATCGCGGCCTGCTCGGCCCGGCGCAGCACGCGCACGATCATCGGCTCGCCGCCGATCTCGGCCAGAGGCTTTCCGGGCAGTCGGGAGGCGGCCATGCGGGCGGGAATGACGACGATCGGGCGCATCGGTCCTGGAGATTTGGCAGGCGCGGGCGAGCGCTCCGCCCCGGGTGCGTTGGTCGGTTGCGTGCGCGCCGGTAGCGTGTCAGAGACGCGAGCGCAAGCGGCGGACAAGGGGCGTTGGAGGGCTGACGGGCGGCATGAGTGACCAGTTGAGCTTCAACAAGATCGCCGGCGCGGTGCTGGCGACAGGTTTGGCCATCTTCGGCCTCGGCGAACTCGGGAACATCCTCTACGAATATCATCCGCCCGCGAAGCAAGGCTATGCGGTGGACGTCTCCGCGCTCGTGTCCAGCGGGCCGGCCGAGGTGGCCGATACGCCCCCCGACTGGGGTACGGTCTTGCCGAAGGTCGACGTGAGCGCCGGCCAGCAGGTCGCGCAGAAGTGCCAGTCCTGCCACAACTTCGTCCAGGGCGGCCCGAACATGACGGGGCCGAATCTCTACGGCGTCGTCGGCCGCAAGATCGGGACGCAGCCCGGCTACAGCTACGACCAGCCGATGAGCGACTTCGCCAAGAAGAACCCGGTCTGGACCTTCGACTTGCTCTACACCTACCTGAAGTCCCCGCAGACCATGGTGCCGGGCACGAAGATGACCTTCGTCGGCCTGCCTTCGCCGCAGGACCGGATCAACATCATCGCCTATCTGCACACGCTGGGTTCGACCCTGCCGGTTCCCGCGCCTCACCCGGTCGCGGCCGCTTCTTCGAGCGCCAGCAGCGCATCGTCGGCCCACAGCAGCGCATCGTCCGCGAGCAGCGCATCTTCGAGCGCCAGCAGCGCATCGTCAGCCAGCAGCGCCGCGAAGTAGCAGGCGGGGTCCCGTCACCCCCCGCTGGAGCGCAGGGGAATGCGGGGACCCATGAACACCTGACCGGAGTCGGAGATCATGGATCCCCCGGGCAAGCCGGGCGATGACGGATTGGGAAGTCGCCTTACGCCGCTTTGCCTTGCCGGATGTTGCTCCAGATGACTTGGCAGATGCCGACGACGGCGAGGATGGCGCCGTAAACGGCCCACTTCGGGTCGTTTTCCATGAAGCTCTGGGCCATCCGGCCCGTGGCCTTGCCGATGCCCTGCAGCACCCAGACGCAGCCCATCAGCGTCATCAGGACGCCGATCAGGCTGGAGACAATCCGCATGATCACGTTGAACACGCCGCGCATACGCTAAGCCCTCCCTTATGTCGTTGGGCCCGAGCTTAACCGAACAGGCTGTCTTCTGAAACGGCGTCAGCTCTCGATGAAGTCGACGATCCGCGCCACCACATCGTCGTCCTGGGCGATCAGGCGATGGCCGAGGCCGTCGAGGAGAACGAGCTCCGAGCCCGGCCAGAGTTCGGCCATGCGCTGGGAGTTGGCGACCGGGCAGGAGTCGTCGTCGATCGAGTGCACGATCAGCGCCCGCGTCGCGCCCAGGCCCGGCAGGACGTCCTCGACCGCGTAGTCGCGATCGTTGCGCGCCGGCCGCTCGGCCATCAGCGCCATGGCGCGGTCCACCACCGCCGGGTCCTCGCCGCGGCCGACCTGATGCTTCTTCCACTCCTCCATGTCCCACCCGCGCGCGCTCGAACGCGGCACCGGCGAAGCGATGAGGACGGCGCGGGGGACGGAGAGGCCGTGCGCCAGCGCCCAGATGGTCGCGCCGCAGCCGAACGAGTGGCCGACGATGGAGTCGATAGGCCCCAGCGCCTCGGCGACGGCGAGCACGGCGCGACCGGCCGCCTCCATCGAACACTCCTCGGCCGGCGACCAGCCGTGGCCGGGCAGGTCGAAGGCGACCGAGGCGCGCAGCATCTCGGCGCAGACGTCGATCAGCGGGCTCCAGAGGGCGTTGTCGTCCTCCCAGCCGTGCACCATTAGCGTCGCGGGGCCGGGCCCGAGCCGCCAGGCCATGACGCCGCCGAACGGCGTCTCGACCTCCAGATCCTCGCCGTCGCGCAAGCCCCGGGCCAGCCGCGGCCGCACGCGCCGTGTGGGTTTGCCCATGCCGTCCAGTAGCCGCTGCGCCTCGGCCTCGATCTCGTCGGCCCGCAAATCGGTCATCTCGAAATCCGTCAAAATGCAAATCAACAGCTGGATTTAAGCGGCTAGGGCCGCGGCTGGCCAGCGTGAACGCGCGGCAGGATGTAGCGGTCGACGGCGTGGGCGAAGCCGTCGGCGGTGTTGGCGTCGGTGACGAAGTCGGCGCCGGCCAGCACGGCCGCCGCGCCCTGGCCCATGGCGATGGCCAGGCCCGCGACCTCGAACATGGCCAGGTCGTTGACCTGGTCGCCGATCACCGCCGTCTCGGCGAGCGGCGCGCCGATCTCGGCCGCCAGCGCCGCGACCGCATGGCCCTTGTCGGCGTCCGGGTGGGTGACGTCGAGGTAGTAGGTCTGCGAGCGGCGGGCGTTGGCGCGGCCGGCCAGCAGGCCTTGCGCTTCGTGCTCGACCTCGGCCAGCAGCGGCGCGTCGTCGGACACGGCGACCAGCTTGTCGAGCCGGTCGATGACGCTTTCGAAGCTCGCAACGAGGGTCGGCGCGAAGCCCACCGTGCGCCGCTCGTGATCGACGTGCGGCCCGTGGCGAGTGAGGACCAGCCATTCGTTGTCGGCGAAGCCCCAGGTCTCCACCCCGCGGCCGCGGAACAGGCGGATCGCCTCTCGCGCCGCCGGAACCGCAAGGCGTTTGGCTGCGATGAGCCGCCCGTTCGGCGCGACCAGGCTGCCGCCGTTGAAGGCCGCGAACGGGACGGTGAGCCCGAGCTCGGCGACCAGAGCCGCCATCCCGCGCGCCGGGCGGCTGGAGACGATCGTGAACGGCAGCCCGGCCGCGTGCAGCCGGGAGACGGCGTCCTCCGCCGCCGGCGTCAGCGTCTTTTCCGGCGTCACCAGCGTGCCGTCGATGTCGGAAACGAAGAGGCGGACGCGCGCCGCCGGCTCGCCCCTCATGGCTTCAGCGGCCGCCACGCCCGCCCGTCACGCGCCAGGAGCGCGTCGGCGGCCGTCGGCCCATCCGTTCCCGCCGCATAGCCGTGCACCACGCCCTCGTCGGCCCAGGCGTTCAGGAACGGCTGCACCGCGCGCCAGCCGAACTCGATGTTGTCCGCCCGCTGAAACAGGGTCTGGTCGCCGGTCATGGCGTCATAGAGCAGCGTCTCGTAGCCGGTCTGCGGCCTGGTCTTGAACCAGTCGGCGTAACAGAAGTCCATGTCGACGCCGGCGATCCGCATCTCTTCGCCGGGGACCTTGGCCCCGAACGAGAGACTGATCCCCTCGTGCGGCTGAATCTGCAGGACGAGTCCGCTGGGCGGCAAGGTCTTCACCGGCTGGTCGCGGAAGAGGCTGGTCGGCGCCGCCTTGAAGGCGATGGCGATGTGGGTGTCGCGGGCGGCCAGCGCCTTACCGGTGCGGATGTAGAAGGGCACGCCCGCCCAGCGCCAGTTGTCGATCTCGAGCTTGAGCGCGACGTAGGTTTCGGTGCGGCTGTCGCGCCTGACATTCGGCTCGCGGCGATAGTCGAGGACGGCCCGCTGGCCGATTGTCCCAGCCCGGTATTGGCCGCGCACGGAATTCGCCAGCGCCTGCGTCTTCGTCTGCACACGGATGGCGTCCACCACGCGCGCCTTTTCGGTCCGCACGGCGTTGGCGTCGAAGGAGTTGGGCGGCTCCATCGCGGTCATGGCCAGGAGCTGGAACATGTGGTTCGGCGTCATGTCGCGCAGCGCGCCGGTGGCGTCGTAGAAGGCGCCGCGCCCCTCGACGCCAACGGTCTCCGCGGCCGTGATCTGCACGTGGTCGATATGGTCGCGGCTCCAGATCGGCTCGAAGAGGCCGTTGGCGAAGCGTGCGACCATGATGTTCTGCACCGTCTCCTTGCCGAGAAAGTGGTCGATGCGGAAGATCTGCGTTTCGTCCAACACCTTCAGCAGGCGGCGGTTCAGCGCCTTGGCCGAGGCCAGATCGTGGCCGAACGGCTTTTCCACCACCACCCGCCGCCAGCCCCGTTCCGCTTTCGTCAGCCCGGCCCTGGCCAACTGCTCGACGACGCCCCCGAAGAACCGTGGGGCGGTGGCGAGGTAGAAGAGTATGTCGCCGGCGCCGTTCAGCCGGTCGGCCAGGGCCGCATAGGTTGCCGCGTCCTCGAAGTCGCCCCGCATGAAGGCCATGCGCTCGGCCAGCCGCGTCCACGCGCCCGCATCCAGCTTGCGTTGGCCGAACTCGCTCGACCTGTCCGCCGCCAAATCACGGATGAAGTCTGCGTGCAGCTTGCGGAAGCTCTCGTCGGTGTACGGATTGCGGTCGACGCCGAGCAGGCGAAAGCGGCGGGCGAGCAGCCGCTGGTTCTCCAGATTGTAGAGCGATGGGACGAGCAGCCGCTTGGCGAGATCGCCGGCGGCGCCGAACACCACCATCGTGCAGGCGGGCGCGACCGGCGGCTTGCCCGCCCGGCCGTTAGCCTTTCTCGGTCGGCTCGACATGGCCGCCAAAGCCGTAGCGCATGGCCGAGAGCAGCTTCTCGCCGAAGGTGTGCGCGACGCGCGAGCGGAAGCGGGCGTAGAGCGCCGCCGACAGCACATCGGCCGGCACAGCTTCCTCGATCGCCGCCTCGACGGTCCAGCGGCCCTCGCCGGAATCGGCGACGTCGCCGGTGAACTGCGAGAGACCCGCGTCGCGGTTGAGGGCGTCGGCGCTGAGATCGAGAAGCCAGGAGGAGACCACGCTGCCGCGCCGCCAGACCTCAGAGATGTCCGCGAGGTCGAGCACGTAGCGCTCATCCTCCGGCAGGGACTCGGACGCCTTGTTCTTCAGGATGTCGAAGCCTTCGGCGAAGGCCTGCATCATGCCGTACTCGATCCCGTTGTGGATCATCTTCACGAAGTGGCCGGCGCCTGAGGGGCCGGCATGGATGTAGCCGCGTTCGGCGCGCGGGTCGGCGTCCACGCCCTGGCGGCCGGCCGTCCGCGGAATGTCGCCCAGCCCCGGCGCGAGCGCGGCGAAGATCGGGTCGAGGTGCTCCACCGCCGACTCCGGGCCGCCGATCATCAGGCAATAGCCGCGCTCGAGGCCCCACACGCCGCCGGAGGTTCCGCAATCGACGTAGCGGATGTCTTTCGCGGCCAGCATCTTCGAGCGGCGGATGTCGTCCTTGTAAAAGGAGTTGCCCCCATCGATGACGATGTCGTCGGCGCTCACGAGGTTGCTCAGCGCCACAACGGCCTCCTCGGTGACCGCGCCGGCGGGCAGCATCACCCAGACGGCGCGGGGCTTGTCGTCCAGCCGCTGCACGAGGTCGGCGATGGATTCGGCGGCCGTCGCGCCTTCCTTGGCGAGAGCGTTGCGCGCGTCGGCGCCGCGCGAATAGACCACGCATTCGTGGCCGGCCTTCATCAGGCGTCGGACCATGTTGCCGCCCATGCGGCCCAGTCCAATCATGCCGATCCGCATGGCGACTCCTCTTTCAGCGCTGCTCAGACGAGCGATCGGTCGATGGCCGCCGCGAGCCGGCTCAGGCCTTGTTCGACGTCGGCGCCCAGATGCACGCGCAGGAGCCGCCGGCCGCGCTCTGCCAGCACGTCGTAGTCGCCCTTCGCCTGCGCCCGTTCGACCAGTCCGAAGCTGAACTTGCGTCCGGGCACCGGCAGGTCGCGCATGGCGTCATGGGTGATCTCGATGAAGACGCCGCTGTTTGGCCCGCCCTTGTACGCCTGGCCCGTCGAATGCAGGAACCGCGGCCCGAATCCCAGCGCCGTGGCCGCGTGCGTGTGGTCGCGCAGGCGCTTTCGCACCTTCTGCAACGCCTCGATGTGGTCGTGGCTGCGATCGACATAGGCGAGTAGTGCGAGATAGTCGCCGCCGTTCGCGCGCTTGATGTGAGCGCCGAGCAGCGCCTCCAGCGACAGGCTCGCGCCGCCGTTCTTCAGCGCCGCGAGGTTCGCATCGTCGGCGTAGACGGCGAGGCCGTCGGCCTCGGCCGCCGCCCGGTCGGGGACCCAGTCGCCGGTCTTTTCGTAGGCGTCGGTCAGCGCGCGGGTCTTCACCTTCTGCGCCTCCACGTCAGGCTGGTCGAAGGGGTTGATGCCGATGACCGCCCCGGCGATGGCTGTGGCCACCTCCCAGCGCACGAACTCCTGCCCGAGGCTGTCGCGATCGGCCAGCGTGATGCGGATCACCGGCTGGCCGGCCTCCTCCAGCGCCCGCACGGCCTCGTCCTGCGCCGGATGATCGCCGTCGAGACGCAGGTAGGCGAACAGGCGGTCGCGGCCATACACCTCGGGCCTGCCCAGCGGCTCGCCGGCGATGGGGATGACGCCCTTGCCGACCTTGCCGGTCGATTCCGCCAGCAGCTGTTCGAGCCAGGCGCCGAGGTCGCCGAGGCCTTCGGAAAGGATGAACGTCAGCTTGTCGCGTCCCGCCTTCGCCGCCACGCCGACGACGAGGCCGAGGTCGACCCCCGGATTGGCCGCCGGCGGCGTTCCGGCCGAGCAGGACCTGGCCATCACCGCCGCGCTCTCCATGAAGGCGCGGACGTCCAGGCCCATGGCGGCGGCTGGGACCATGCCGAAGTTGGACAGCACCGAGTAGCGCCCGCCGATGGCCGGATCGCCAAGGAAGGTGCGACGAAATCCCTTCTCGGCCGCGGTCTTTTCCAAGGACGAGCCGGGATCGGTGACGGCGACGAAGTGGCCGCCGGCCTTGCCGGCGCCGACCGCCTCTTCCACGGCGGCGAAGAAGTAGGCTTCCAGGATGTTGGGCTCCAGCGTCGTGCCGGACTTCGAGGAGACGATGAAAAGCGTGCGCGCCGGATCGATCTCGGCCTCGACTCGGGCGATCTGCGCCGGGTCGGTCGAGTCCAACACCAGCAGCTTGGGATGATCGGGCCGTGAGCCGAACGTCTCTGCGAGCACCTCGGGACCGAGGCTGGACCCGCCCATGCCGAGCACGACCGCGTGGATGAAGCCGGCGCCCGCCACCTCCGTCTGGAAAGCTTCCAGCGCGGCGACGTCGATGCGCTCTCCCAGCGCCGCCGGCAGCCAGCCCAGCCATTTCGTCTCGTCGGCGCCCGTCCACAAGGATCCATCGCCGGCCCAGAGCTTGCGCGCCCAGCCCTCGCTCCGCGCCGTCGCACGCGCGGCCTCGACCAGCTGCGCGAGATCGGCGGAAACGGTGATCGCCTGGGCGTTCAGCCGGGCGCCCAGCGCCTCGGCGCGCTTTCTGGCCACCGCGCCGTAGAGCTTGTCGGCGGCCTCGGCGAACTGTTTGACCCCGTCCTCGACCAGATGATCGGTGACGCCCTGCAGGTCGAGGCCGAGCCGTTCGGCCGCCGCCAGCGTCGCCTCCGCTTCGGCGACCCCCTCGGTCAGCGTCGGCGCGACGCGGCCGTGGTCGCGGAAGGCGTCCATCGTCTTCGGCGGGACTGTGTTGACCGTCTCCGGCCCGATCAGCGCCTCGATGTAGAGCACGTCGGAATAGTCTGGGTTCTTCGTCCCCGTCGACGCCCAGAGCAGGCGCTGCGGTCGGGCGCCGGCCGCGGTCATCGCCTGCCAGCGGGGCCCCTTCATCATCTCCAGCCAGCGCTGGTAGGCGATCTTGGCGTTGGCGATGGCGACCTTGCCCTTCATGGCCTTCAGCTCGCCGGCGGCGGCGTCGCCGGCCTTCAGCCGCGCGTCGATCTTCCCGTCGATCTGGGTGTCGATGCGGCTGACGAAAAAGCTGGCCACCCCGCCGATCTTGGCGACATCGCCGCCGGCGCTCTTCAGCGCCTCCAGCCCGGCCAGGTGCGCCTCGGCCACGGCCAGATACGCGTCGAGACCGAAGAGGAGGGTGACGTTGACGTTGATCCCTTCGCCGATCAGCTGGCGGATGGCGGGCACGCCCGGTTTCGTGCCGGGAATCTTGATCATCAGGTTCGGCCGGTTCACCGCATGCCACAGGCGCCGGGCCTCGGCGACGCTCGCCTCGGTGTCCATCGCCAGATAGGGCGAGACCTCCATGCTGGCGTAGCCGTCGGCGCCGGCCAGACGGTCGTAGACGGGCCGGAGCTGGTCGCAGGCGGCCTGGATGTCGGCGACGGCAAGTTGTTCGAACAGAGCGGCGGGGTCGGCGTCGCCCTTGGCCAGCGCGGCCGCGATGGGAGCGTCGTAGTCGTCGCTCTCGCCGATCGCCTTTTCGAAGATCGACGGATTGGAGGTGACGCCCTTGAGCCCGTCGTCGTCGATCAGACGTTTGAAGTCGCCGTTTCCAAGCATCCTGCGTTCGATGAAGTCCAGCCAGACGGCCTGGCCGGCGTCGGCGAGTTGGAGGAGGGGATTGGTCATCGGCGAGCGCGGTCCTTATCGACGAGCCTCTTGGCCGCTTCATAGACCTTCTCGGCCGTGAAGCCGAAGGACTTGAGCGCGTCCTTCGAAGGCGCGGAGGTCCCGAAGCTGTGCATGGCGATGATCGTTCCGTCAGGCCCGGCGTAGCGGTCCCATCCGAGCGCGGCCGCCGCCTCGACCGCGACCCGCGCCGTGACCGCCGGCGGCAGCACCTCGTCGCGGTAGCGTTGCGGCTGGTCCTCGAAGAGCTCCCACGACGGCAGCGAGACGACGCGGGCGCGCAGTCCCTCGGCGACCAGCCGCTCATAAGCCTCGACGCAGAGGTGAACCTCCGAGCCGGTCGCGATGAGGATGACCTGCGGCGCGCCGCCGCCGGCGTCGGCCAGCACATAGCCGCCCTTCGCCGCCCCGGCGGCGGGAGCGTATTTCTCGCGGTCGAGCGTCGGCAGCTTCTGGCGTGACAGCGCCAGCGACGCCGGGCGCGCCGACTCGCCCAGCGCGGCGCGCCAGGCCTCCGCCGTTTCGTTGGCGTCGGCCGGACGCAGCACGATCATGTTCGGCGTGGCGCGCAGCGTGGCCAGCTGTTCGATCGACTGGTGGGTCGGGCCGTCCTCGCCGAGCCCGATGGAATCGTGGGTGAAGACGTAGGTCACCGGCAGCCGCATCAGCGCCGCCAGTCGCATCGCGCCCTTCATGTAGTCGGAGAAGATCAGGAAGGTGGAGGCGAAGGCCCGCAGGCCGCTCACGGTCATGCCGTTGGCGATCGCGCCCATGGCGTGCTCGCGAATGCCGAAGTGCATGTTGCGGCCGCCATCGTTGCCCGGCTCGAGATCGCCGGCGGCGCCGAACGTCAGGTTCGTCTTCGTCGAGGGGGAGAGGTCGGCCGCCCCGCCCAGCAGCCAGTCCCAGCGCTCGGCGATGGCGTTCAGGACCTTTCCGGAGGCATCGCGGGTGGCGACGCCCGCGGCGTCCGTCTCGAAGCTCGGGATGTCGGCGTCCCAACCGTCCGGCGGCCGGCGCTTGCGCATTGCGTCCAGAGCCTCAGCGCGAGCCGGATTGGCCTTGCTGTACGCCGCGTGCATGTCGCGCCAGGCCCGGCTCGCTTTGGCGCCCCGCGCGCCGATCGTCTCGCCGAACCGCTCGCGCACGCCGTCGGGGACCAGGAAGTGGGCGTCCTCCGGCCAGCCGTAGGCGCGCTTGGCCAGCTTCACCTCATCCTCGCCCAGCGCCTCGCCGTGGGCGGCGGCGGTGTTCTGCTTGTGCGGCGCGCCATAGCCGATGACGCTTTTGACCACGATCAGCGTCGGCCGGTCGTCGGTCGCCTTGAACGCCTCGACGGCGCGGGCGAACGCCTCGCAGTCGTTGGCGTCGGCCACCTCATGAGTCGCCCAGCCGTAGGCGCGGAACCGGGCGGCGACGTCCTCGTCGAAGGTGATCGAGGTGTGGCCTTCGATCGAGATCGTGTTGTCGTCGTAGATCCAGCAGAGGTTCGCGAGCTTCAAGTGGCCGGCGATCGAGGCCGCTTCGCTGGCCACCCCCTCCATCATGTCGCCGTCCGAGCAGATGGCGTAGACGTCGTAGTCGAAGACCTCGTGCTCGGCGGTGTTGAAGCGCGCCGCCAGCCAGCGCTCGGCGATGGCCATACCGACGCTGTCGCCGCACCCCTGACCGAGCGGGCCGGTGGTGATCTCGACGCCGGTCGTGTGGCCGTACTCCGGGTGGCCGGGGCAGACGGAGCCCAGTTGGCGGAAGCTCTTGATGTCGTCGAGGCTCACCGCCGGTTTGCCGGCCTTTTCGCCATGTCCGTCCAGCCGCTCGACGCCGGCCAGATGCAGCAACGAATAGAGCAGCATGCAGGCGTGACCGGCCGAGAGCACGAAACGGTCGCGGTTCGGCCAAGCCGGCTCCGCCGGGTCGTAATTCAGAAAGCGGGTCCACAGAGTGTAGGCGACAGGGGCCAGCGCCATCGGCGTTCCCGGGTGGCCGGAGTTCGCCTTCTGCACGGCATCCATCGAGAGCGTGCGGATGGTGTCGATCGCCAGGCGGTCGATGTCGACCTCGGAGGGCTTGGTTCTCGCGGGGCTGAGGCTGGTCGAGTCGTCGGCAGGCGGCATGGCGTCCTCCCCAATGGCCCCCTCGCGCAACGGGCCGGGCGCCCGCGAGGTTCCGCCCTATTCTCGCCCTCGCGAATCCGCCAAGCTCAGCGTTGATTCCCGCCCGAGCGCGACCGCACCGCATGCTGAGCTACATCGACGCGACGTTCGGCCACCTCTGGGGCCCTTTGCGGCTCTTTCAGTCGTTCTTCTTCCTCTCCGCCGTCGGTTTCGCCACGTGCGCTCTGGCGACATGGATTCTGCTGCCGCGGCTCTGGAAGTACCTGCCCACCGACCGCGGCCGCGCCTTCGCCGTCAACGCCGAGCAGAGCGTCGGCAAGCCGGTCAGCGCCGGGGTCATTTTCGTCTTTATCTTCTGCCTGGCGGCGCTGGTCTTCGTGCCCTTCGGCGCCAAATGTCTGCTCACCATCCCCTTCGTGCTGGCGGCCATGCTGGTCGGCTATATGGACGACCGCCGCGGCGGCTTCAGCGAGTACACGCTGGCGGCGTTCGACCTGGTCATCGCCGTCGGCGCGGCCATCGCCATCTGCGGCTTCGCCAAGACCAACATCTGGCTGCCGGGGCTCAAGTCGGCGATCCCCCTCAGCCCTTGGCTGGCGACGCCGCTGGCCACCGGCGTCATCTGGGTCTCGATCAACGCCACCAATTGCTCGGATGGCGTCGACAGCGTCTCGGGCAGCCTGACGGCGACGGCGATCCTGGTGCTGGGCGGCCTGCTCTATGCGGTGATCGGCAACGAGGTGGTGGCGTCGCACCTCAACATCCCGGTCAACCGCGACGGCGCCAACTGGGCGATCATGGCGTTCTTGATGGTCGGCAGCGTGTGCGGCTACCTCTGGTACAACGCCGCCCCCAGCCAGGTCCTGATGGGCGACGCCGGCTCGCGGCCGCTCGGCCTCATGATCGGCATGCTGGTCACGGCGACCAACAACCCGCTGTTTCTGTTGCTGGTCGGCTCGGTGATCCTGCTGAACGGCGCCACGGGCCTGGTGAAGGTGGCGCTGCTGCGCTTCTTCAAGCTGCACCTCTTCCCGAATATCCGCTTCCCGCTGCACGACCACATGCGCAAGGAACTCGGCTGGTCGAACACCCAGGTGCTCGTCCGCTTCATGCTCCTTCACCTCGGCGTCTCCGCCCTGCTGGTGATCCTCGTCCTGAAGGTGCGCTAGAAGTCCGGCCGCGCCGGGTGGTCGGCCACGATGGCTTTGCCGGCGCTCAGCGCCTTCACCGCGTGCGGGGTGTGCGGCGGGATGATGGCGACCATGCCGGGCCCAGCGCGACGGGTTTCGCCGGCGATGGTCAGCTCCAGCTCGCCGTCCAGGACGTGCCAGGCTTCCTCCTGCTCGTGGCCGTGCTCGTGGATGGTCGCGCCGGCGTCGAAGTCCCAATGCGCGAAGGTCATGCTGGCGGCATGGATGATCCGCCCGCGCCAGCCCGGGCGCTTGTTGTTGATCGGCAGGCTGGCCGTGTCGACGATGCTCACGGCGCGTAACTCGAGCGGGCCTTGACGCCCCAATGGCCGTCCTCGCAGGTGACCACATAGATGGAATCGAAGCCGCCGATCACGCTGCCGTCCTTGCGGTAACGGGTGAAGCGGGTGTCGAAGTGCACCTTGTCGGGCCCGGCGTGAACCACCGCGCGCCGCTCCCAGGCGGAATGGTCCCATTCGGCGAGCGCGCCTCTCGTGAACATGTCGGCCCTGCGGCTGCCCGGCTCCAGGATCACCATCGTGTTGGACGCCAGCCGCACGCTCGGGAAGTTGAAGGTTTTCTCCCAGGCTTCGATATCGCGGGCGTTGAAGGCGGTCATGAAATCGTCGAGGCAGCGCGTGGCGCCGGCGATCGCTTCGTCGTTGTCCGCCATTGGCTTGACCTCCTGCCGCGGGTCCGCATGCTTGGGCGGACTGGGGCGACGAACACATTAGCGCAAAAGGGATAGCTGCATGGAATACCGTCGATTGGGATCGAGTGGATTGAAAGTCAGCGAGATCGGCCTCGGCTGCAACAATTTCGGCATGCGGCTGGATCAGGAGGGCACGACCGCGGTCGTGAACGCGGCGATCGACGCCGGCATCACGCTCTTCGACACCGCCGACGTCTACGGCGGGCAGGGCAAGAGCGAGGAGATGCTGGGCAAGGCCTTGAACGGGCGCCGGCACGAGGTGGTGCTGGCCACCAAGTTCGCCAATCCGATGGGGCCCCGGGTCGACCAGCGGGGCGGATCGCGGAGCTGGGTGACGCGCGCGGTCGAGGACAGTCTGCGGCGCCTCGGCACCGACTACATCGACCTCTACCAGATGCACCGGCCGGACGACGAGACTCCGATCGAGGAAACGCTGCGCGCGCTCGACGACCTCGTCCGCGACGGGAAGGTGCGCTACGTCGGCAACTCCAACTTTTCCGGCTGGCAGATCGCCGAGGCCGACTGGACGGCCAGGTCCGAGCACCTGAACCGCTTCGTCTCGGCGCAGAACAATTACAGCCTCATGGAACGGCGCGTGGAGCACGAGGTGCTGCCGGCTTGCGACCACTTCGGGCTGGGCTTTCTGCCCTTCTTCCCGCTCGCTTCGGGCCTGCTCACCGGCAAGTACAAGCGCGACGAAGCGCCGCCGGAAGGCACGCGACTGGCCGCCTGGGGCGCCCGCGGCGCGCAGGCGCTGAGCGAGCAGAACTTCGACAAGCTGGAGAGGCTGTCGGACTACGCCGACGGCCACGGCAAGAGCCTGCTCGAGCTCGCCTTCGCCTGGCTGCTCGGCCATCCGGCCGTCTCCTCGGTGATCGCCGGCGCGACCAAGCCCGAGCAGGTCAAGGCCAACGCCGACGCCGGCGGCTGGCGGCTGAGCGCCGACGAGGTGAAGGCGGTCACCGCGCTGGTGAAGTAGCCGCGGTGTCGGGCCGCCAGACGACGGTGTCGTCGATGGCGTAGAGACGGCAGCTCACCTGCCGCGCTGCGCAGTCCTTGAAGAGGCTGTTGAGGGCGTCGGCGTCGCTGACCGCGCCCCAGCGTCCGTCGCTGGTGAGCACGAAGGCGCGCGGGCTGTTGAGCAGCAGGAAGGCCTTGTAGGCGTCATCGACGCCCACGGCCGGCTTGCCGTCGGTCGGCACCGCGGCCGTGTCGGCGAGCGGGGCGTAGCCGGACGCGGCCGGCTCGCCGTCGGCGCCCAGCGCAACGCCGTTGGCGGCCAGCGCGTCGGCCCAGCGCTTGCGCGCCGCCTCGATGCGCGCGGGAAGCTCGGCCACCCACTCCGCCGGATAGGCGAAGGCGAGATTGTCGGTCTCCTTCGAGGCGATGGCGACGGTGACGCCGATCAGCCGGCCATCGGCGTCGAACAGACCGCCGCCGCTGGATCCGGGCGCAATGGCGGCCGTGGTCTGGATCTCGGGCAACGCCTCGTTGTTTTGCCGCCGCAGCTGCGAGACGAGGCCGTCGGTCAAGGAGAGCTCCAGGCCGAGCGGACTGCCGATGGCGTAGACCGGCTCGCCGATCTTGACGCCGTCGATCGGGGCGATCGCCGCCGGCGGCGCGCCCAGGTCCTCCGTCGCGCCGAGCAGGCAGAGGTCGCGGGTCTTGTCGGGGTCGTGGACGACAGTCGAGATCTTCACCACGCGCTTGCCGGCGTCCCGGGCCACCTGCACCGCCGTGGCGCCGGAGACGACGTGACAGGCGGTGACGAGCAGGCGCGGCGCGATCTCGACCGCGCTCCCGAGCGCCACCGCGTTCTTGTCGGGGTGCGCCGCGGCCACGACCCAAACGTCGGCCGAGACCTTGGCGAAGATGTCCTGCGGCGACATGGCGAGAGCGACGCCCGGCGCGAGCGCCAGCGCGGCAAAGGCCGCCAGCGGCCAAAAGGACGGGGCCTGCATCGCTCGCGCCTCGCTTCCCCGGTGGAGGAACGCGGCGGCGAGCGCCGAGGTTGCCTAGCTGAACAGGTGCTGCAGCGCGAGCGCGCCGTAGACAACGATCACCAGGCTCGCGACCCACAAGATCACGCCGCCCAGTGGAAGGTCGGCCCGCGCGTCGTGCTCCGCGTTGTCCGTCTCGCCCCGCATCCAGTCCCGAGTGCTGCTCATGGCGCAATCTCGCTTTCGTTCGCGGCCAGCCCGCCGCAAAGAGATTAAGGCAAGATTCGGGCCATGGGTTCCCGCGAAAAGCGCCAGGCCATCGCGCGCCGCCGGCCTGTCATGCTAAGTCAGCGGCCGCCGATGACAGACGCCATCCTCGAAGAGATCGCGCTGACCGACTGGGCCGGACCGTGTCCGCCCGAGGCTTCGGCTCGTGCGACCGGGGCGCTCGAGGCCGGCCGCGTGGTCCTGTTGCCGAGGCTAGAGTTCGTGGTGAAGCCCACCGAGACCGAGTTCCTCGATCCCTCGATCGCGGCCGGCGACCGCAAGAACATCAGTCTCGATCCCGGCGCGGAGACCTGCGACGCGGTGTCCCTGCCGCCGGGCCAAGCCGAGGCGCTGGCGGCGATGATGCGGCGCTTTTCCGACCAGGCGCAGGCGCTGGTCGAGGCGCTGGCGCCCGCCTACGCTGGGCGCCTCGAGCGGGCGCGCACCTCGTTCCGCCCGGTCGAGATTGCCGGGCGCATCTATTCGCCACGCCACGACGACCGCCGGCTGCACATCGACGCCTTTCCGACGCGGCCCATGCGCGGCCGGCGCATCCTGCGCGTCTTCTCCAACATCGCCATCGACGGGGCGGCGCGCGACTGGCGCGTGGGCGAACCGTTCGAGGCCTTCGCCAGGCGGTTCGCGCCGAAGGCCCGCCGCGGTCCGCCCGGCAGCGGCTTCGTCCTGCAAGGGCTCGGGCTGACGCGCGGCCGCCGCTCGCCCTACGACGAGATCATGCTGTCGCTGCACGACCAGGCAAAG
Source organism: Caulobacteraceae bacterium (assembly GCA_035294785.1). Lineage (GTDB taxonomy): Bacteria > Pseudomonadota > Alphaproteobacteria > Caulobacterales > Caulobacteraceae > Poindextera. The sequence goes on along the minus strand of DATGKF010000015.1, from coordinate 7,197 downwards.
CTGGACGACGCCTATCAGGCCGATGCCCCAAAGACGCCCATCGCCTTTCCGGCCGGCGCGACCTGGCTCTGCTTCACCGACCAGGTGCTGCACGCGGCCCTCTCCGGCCACTCGGCGCTGGAGCAGACCTTCCATCTGCCGGTCGAAGCGATGGCCGACCCGGAACGCTCGCCGCTGCGCGTGCTCGAGCGGCTGACCGGAAAGGCGCTGGCCTAGCGGCGGATTGACAGACCGCCGGCCAGGTTGAAAGCATCGCCCCGCCCACCGGGGGGGTTTCAGATGCTGGATCCGCGTTTCCAGGCGGCCGAGGCGCAATATCGGACGCTGCGCGCCGAGTACGATGCGGGCGCGCTCGCCCAGGCGCCGTTCGAGGCGGCGGTGCGCGGGCTGATGATCGAACACGAGGGCCGCTGGTGGTCGATCGGCGCCGCCACGGGCCACTGGTTCGTCAGCCAGAGCGACACCTGGGTCCAGGCGTTGCCGCCGGGGATGGACGAGCCGCCGGTCGCCGCGCCGGAGTCGGCCCAGCCGCCGAACGCTGCGGCGGCGCAGCCGATCCCACCGCCGAGCCACCCGGTCCCGCCGCCGACGCGCCCGGCCGCCGCCCCGGCGGCGGCGCGTCGCGGCAACCCGACGCTGCTCCGCATCGGCGTCACCCTGCTGGTGATCGGCGCGGGGTCCTTCCTGCTGCCCTTCTTCGGCATGCAGTTCCGGCTGATCAGCCTGTTCGGCGGCAGCCAGCAGCTCATTGGCGTTCTGGCGGCGGTCATCGGCCTCATCCTCGTCATCGTCGGGCAGGCCGGGGGCGGCGGGCAAAGCGCCGCGCCGCAGCAGCGCCCCGCCGGCGCGCCGGCGCCAGGCTACGTGGCGCCGCCGCGCGGGCCGAACGGCTGCCTGATCGGCTGCCTGGTGACGCTTGGCGTCGTGGTCGCGCTGATCATCGCGGCGGTCGTGTTCCTCGGCCCGCCGACCATCGCCTACATCAACATGATCAAGAATCAGGTCGAGCAGAGCAGCCAGCAGCCGACCAGCGACCTCTCGACGACGACCCCGACCGGCGACGATGGCGCGCGTTTCGCCAACGGTCTGCCGCCGCCGTCGCTGCCGCCGTGCCCGGCCGGATACGTTCCGCCGGCGCCGGCGCTTGGCCAACCGGCGCCGCAGACGTGCGACCCGAACCTGCCGCCCGCGCCCCCGTCGCAGCCCTAGGCCAGGTCCTTCGCCAGTTCCGCGCGCGTCTCGGGCGCCAGCTGCGCCAGATGGCCGTAGCGCGGGTGATCGCAGCCGACGCGGACGGGCGCCTCGCCGGTCTTGAAGGCGGCGGCCTGGGCGGGCGTCAGGCGGAAGTGCAGGAAGTGAACGGACGAGGTCTTGCCATCCTCGCGCGTGCGTTCGACATCGCCTTCCGCCATCCCAGCCGCGCGCTCGGCGCCGATCTCGAGGAAAAAGCGGTCCTCGACGTCGCCCAGTTCGGCCAGCACGCGGGCGCGGCGCGCCGGATCGTCGATCTCGAAGAGGACGGTCGCCACCAGCTCATCGCCCTGGGGGATCAGGGGGTTATAGGCGGCCAGTTCGTCGGCGATCTGCGCCTCGCCGCCCTTCTCGGTCAGCAGCATCTCCTGCACCTGGAAGAGCATGGTCTCGAAGCTCTCGAAGATCAGGGTGCAGTAGGGTCCCAGCGCAACGCGGCGAAGGCGCTTGATGGGCAGCAGGGCGGCGCGGCGGGCGGCGCGCTCGGCGGCGTAGGCCTGGTCAGAGACGATGTCGGCCTTGGTGATGACGCGGTCGGCGGCTGGCATCAGGCGGCTCCGAGCGCCTGGGCGAAGATCTCGATCGGGTGCGCCCGCCGCGGCGTGGGTCCGGCTTCGGCGGAAACCAGGTCGCCGAGGTGCTGGCAGGCGAGCGGGCAGTCCGAACAGAGGGTGGCGTTGCCCGTCTCGCGCACTTGCCGCGCCGTCGGCCGGCCAACCTTCATGGCGTGTGGCCGCGTCGCCTTCATCACGCCGAAGGTGCCGCCGTGGCCCGAGCAGCGCTCGACGACATCGACGCGCGTGTCGGGGATCAGGCGCAGCATCTCGGCCGACTTCACGCCCATCGCCTGCGCGCGCGCGTGGCAGGCGTGGTGAAGGGTGACGCCGCCTTCGATCGCCGAGAGCCCGGACGGCGCGCCGTGCGCCTTCGCGACCTCGACCACATACTCGCCGACGTCGCGGGTGGCCGCCGCCAGCGCCTTCACCGCCTCGTTCTCGGGCAGGATCAGCGGCCACTCGAACTTGAGCATCAGCGCGCAGCTGGCGGTGAGCGCGATCACGTCGCGGCCCTCAGCGATCGCCGGCGCGAAGTGAGCGGCGGTCTTCGCCGCGCTGGCGGCGGCGGCGGCGATGTTGCCGCTTTCCAGCTTCGGCATGCCGCAGCAGCCCGGATAGTCCAGCACCGCCTCGACGCCGAGCCGGGCCAGCACCGTCATGGCCGCGACGGCCGTCGCCGGCTCGTTGTAGTCGACGAAGCAGGTGGCGAAGACCGCAGCCTTCCGCTTGCCGAACGCCGGTCCGGCGGGGTCGGGCGCGGGCGGCTGGCGCAACAGCGCCTTGGCCGTCTTCGCGTGATACCGCGGCAGCCGCGCGCCGGCGTCGATGCCGGCCAGCGCCTCCATCGTCTTGCGCACTGGCCGGTTCGTCTGGTCCGTCGCCCAGTTGGCGAGGCCGGCGACCGGCGCGGCCAGCGTCCCGTTGCGGTCCGTCTCGCCCAGCTGATCGCGCACGAAGTCCTTCCGGCCCGCCCGGCGCTGGGCGGCGCGGTGGCGCAGAATCAGATGCGGGAAATCGACGTCGAAGGCGTGCGGCGGGACATAGGGGCACTTCGACATGAAGCACATGTCGCAGAGCGTGCAGGCGTCGGCGACCTTGGCGTAGTCCCCCTTGGCGACGCCGTTCACTTCGCCGGTGGCGCTCTCGTCGATCAGGTCGAACAGGATCGGGAAGGAGTCGCACAGATTGAAGCAGCGACGGCACCCGTGACAGATGTCGAACACCCGCTCCATCTCGGCCTCGACCAGGTCAAGCGCGTAGTAGGCCTCGCTCCGCCAATCGATCGGATGCCGGAACGGCGCCTTGAGCCCGCCTTCGCCGTTCGTTTCATCGGACATCTGTTGGGATCTCCCAACCACAACAACCTGTCATGGCCCGACTTGTTCGGGCCACCCATGATCGCCGTGCTGCGTGAGTATTCATGGGTCCCCCGCATTCCGCTTCGCTGCAGCGGGGGATGACGGCTGGATTGCGACGGCGAGCCTAGTCCAGCGCGTCCAGGGCGCGCTGGAAGCGGCCGGCGTGGCTGCGCTCGGCCTTGGCCAGCGTCTCGAACCAGTCGGCGATCTCCTCGAAGCCTTCCTCGCGCGCGGTGCGGGCCATGCCGGGGTACATGTCGGTGTATTCGTGCGTCTCGCCGGCGATGGCGGCTTTCAGGTTCTTGTCCGTGGCCCCGATCGGCAGGCCGGTGGCCGGGTCGCCGACGACCTCCATGAACTCCAGGTGCCCATGCGCATGGCCGGTTTCGCCCTCGGCGGTGGAGCGGAAGACGGCGGCCACGTCGTTGTAGCCTTCGACGTCGGCCTTCTGGGCGAAGTACAGGTAGCGGCGGTTCGCCTGGCTCTCGCCGGCGAAGGCCGCTTTCAGGTTGTCGAGCGTCTTGCTGTTGGCGAGCGGCATGTCGGTTCCTCCTCAACTCTCGGGGGGAACGACTAGTCCCGCAGGGCGCCCGCGTCCAATCGATTGGAACGATGCGTTGGATAGAGCGGCTCGATGGCCGGGCGAGCTGGCCTACTTGTGCCCCATCGCCTGGGCGATGTGCACGGCCGCCGGCAGGATCAGCACCCCCATGAGGCACGGGAAAATGAACAGGATCAGCGGCAACATCAGCTTGGCCGGCAGGCTGTTGGCCAACTCTTCGGCGCGCAGGATGCGCTTGGCGCGCATGTCTTCGGAAAAGGCGGTCAGCGTGTCGCCGAGGCTGGTGCCCATGTCTTCCGCCTGACGCAGCATGGTGGCGAAGGAACGCGCCTCGTCGATGCCGAGCCGGTCGGCGAGCCGGCTCCAGGCCTCCTTGCGCGCGCGGCCGGCGCGCAGCTCCAGCGTCATCAGCATTAGGTGCTCGGTCAGGTTCGGGTAGCGGTTGGCCAACTCCTCGCCGATTCGGGCCACCGCGGCGTCGAGCGACAGGCCCGCCTGCACCGAGGCGACCAGAAGGTCGAGCAGGTCGGGGAAGCCGTCCCGGTACTCCCGTTCACGCCCCTTGCGCCGCATCTTGATGAACTGGTCGGGGCCGAGGATGGCGACCAGCGCGAAGATCGCCGCCATGATGATCGCGCCCAGCGCCGACTTCGAGAACGCCAGCGGCAGCAACATCACGGTCACGACCGTCGCTGCGATCAATGCCAGCGAGCGGGCGCCCAGGTAGTAGGCCACGGCCTCGCGGCTCGCGAACCCCGCCTGCATCAGGCGGTTGCGCAGCTGCGAGAGCTGCGACGGGTCCTGCCCTTCGGCCCGGCCGCCAAGGCGGCGCACGCCGCCCGCCAGGCCCGAGAAGGCGGCGAACGCGCCGCCTGTCGGCACGGCCGGGGCCGTGCCGTTCGCGTCGATCAGGCGCGCGCGGCGCTGGAAGCCGGTGCGCGCATGGCGGACGCCGATGAACCCAAGGCCGCTGACGCCCGCCGCGAGCAACGCCAGTGCGAAGAAGTTCAACCCGTTCTGGAGGAAGAGGCCCTGCATGGCGTCAGATCCGCATGTTGATCATCTGGCGCATCACGAGGTTGCCCAGGAACATCCAGGTTCCGAGGAAGCCCAGGCCGTACTGGACGACCTTTTCGTGGATCACGTCGCCGTAGAAGTGCGGCTGGATGAGCTGCAGGATGCCGAGCACGCAGAAGGGCGCGGCGGTGAGGATGATCGCCGAGATGCGGCCTTCCGAGGTGGCGGCGCCGATCTTGAGCCTGAGCTTGCGGCGCTCGCGCACGGTGTGGGCGCTCATGCGCAGCAGGCCGACCAGGTTGCCCCCCGAGCGGTCCTGCAGGCGGATGGTGGCGGCGAAGAGGTCGATGTCGGGGTGGCGGCAGCGCGCCGCCATGTGGCTGATGGCGAGCTCCAGCGTCGATCCGTAGGCGATTTCGTCGCCGGCCATGCCGAATTCCGAGCCGATCGGGTCGAGCATCTCGCGCCCGACCAGGGCGATCGCGGTCGGCACAGGGTGGCCGGCCTCGAGGCTGCGCACGATCACCTCCAGCGCGTCCGGGAGCTGTTCGCTCAGCGCCTTTGCCCGGCGGCCGGCCATGAACTTGAGGTAGGCGAGCGGCGGCCCGACGGCGACGCCGACGCCCAGCGCGACGGCGATGAAGGGGTTGCGGGTGAGCGCAAAGCCGAGGAACGCGGCGCTCAGGCAAAGCGCCGCGACCATCGCCGCCCAGCGGCGCGGCCGGAACGGCAGTCCGGACCGGACGACGAGGTCGGCGAGCCAGGCCCAGCTCAGCACGTGTCGGCCGTCCTGGCGCAGACCCCGCTGCTTGCGAAGCTCGCCGACCATATCGCCGATCTGCATCCCGCTCTCGGCGAGCGCCAGGCGCTTGTTGACCACCCGCTTGGCCCCGCCCATGCGCACGAGGCTGTAGGCGGCCTGACACAGCGAGAAGACCGCGGCGAAGATCAGGATCTGGATGGCGAGGCCGGGGTCGAGGCGAAGGCCGAACATGGGCGTCAGCTCAGCGGCCGGCCGGGGTCGAAATTGGCCGTGTCGTAGCGGATCCCGCGGCGCAGCATCTCGTCCATGCAGCGTGGGCGAAGGCCCGTGGCGCGGAATTCGCCGACGACCGTCCCGTCGGCCTCGGTCGAGATGCGCTGGAAGGTGAAGATCTCCTGCATCTGCACGACCTGCCCCTCCATCCCGACGATCTCGGTGATGCTGGTCATGCGGCGCTTGCCGTCCGAGAGGCGCATTACCTGCACGATCATGCCGACGGCCGAGGCGATCTGGCCGCGGATGGCGTCTGGCGACAGCGCCATGCCGCCCATCGCCACCATCTGCTCCAGGCGGGTGATGGCGTCGCGCGGCGTATTGGCGTGGATCGTCGCCATCGAGCCTTCGTGGCCCGTGTTCATGGCCTGCAGCATGTCGAAGGCCTCTTCGCCGCGCACCTCGCCCAGGATCACGCGGTCGGGACGCATGCGCAGCGCGTTCTTGACCAGCTCGCGCTGGCGGATCTCGCCCTTGCCCTCGATGTTCGGCGGCCGGGTCTCCATGCGCACCACATGCGGCTGCTGTAGCTGCAGCTCGGCGGCGTCCTCGATGGTGATCAGGCGCTCCTTGTGGTCGATGGCGCCGGAAAGGGCGTTCAGGAGCGTGGTCTTGCCCGAGCCGGTGCCGCCGGAAATCACGGTGGAGACGCGGCTCTTGACCGCGCCGTGCAGGAATTCGGCGACGCAGGCCGGCATCGCGCCGACGGTGACCAGGCGCTGCAGGTCGTAGGGCTTCTTGGTGAACTTCCGGATCGAGACGGCGGCGCCGTCGATGGCGATCGGGGCGATGGCGGCGTTCACGCGGCTGCCGTCCGGAAGGCGAGCGTCGACCATCGGCGCGCTTTCGTCGATCCGCCGGCCCACGGCGGCGACGATGCGGTTGACGATGCGCAAGAGGTGGTCGTTGTCGCGGAAGCGGACGGGCGTGAGTTCGAGCTCGCCGTGCCGCTCGATGTAGACCTTGAACGGCCCGTTGATCAGGATGTCGGCGATCGAGTCGTCCTGCAGCAGGGGCTCGATCGGCCCCAGACCCACCATCTCGTCGAAGACATTGGCGCCCAGTTCCTCGAGTTCGGCGCCGTTCAGCGGCAGCCGCTCCTCGCGGGCGAAGTCGCCCACCAGCTTGCGCACCTGGCGGCGCATCTCCTTCTCGTCGAGCTTATCGAGCTTCGAGAGGTCGATCTCGTCGATCAGCCGCGCGTGCAGCTTGAGGCGCGCATCCAGAAGGCCGTCCTCGCGGAAGAAGGCCGCGTCCTTGACCGGCTCCGGGGCTGGCGTGGCGGGCGCAGCCGCCGGCGGCGGGGCCAGCGAGGTCGAGACTTCCGCTTCGACGGCGGGCGCCGGCGCCGGCGCGGCGGTCTGCAGGATCGGCGTCGAGGTGCGGGCGGCGAAACGGCTCATCAGGCGGCCCGCC